>JAUIGD010000524.1 GCA_030430255.1 Verrucomicrobiia bacterium
GGCGTCGTTTTGGAAGCGCAGGGCGGCCGGGGAATCGAGCTCCCCGGCGATCCCTTGGGCGCGGATTTCGCTGACGGTGGCGCCGCGGGTGCCGACGATCTGCCAGGTCGCCAGCGTGCGTGCGGTCGATTCGCGGCGGGCGAAGACGGCCGGAGCGCCCGGTGGTGGTGGTGGCTGGCTGGGGTCGTCGACGACCTCGCCGGGGGCCGGTGGGATCTCGGGCGGGTCGGGGTTCGGGTTGGGGATCGGCGAGGGGCCGACGTCGACCCGTGGCGAGCCGGCGTCGGGGAATGCGAAGCTGCCCGCGCCTTTGATGACCCCGACCCACCCCTCGAAGGCGGACGCGTGCGCCAGGCGGTTGAAGCGTTCCAGACCCCCCTCGCGCTTGGCGTCGATCTGCGCGGCGATGTGGATAAGGTAGCAGGCGAGCCGTTGATCGTCGGCGGTGGCGTCGCTCGAATCGAGCGTTTCCGCCAGCGCCCAGAGTTCGTCGGCGACCTGTTGCGGGTTGTCGTACGCCGAGCTGGCGGTCGGCCCGGCGCCAGATTCCATCCGGTCGAGGGCCTCCCTCGCCCCGAGGTGGACGCCGTCGAGCCTCAAGGCCAGCGCCAGAGCGCGCTCGCGCAGCCCCGTCGAGATCTCGGGCGCACCGGGGAAGGCGCCGCCCAAGGCCGCCAACGCATCGGCGGTGCGGCCGACCTCGTCGGGCTCGAGGAACACGGAATCGAGGTCGAACAGCGACTTTTCGAATCCCGGTCGCCGGAATTCCGTCGCACCCGGCGAGGACGCCGGCGCCAGCAGGCCCGACAGCACCAGCAACGCCAAGATCCTCGGCGTCTGAGTCGGGCGGGTGCGGGCGTTGAAAATCACCCGTCCACTAAACCCCAAATGCCGCAATTTGGCTATTCCAGAAAGCGTCCCGCGGCCGGGGCTCCGACGCCGGCGCGATCGCTGCGGGAGGGCACGGGTCCCCGCGTGCCGCCGATGCGAACCGCCCCACGCACCCTCGCCCCACCTCGGCGTCGCTGGGCCTCCATGTGAACCTCCCTGCGAACGCAGGCCGACCGCCGGCGCCGCGTGGCCACGATCCCAAGTCCGCGCCGCCGGCGAATTCCGCGCCCTTTGGGGGGCGACCGGGAAAACATTTCTAACACCCGCAGCCGCCGCGTGTCTTTTTTTACAGCCATCTGACAACTGCGCCGATTCGCGTGGTATCGTTGCGCCGTTTCTCGAACCCGAACCCTCATCGTTGCCATGCTCCCGCCCGTCCCGTTCCGGATCGCCCTCTCCCTGACCCTCAGCGGCCTCGCTTTGATCAGCGCCGCGCCGCCCGCCGCCGCGCAGGCCGACGCCGTCGCCTCGGGCGAACAGCAGCTCCAGGCCCGTGAGTTCGCCGCCGCTGCCGCGACGCTGGCGCCCGCCGTCGACAAGGACCCGCGCGCGGCCTACTTGCGCGCCACCGCGCTGTTCCTGGACAAAGATTACCCCGGCGCCGAGAGCGCGGCGAAGGCGGCGCTCGAGCGCCATCCCGAATCCGGGTGGCGCCATAAGACGCGCTACCTGCTGGCGCGCGCCTTCATCGAGCAGGCGAAGCACCGCGAGGCCGAGGCCATCTACGCCGCCGAGGCCGGGCGCATCTTCTCCACCGAGCGCAAGCAGGCCCTCGCCGGGCGCCTGATCGAATTCGCCGACAAGCTCTCGCGGGAACCCGCCCCGGGCGAGCTCGACGCCCTGCCGCCGGACCACGCCAAGGCGCTCGACCTCTACAAGCAGGTGCTCGGCATGGAGGTCACGCGTGCGCTGCGCGACGAGATCCTGTTCAAGGTGGGCGCCACGCACGCGCGGCTCGACCAGACCCCGGACGCGATCAACACCCTGCGCGCCTACCTCGATGAGTTCGACCCGCGGTGGGCCGGCCCCGTCGGCAGCGACGCCCGCCGCCGCGGCCAGCTCAAAGAGAACCCCGCCCCCGCCGGGGCACACCGCTTCGAGGCGCGCGCGGCGCTGATCGAGGCCCAGCTCTCGGCCGGCGAACCGGCCGCCGCACGCCAGAACGCCGACGATTTGTTAGAGCTGCTCGCCGCCGAGCGCCCCGCCGACCGCGAGGCTGCCGCCGCCGCGCGCCTGGCGCGGGTGCGGTCCTTCGTCGCCGACCGGCCGGTGGAGCAGCAGATCGACGCCCGCCGCGCCTTCCTCAAGGCGCACCCGGTGCACCCCGAGGCGCCGGAGCAGGCGCGGGCGATCGCGGTCTCGCTCGCCGACGCCGGTCGCGCGGACGAGGCGGTGCCCGCCTTGGAGGCCTTCATCGCCGGCGCGGACTACGAGTTCATCGCCGACGAGAAGGCGACCGCGCCCGACCCGGAGACCGGTGTCTCGCCGGCCGAGCGCTTGGAGAAATGGAAGCAGGAGGCGGCGCACCGCATCGGCCAGATCCGCTTCGGCCAGGGCAAGTACGGCGAGGCGATCGAAGCCTGGCAAGCCTACGTCGCCCGCTACCCGAACGGCGCCGAGTGGGCGGCCTCGCAGCAGGGCATCGTCGATTCGGAGTTCCAGATGGCGCTCGGCGCGGTCGCCGAGGGCGACGAGAAGACGGCGCGCGAACGCTTCGACGCCTTCCTCAAGAAGTACCCGCTCGACCGGCGCGCGGCGCAGGTTTTGTTCACGTTAGGGCAGATGCACATGGCCGCCGCGGAGAAGCTCGACGCCGACGGCAAGGGCGGCGCGGAGCGGCGCTACGCGGAGGCGATCGACGAGTGGGCGCGGCTGATCAGCAAGTACCCCGGCACGGAGGAGGCCTCGCTGGCGCTCTACCGCACCGGCGTCATCTACAGCGAGAAGCTCGGCCGGCTCGAGGACGGGCTCGCCGCCTTCAAGCGCCTGAACTGGGGCTCCTGGGCCGCCCCCGCCGCCGGCCGCGTGACCCTGCTCAGCGAGCGCTCGCTGGGGGTCGCCACCGAGCGCACCTTCCGCACCGACGAAGGGCCGGAGATCGCCGTCATCACCCGCAACATCGACAAGGTCAAAGTCGCGCTCTACCCGCTCAACCTCGAGCAGTACTTCCGCAAGACGCACGCGCTCGGCCGCGTCGACCACCTCGACATCGACCTCATCCAGCCGCTGAAAACGTGGGAGGTCGAGTTCGAGGACTACGCCAAGTACCGCGAGCTCACCCACCGCATCCCGATCGAGGTGCCCGGCGAGGGCGCCTTCGCCGGCGTGGTCAAAGTCGAGGGCGGCGACTGGTCGGCCACCACTCTGGTGATGCGCAGCGACGTCGAACTGATCGTCAAATCGAGCCGCCGCGAGGCGCTGGTGTACGCCGAGGACATGCTGAAAGGCGAGGCCGCCGGCGTGGAGCTGCTGATCTCGGACGGGTCGAAGATCGTCGGCACCGGCAAGACCGGCGCGGACGGCGTGTTCCGCTCGCGCCTCGAGGGCCTGCAATCGATGGACAGCCTGCGCGTCTTCGCGCAGTCCGAGCGCGGGGTCGCCACCAATTTGATCCAGATCGGCGCCCTGCAGTTCAGCAGCGGCCTGACGCCGCGCGGGTACCTCTACCCGGACAAGCCCGCCTACCGGCCCGGCGAGCCGGTCAACCTGCGCGGCATCCTGCGCGAGGTCGCCGAGGGCAGCTACGTCGTCCCGGGCCAGAAGGCCTGGGAGGTGCGCGTCGCCGACCCCTCCGGGCGCCTGATCGCCTCGGCCGAGGTGGAGCTCGACCGCTTCGGCACCTTCGAGACCGGCTTCGGCCTGCCGCGCGGGGCGCAGCTCGGCGACTACACGATCACCGCGCGCCCGCCGG
>JAUIGD010000525.1 GCA_030430255.1 Verrucomicrobiia bacterium
TCGGGCGGCATCAGGAGCGGGGTGTCCCGGTCGACGGGGACGAAGCGGATGGCCATCGCAACACCTCGACCACGTCGGCGGGAGGGTCAAAGTCCGACAGGCTCCTAGCCCGGATCGATCACCACCTCCGCAGGCGAGGCGCCGCCATTCGTTGAGGCTGAGCAGGCGGCGGCAGGGACCGGTGAAGCGGCTGGGTGAACACCCTGCCCGAGCCGGTCACCACGCCAACACCCTCAGCGTCACCGAGGGCGAGCCACAGCCCGGAGCTTGGTGATCGATTCGGGCTAGTCACCCCCACACCGCCCTGACCGCCCTCAACACCGCGGGACTGTCACCCTGAGCAACGCGAAGGGCCTCTCACCGCGATCCGCGTCTCTGGAGCCATTCGTGTTGAATGATCCCAGCGCCTCCTAAGCCCACTGGCATTTGGTTCAGCTGGGGCAACGATGGGGAGGCGCCTCCTTGCCCGCCCGCTTGGCACCCGGCAGGCCATCCGGGGCGTCCGGGTGACACGGCACGCGGTGTTCATGGCGGGGTCTTTCCGGCGCTGCGCTTGTCGGGATGACACGCCGATTTTCATGCGGGGAGCGAAACCCGCCACACGCCCATTAACCAAATCCCGGACTGTCACCCTGAGCAACGCGAAGGGCCGCTCACCGCGGTCGGCGTCTCCGGAGCCCTCCGTTGACCAATGGCCCCAGCGCCCACTGGGCTCGCTTGCGAACTCGTCTCGGCGGGCACTTCGTTACGCGCTTGCAACGGCAGCAGCCAAGGGCTCCTGGAGCGAGCATCGATCCCCATTTGTCGATTCAAACCGCCCGAAGATCGGGCTTCAACGAACGCCATTCGGACGAGCCCGCATCGATCACCCCAACCGCAGGCGAGGCGCTGCCATGCGTTGAAGCTGAGCAGGCGGCGGCAGCGATCGGCGTTGCGGCTGGGTGAGCACCTTCCCGGAGCCGGCCCCACGCCACCGCCGACAGCGTGCGGGCTTCCAGGCCGCAGCCCGAGGCCGACGATCGATCCGGGCTCGCTGCACGACGTCGACGGCGGCGCTTCCCAGCGCGCTTCCCGCTTGGCAGGCATCGCGCCAGCGGGTAATCTCAAGCCGAATGGAGGCGAGCCCCCGCCATGCGGAGGCTCTCCCCGGCCGCCGCCAACGCGTTTGGCGTCCAACGACCCATGCCCTCCCTGATTCTCACCGCCATCGGCACCGATCGCCCCGGACTCGTCGAAACCCTCGCCGCGGCCGTCGCCGACCACGGTGGCAACTGGGCGAAAGGGCGCATGGCGAGGCTCGGGGGCGAGTTCGCGGGCATCGTCCGCGTCTTCGTCAGCGAGGCGGACGAAGCGGGGCTGCGCACTGCTTTGGAGGCCTTGGAGGGCTTGGAAGTGACCGTCAAGTCGGACTCGGTGGCTGGCGCCCCTGCGGGAGGGGGCGGGGCGACCGCGCGCTTGCAGTTCACCGGCGCCGATCGGTCTGGGATCGTCAGCGCCGTTTCCCGCGCCCTCGCCGCGCGAGGGGTGAACGTCGAGAATCTCGATACCGAGTGCTTGAGTGCTCCCATGAGCGGAGAACCGCTGTTCCGCGCCGAGGCCGATCTCGTCTTGCCAGCGGGGCTGGGGCTCGATGACCTGCGCGCCGCCGTCGAGGCGGTGGCTCCCGACTTGATGGTGGACTTGTTGGAGTAGGGGCTGCTGCTCAGCCGTCTTCGCACCGGCCGTACCATCCGGCCCTCCCGCCTCCCCCCGCCGCCGGTCCGGCGGATGTTTCACGGGCGCCCGAGGAGCTCCAGCACGGCCCCGGCGACCTCCTCCACCGCGATCGCCTCCATGCAGCGGAAACCGAACTCCGGTGGGCATTCACGGAGGAAGCATGGGCTGCAGGGCACATGGTGGCGGAGCACCCGGTGCCCGGTCCCGAGCGGCCCGGTCCAGGCGGGCTCCGTGCTGCCGAACAGCGCGACGGTCGGCACGCCGAGGTGGGCGGCGAGGTGCATCGTGCCCGTGTCGTTGGTGATCAGGAGAGCACACGCCCGCAGCTCCGCCATCAAACCGGAGAGATCGGTGCGGCCGATGCGGTTCTCACAGAGCGCACCCATCCCCGCCTCGAGTTCGGCACCGATGGCCTCTTCGCGCGCCGTGCCGAACAGGACAAACCGCGCCCCGGGCCGGGCTCCGGCCACCCGCTTGGCCGCGGCGACGTAGCGCTCCGTCGGCCAGCACTTGGCGGGTCCGTACTCGGCGCCGGCGCTCACCCCGATCCGCAGGGGTTCGACAACGGCGGGGTCGCGGGGCGGCGCGGCGAGCGAGCCGATGTCGCTCACGTCGGCGCCGATCCGTTCCGCGAGCCGCAGGTAATGGTTCACGTGGTGCGGGCGCGGACCGGCGCGGGCGTCGCGCGGCGGCACCAACTGGTGCACCATGCGGTCGCGCCACCTGGCCGGGTAGCCGACGATCCGCGGGATCCCCGCGCGCCTCGCCTCCAACGCCGAACGCGGCGAGTTCGGCAGCAAGACAGCGACATCGAACGGCCCCTCTTCTAGCAATGAGTTGCCAACTTCACGATTCGACGCCGACCGGGGGCGCGGCAGCACCCGGTCGACCTCGTCGACGGTCGCCCAGAAGCCGGTCAGGTTCTCCGGGCAGAGCACCGCCAGCCAGCAGTCGGGGCGGCCGCGTTTGATCGCGCGCACCGCCGGGACCGCCATGCAGGCATCGCCGAGCGGGTTGGGCGAACGGACGACGACGCGGAACGGCTTGAGGTCGCCGACGCGACAACCCGGCGGCAGGGCGACACCGCGCCGGTAACGGGTCAGCAGCCACTTCGGGTCGGGCGTCTTCCAGCGGTTGTGCACCCAGAACCAGTCGGCCGGGCTGGCGCGGACGGCGCGCTCGACCTCGCCGTTCATGCGTGCGGTCAGCGTGTCCACCGGCTCGTCCGCCGCCGGCAGGAGCGGCCCGCCGATCGTCATCCTCCAGCGCCCCGGAGCGATGGTTTCGACCGCCACCGGGAACATCGCCACGCCGGCCCGTTTCGCCAGCAGCGGCGCGAGGGTCGAGGTCGATGCGAGGCGGCCGAAGAACGGGCACCAGGCGCCGAGGTCACCGGCGTGTTGGTCGACCAGCACCCCCAGCCCGCCCCCCTCGCGCAGGTGCTTGGTAGGCGCCCCGAAGCCGGCCTTGCGATCGAACAGGCGGGTGCCGGTCTGCTCGCGGCGCCCGCGCACATGGGCGTCGAGGTAGGGGTTCGAAAGCGCTTGGTAGAGCGACGCCCGCGGCATGTCGTCGCGCGGGGTGATCGCCCCCGCTAGGGCGAGGATCTCCCAGGCACCCATGTGGCTGATGAGGTAGATCAGGCCGCTCCCGTCGGCGGTGGCCGCACGCACGCCATCCATCCCGCGCACTTCGAGACAGGCGGCCACCTGCTCGGGGCGCATGGTCGAGAGCTTGATGCTCGAGACCAAATTCGAACCCAACCGGACGAAGATCCGCTTGGCCAATTCGGCCCGCTCAGCAGCGCTCAGATCACCATCGTAAGCGATGCGTAGGTTGCGCTCGACCAGCCGCCGGTAGGGCGGGGCCAGCCAGCGGAATCCCCCGCCCAAGAATCCGCCCAACCGGTGACAGAACGGGAGCGGCAGGGGCTTGAGCGCCAGCTCGAGCCCGCGATAGGCCCAATACACAAGGCGCTGGCCGAAGCTGCCGCGCGGCGCCGCGTCCTCGCTCATGGCAGGGGCGAGCCGCCCACGCGAAGCCGCGGCGGCGGAGGGATCAGTTTTCCTCCGTGCCGGCGCCGG
>JAUIGD010000526.1 GCA_030430255.1 Verrucomicrobiia bacterium
GGCCGCCCTCACCGCCACGGTCGACGCCCCGGCGGCGACCCGCGTCGGCCGGCGGGGCGAACGGCGCGACGTCGTCCTCAAACCGCTCGCCGCCGAGCTCAGCGGCCCGCTGCGAGGCTCCGAGTGGGCGATCCGTTCCTGGACCAGCTCCGACTGCACCGCTGCCTGGCCCGTCCGCGACTTGCCACCGGGCCGCTACCATGTGTTCCTCGATTTCGTCCCCGGCCACGGCGGCGGCGAGGTCGAGGTGCGCGACCTGAACCAATCGGCCACGGTGACCATCCCCTCCTCACGCCTGGCCGGGCGACGCACCAAGTCGATCCGCGCCGCGACCTTCGAACTCGGCCCGTCGATCCGGCTCACCGTCAGCGCCCGAGCCCGTTCCAGCGGCGTCTTCGAACTGACCGCCGTCCGCCTCGTTCCCGCCCCGCCCCCCAAGTGAGGACCCGACGCTACCGCCTGTTCGCCGCCGCCGCCGCCCTCCTCCCCGCACCGGCCGCGGCGGAGCCGCCGCTGCGCCTGCAGGCGCTCGAAGCGGAATACGAACGCGCCCTCGCCGGGCGCCACGCCGATCTCGAAAGCCGCTATCGCGCCGCCCTCGAACCGCTCGAGGAGGAGTTCAAACGCGCCGGAGATCTCGACGGCATCCTCGCGCTGCGCGCCGAACTGGAGGCGCTCGACACCGCGGCTGCCGCCCGCCCAGCGCCCCGTCCGCTCGAGCTGCCCCTCTCCCAAGCCGAACTCGTCGGCGGCGCCCGCCACGACCCCGACAACGCCCTGCTGAGCGGTTGGCGCTCCGCCGGAGCCGCCGCGAGTTGGTCTCTCGCCGGCCTCGACGCCGCGCCGTACGCCCTCGAGATCGAGTGCTTCGCCGGCCCCTTCGGCGGCGGCCTGCTCGAAGTGCGCGCCCCGGGGCTGAACACGACCGTGGAGATCCAAAGCGGCGCCTCCTGGGCGGAGACGCGCACCATCGAGATCGGCTCGCTCCAACCCTCCGGCCAAGCTGCACCGCAGCTGACCCTGCGCGCCACGTCAACACGCCACGCGGGCTTGTTCGATCTCCTCACCGTCCGCCTCGTGCGCGCCGACACCGCAGCCGCGGTCGCCGCACCCCGATGAAATCTCGTTCATCGCGCCACAACTCCCCGAAATTCACCGGCTTGCGCCGATTTGCCCGCCCTTGAAGTCCGCGGGAATTCCGCGTATGTGAACAACTTACGTTCTTTGAAAGCCGGTCGCCCCGCCGCGGCCTCAGCTCCCACACAAGACATGTCCCGCCTCCTGATCCGATCGTTGCTTCTCCTCTCCCTCGCCGCGCCGCTCGCCGACGCCGCCCGCCGGGAAGTCAACGCCATCGCCGCCATCGTCAACGGCCGCGTCATCACGCGTTCCGAGGTCGACGAGGCCGTGAAACATACCCGCGAGATGATCACCATCACGGTGCCACCCGGGCCGGAGCGCGACCGCCAGCTCCGCACCCTGGAGGAGGACGCCATCAACAGCCTCATCGAACGCGAGCTCATCCTCGCCGAGTTCGACAAACTCGGCGGTGTCCTCAAGGACGAAATCATCGAGGAGGACATCAGCAAGATCATCAACGGCGAGCGGTTCAAAGGCGACCGCGACGCCTTCCTCGCCGAACTGCGGCGCACCGGCATGACCTTGAAGCGCTTCAAAGACCTGCGGCGGAAGATCGTCACCGTCGAGATGATGCGCTCGCGGGAGACCGGCGGCATCAAGATCGTCACCCCCCAGCAGCTGCAGGCGGCCTACGAGAAACACGGCGACCGGTTCCGCGGCCCCGGCGCGGTGCGCCTCCGCACGCTGATGATCCCGAGGGTGACCGCCGACGAGGGCGTGACCGTCGACGACCAGCGCGAGCTCGCCAACACCATCCGCCGCCGGGTCCTCGCCGGCGAGGACTTCGCGCAGATGGCGCGCACCTACTCGCAGGACAGCGCGGCGGCCGACGGCGGGGACCGCGGCACCGTGACCCTCGAGTCGGGGGACCTGCGCAAGGACCTCGTCATGGCGGGGCTCGCGCTGAAGACCGGAGAGGTCAGCATCGTCCTCGAGGACGCCGTCGCGTTCTGGCTGCTCAAGTCGGAGAACACCAAACCCGGGGTCAAGAAGCCGCTCTCCGATCCGGAAGTCCGGGACACCTGCGAGAAGCTCGCCCTGCTCGACATGCGCAAGGAGGCGCATGACCGCTGGGTAGCCAAGCTCATGCGCACCGCCTCGATCCGCCGGTTCGACGGCGACCAAGTCACCAGCGTCACCCCGCCGAAGAGCGAACCTTTGCCCTCCGCCCCGCGCACCGCCCCCGCCCCCACCCCACCCGCGCCCGGCAGCGAAGCGGTCGAGGCCAGCCCCCCCGCGCCCGAGCCGGAGAAGCGGCGCGTCATCGACCGCCTGCGCATCTTCCGCCGCGATTGAACGCCGCGCCGATGCGCTTCAAAAACGTCCTCCTCGATTGGTCGGGAACGCTGGCGGACGACCTGCCCCCCGTCCTCGCGGCGACCAATGCGGTGCTCGACCACTACGGCAGACCACCGCTCTGCCGCGAGAGCTTCCGCAGGGAGTTCCGCCTCCCCTTCGCCGAGTTCTACGAACGCGTCCTCCCGGGTGTGCCGATCGCCGAACTCGACCCGATCTACACCCGCCACTTCGACCTCGCCGGGACGCCGGTCGACGCCCTGCCCGGCGCGCACGCCTTCCTGGCGCACTGCACGGAGACGGGCCGCAGGCTGTTCCTCCTCAGCTCGGTGAAGCGCCTCCACTTCGAGCGCCAGGCGCGGGCCCTGGGCTTCCTCGACTACTTCGAACACCCGTACACCGAGATCGCCGACAAACGCCACCGCATCGGCGAGATCCTCCAGTCGCACGGCCTGGAGCGCGACCAGACGCTGTTCGCCGGCGACATGGTGCACGACATCGACACCGCCCGGCACGCCGGCGTCACGGCGGTCGCCACGCTCACCGGCTACGACAGCCGCGCCGAACTGGAATCCGCCGCGCCCGACCAGATCGTCGACGACCTCTCCCAACTGATCCCGCTGCCCTGAAGAAAGCGGTTGGAAGGCGGGCCGATCGAACGGAAATTCCGGCGATGCCCCGCGACTCCATCCGCATCCACCGCCTGCGCGCCCCGACCCGCGTCGGTGTCCCCGACGCCGAACGCGCTGCCCCACAGGTCGTCGAGCTCTGCATCGAGCTCGCCCCGCAGCGCGGCTTCCACCTCCTCGCCGACCAGATCTCCGAGGCCGTCGACTACTACGCCGTCAGCCGCGCCGCCCTCAAGGTGGCCGCCGATGGCGAGCGGAAGCTCATCGAGACGCTCGCCGAGGACATAGCCACCTCGCTGTTAGGCCAGTTCGCGCTCGCCGAGATCGGCGTCGAGGTTCGCAAATTCATCCTGCCCGAGACCGAATACGTTTCGGTCCGCGTCCAGCGGGGCGCCCCCCGGGCCTGATGCCCTCGCCGCCCACGCAGCGCCTCTGGGCCGAAAAATTGAACGAATCGGCAGCCGCACTGTCCGAGAAGGCGCGCATGATCGCCGCCGCCGCCAGCAGATCTCATCTCGACGACCAGAACCCCACCCCGCAGGAGCACAGGGCGGCCAGCGACCACCCAGCCCCGCGCTTCCGCTCGCTGCAGTCCGAGGAGAGCGCGCAGCGCGCCGCCGCCGACCGCGAACTCGTCACCCTCGCCCAGAGCGGCGACACCGCCGCGTTCGACCAGCTGGTCACCAAATACAGCCCGAAGCTCTACGGCTTGGTCTACCACATGACCTCCAACCA
>JAUIGD010000527.1 GCA_030430255.1 Verrucomicrobiia bacterium
GAAAACCCCAAGAACGGCAAAGACCTCCGCTACCGCGACGCGGCCCTACTCTGCATCGACATGCAGTATCCCGACGCCGCCGAGGGCTACGGGCTGTTCCGCGACTACGAGACCTCGCCCATCCCGTTGGAGCAGATGCGGTATTACTTCGACCGGCTCCGCGATGTCGTCCTCCCCAACGTCCACAACCTCCAGAACTGCTTCCGCGGCCACGGCCTGGAGGTGATCCACATCCGCATCCAATCGCTGACGCGGGACGGGCGCGACCGCGGCAAGGGGCACAAGCGGCTCGAGCTGCACGCCGCGCCCGGCTCCGGCGCCGCCTGCTTCCTGGAAGCGGTCGCCCCGGTCGGCGACGAGATCGTCATCAACAAGACCGCCAGCGGGGTCTTCTCGTCGACGAACCTCCACTACGTCCTGCGCAACCTCGAGATCAGCTCGCTGTTCGTCACCGGGGTCTACACCAACGAGTGCGTCGAGACCACGGTGCGCGATGCCTGCGACCTCGGCTACCTGGTGACCCTCGTGGAGGATGGCTGCGCCACCGTGACGCCCGAGCTGCACGACGCGAGCCTGAAGACGCTGCGCGACCGCTACGCCCGGATCGTCGGCGCGGCGCGGGTGATGGACGACATCGAACAGAGCTTGGTCACCGCGTAGCGCCGGCGCGCCCACCGGGCGAAACGGGCTTGCGCGAGCTCCGGTTGCCCCGTTGTGTCGGGCTTCCATCGTGTCTGACCCTTCCCGACCCAGCAAAGCGACGCGCCGCAGCCGCAGCCGCGGTGGCGCGGCGTGGATGTTCCGCTACCTCAAGCCCTACGGGCGCTATTTTTTCCCGGCGCTGATCTGCCTGTTCATCACCGCGGGGCTCTCGCTCGCCTTCCCCTACTTCATGGGCGAGCTCATCGGCGGCTCGATGGGCCGGGGAGGCGAGGTCGCGGAGCGCGGCAGCGTCGTCGCCAACATCAACCGCGTGGCGATCACCCTCGCCTGCGTGCTCGGCCTGCAGGCCTTCATCGCCTACTGGCGCATCCGCTGGTTCGCCCGCGCCGGCGAGTCGGCGCTCGCCGACATCCGCCGCGAGACTTACGGGCGGCTCGTGCGGCTGCCGATGGCCTACTTCGGCGAGCACCGGGTCGGGGAGCTGAGCAGCCGCCTGTCGGCCGACCTGACGCTGATCCGCGACACGCTGATCCAGACCGTCCCGCAGATCGTCCGCCAGACGGTGATGCTCGCGGGGGGGCTGATCTTCATCCTCATCGCCTCGTGGAAACTGACGCTCGTCATGCTCGCCTGCATCCCGGCGGTGGTGCTGTTGATGGCGGTGTTCGGCCGCGGCATCCGCAAGCAGTCCAAACACGCCCAAGACCAGCTCGCCGACACCGGCGTGATCGTCGACGAGACCCTGCAGGCGATCGCCAACGTCAAGTCCTTCACCAACGAGCCCTTCGAGACCGATCGCTATAGCAAGGCGATGGGGGACTACGTCGAGGTGACGCTGAGGGCGGCGCGGGCGCGGGCGCTGTTCGTCTCGTTCATCATCTTCGCCCTGTTCGGAGTCGTGACCTTCGTCGTCTGGTACGGCGCCGGCATGCTCGGCCGCGGCGACATCTCGCCGACGCAGTTCACCCAGTTCGTGCTGTTCAGCATCTTCGTCGGCGCCGCCCTCGGTGCCTTCCCGGACATCCTCAG
Source organism: Verrucomicrobiia bacterium (assembly GCA_030430255.1). GTDB lineage: Bacteria > Verrucomicrobiota > Verrucomicrobiia > Verrucomicrobiales > DEV007 > JAUIGD01. The sequence goes on from JAUIGD010000527.1 coordinate 1,693, forward strand.
CCAGATCCACAAGGCCGAGGGGGCCACCGAGCGCGTGCGCGAGATCCTCGCCTCCGACCCGGAGCCCGCCGGCGGCGACGCCGACGCGGCGGCCTTGCGCGGGGAGGTCGCCATGCGCGGGGTGCGATTCAGCTACCCCTCGCGCCCGGATGTCGAGATCCTGCGCGGGGTCGACTTCGAGGCCGCGGCCGGCGAGCGGATCGCCGTCGTCGGGCCGAGCGGGGCGGGCAAATCGACGCTCGTCGCGCTGCTGTTGCGCTTCTACGACCCGGACGCCGGCGAGGTGCTGTTCGACGGCCGCCCCGCCGCCGACTACCCGCTCGCCGCCCTCCGCGACCGCATGGCGATCGTCCCTCAAGAGGTGCTGCTCTTCGGCGGCAGCATCCGCGAGAACATCGCCTATGGGAAACCCGGCGCGACCGACGCCGAGATCGAGGCCGCTGCCGAGAAGGCCAACGCCCACGGCTTTATCACCTCCTTCCCCGACGGCTACGCCACGCTCGTCGGCGACCGCGGCGTCAAGCTGTCGGGCGGCCAGCGCCAGCGGGTCGCCATCGCCCGCGCTATACTCGCCGACCCGGCGATCCTGTTGCTGGACGAGGCGACCAGCTCGCTCGATTCCGAGAGCGAGCGCGCGGTGCAGGAGGCGCTCGACGCGTTGATGCGGGGGCGTACCTCGATCATCATCGCCCACCGGCTCGCCACCGTGCGCGAAGCCGACCGAATCCTCGTGCTGCGCGATGGCGAGGTGGTCGAGAGCGGTTCCCACGAGGAACTGTCCGCCGAAAAGGATGGCGTCTACCGGATGCTCGCGGAGCTGCAATTTGACCTGCGGTCCGATGCGGGAGCGGCGGTCTGACGGGCAGTAGGGGTCAGTCAAAGAATCCTGACAATTGGCTCGTGGGCCATGGGGGAGGGAGGGGCATTGAACAGCAGAGGGCTCCGGAGACGCGGGCCACGGCGAGAGACCCTTCGTGATACTCGAGGTGACCGTCCCGCGGAGTTGAAGGGGGATGTAAGGATGACCACCAACCCTTCCAAGGAAGTGCGGTGTCATCCTGACGAACGACGAACGTAGCGACGGAAGGATCCCGCGCTGAAACCGGCGCGCCGAGCCACCGGTGCGCCCCGGATGGCCTGCCGGCTGCGAAGCAGGCGGGCGAGGAGACGCCTCCCCGTCGATGCCCCACCTGAACCGAGTGCCATTCGGGCTAACCCGAATCGATCACCAAGCTCCGGGCTGGGGCTCGCCCTTGTTGACGCTGAGGGTGTTGGCGTGGTGACCGGCTCGGGCAGGGTGTTCACCCAGCTGCTTCGCCTGTCCCGGCTGCCGCCTACTCAGCGTCAACGAATGGCAGCGCCTCGCCTGCGAATGTGGTGATCGATCCGGGCTAAGCCCAGAGGTTGCGGTCGAGGGTGCGGAACTGGATGGCCTCGAGGAGTTGGGCGGCGCCGATGGCCGGTTGCCCTGCGAGGTCGGCGATGGTGCGGGCGACCTTGAGGATGCGGTCGTGGGCGCGGGCGCTGAAGTTGAGCTCGGTCATGGCCTGCTCGAGGAGGGCGTTGCCCTCGGCGTCGAGGGCGCAGTGTGCCCGCACGAGTTTGGGCGGCATGGCGGCGTTGGTGAGGGTGGTCGCCCCGTTCCCGAAGCGCTCGGCCTGCACGGCGCGGGCGGTCTCCACCCGGGCGCGCACCGTGGCGCTCGGCTCGCCCTCCTCGGCGCTGCGCAGCTCCTTGAAATCGATGGCTGGCACATCCACGTGGAGGTCGATGCGATCCAACAATGGGCCGGAGATGCGGGCGCGGTAGGAGGCGATCTGTCCCGGGCCGCAGCGGCATTCGCGTTTCGGGTCGGTGAGGTAGCCGCACGGGCATTGTTGCGTGCATAAACTGCTCTGTCTTTGAGCGAGGAAATATCAGGGGATAAGGGCTTTGAGTCAGTCGAGGTTGTGTGTGACGGTGTGTTTGCGCTCTTGGCCTTGGGCTTCTTGGATGCCGCTTTCTTGTTCGGCTGAGTAGCTTCTTTAGAGGGCTGCCCTTCGCTGGCTGATGGTCGAAGCAGGGGAAGGTGAAAGAGGTTGATTGAGAGTTCGCCTTTC
>JAUIGD010000528.1 GCA_030430255.1 Verrucomicrobiia bacterium
GCGCACCGAGAGTTCGATCTCGTTGACGCTCATGTTGAGCAGCTTGCGCAGCTCGGCGTTCTCCTCGCTCTCGGCTTCGGGTTTGTCGTCGAACTCGATCTGGCTGTCGTCGTAGTTGACGAACACGTCGAGGTGGTGGCGGAGGATGGCGGAGGCGCGGGTGAGGGCGTCGTGCGGCTCGACCCGGCCGTCGGTCCAGATCTCGAGGACGAGCTTGTCGTAGTCGGTACGCTGCCCGACGCGGGTGTTCTCGACCGCGTATTTCACCCGGGTGACGGGCGAGAAGATGGAATCGATGGGGATGACGCCGATCGGCATGTCGCCGCGGTTGTTCTCGTCGCCGGTGGCGAAACCGCGCCCGACGCGGACTTCCATCTCGCACTCGAAGGACGTCTTGCGGTCGAGGGTGCAGATGACCTGGTCTTTGTTGACGACCTCGTACTGCGCGTCCTCGGTGATGTCGGCGGCGGTGACCTCGCCATCCTTGTTGACCTTGATGCCGAGCATCTTCGGATCCTTGTTCTCGAAGTGGCGGAACTTGACCTTCTTGAGGTTGAGGACGATGTCGGTGACGTCTTCGACGACCCCGGGCAGGCTGCCGAATTCATGTTGGGCGCCCTTGATTTTGATCGAGGTGATGGAGGCGCCCTCGAGGGAGGAGAGGAGGACCCGGCGGAGGGAGTTACCGATGGTCTGCCCGTAGCCGGCCTCGAAGGGTTCGGCGGTGAATCGGGCGTAGGTGTCGGTGGCGGTAGTCTCGTCTTTGACGAGACGGTCGGGCATCTCGAACCGTGCTAAACGGATGGGCATAGTGTCTGGGTGGGTTTGCCGGGTTTCCCCCAGCGAGCGTGGTGAACCGGACTACTCTCGACCGGCACCTGGGGACCAACGGCAGCTCTTTGGCTCGCGGGCGGGGACTTTCGACCTTCGCGCCCAGATTGCAAGGCGAAACTCGGGGGCGGCGCGGTGGGGCGGAACGGCGGGCATCGGCTTGGCCGGGACGCAAAAAACCCGCCCCTCGCGAGAGGGGCGGGTCTGGGAAAGGAGCCGACTTTGGCCGAGGCTTCGGGGCGGAAGCCCCCAAAAACCGGGGTCTCGGGTGGACGGGATCTCACCCGTCGGTGGCTCACCAAGCCTGGGCGCGCCCGGGGCCGAAGCGGGTTTGGAAGCCGAGTTCGGGAGCCAACTCGTGATAGCCGTGGTTGAGGTCCCACCAGATGCTCTTGCCGCGATAGGCAGGGCGGAAGCTGCCCTTGTAGGTCTTGATCGGGAAGGTGCCGAACTCGTAGACGCCGTAGCCAGCGCGCACGAGCGAACGGTAGCTGCCGCGGATGATGCCGATGCTGGCTCCGTGGACGCTCCCCTCCTCATCGACGGTGCGCGCCCACGTGCTGGGCAGCTCGTTGATCCCGTAGAGAACGTTGCCGACGCCGCGGGAGAGTTTCCGGATGCGGTTGTACTTCCCATCCGGCGGCGATTGGATGTCCGCGTGCGAGACGGAGGTGACGAGGAAAAGGGTAGCGAGGGCGGAAACGATGAGATTTTTCATGGTTGGCTACGGAAGGTTAGAGGGGGGCGCAAAGCTTTGACAACCCCAAATTTTCGCAAAATTGCGCCCCCGGCGACACCGCGGCGGGACGGTCGAGGCGGAATTCCACCGCATTTGCCGTTGCGATGGGGGGAGCCGCTTTTTATGGTGCGCGGCTCATGCAAGAACAGGTTCAGACTTTGATCGACTCCGGACGCCTCCCCGCCGACCTCGGCGAGAAAGTGTTGGCGTTGGCGCCCGGCGTCTATTGTTACCACAAAAGCTGGGGGCCGGGGGTCGTGAAGGAGTGGGACTTGTTCGGGGACAAGATGCTGATCGACTTCGACGGGCGCCCCGGTCACGGGATGAAGTTGCAGTTCGCGGCCAAATCCTTGGAAGTCCTTGGCGACGAGCATGTCTTGGCTCGCTATGTGGCGGAACCAGACGCGTTGCGCCAACAGGCCCTGGACGACCCCATCGGCTTCGCGCGCGCCGTCCTCGGCAGCTACGGCGGCTCGATGCTGCTCGACGATTGGGAAGATGTGGTCAAAGGCCGGATCGTCCCGGAAGGGAAGTACCGCTCTTGGTGGGAGGCCGCCAAAAAGGTGATCCGCACCGATCGCAGCTTCGTGCTGCCGCCGAAACGGAACGTGCCTTTCGAGATGCGCGCCTCGGATCAAAGTCCCGCCGAGGCGCTGCTGGCCGATTTTGAAGGGGTGAAGGACGCCAAATCGAAGACCAAGGTGGTCGAGGCGATCGTCAAGGACCTCGGCGTGTTCACCGAGCCGGCCATCGAGCTGGAGGGGCTCGCCCAAGCCGCGGCCGCTTCGGCGGTGAGCGCGATGAAGCGCCAACCGAGCGCGGCGATGGAACTGCTCCTGGCGCGGCAGGAGCTGCTCGACGCGGTCGAGGGGCTGTCCGCCGGCGAAACCAGCATCATCGACACAATCAAGGAGAACCGCGACAAGCTGCCCGAGATCGTCAAGGGGATGGGTGTCGGGCGTCAACGTCAGCTCTACGCGCTGCTTCCTGAGGCGTTCGGGGAAGGCTGGGTCGATGAGATGATCGGCTGTCTGGAGGCCGCGGGGGCGCGCGCGATCGGCGAGGTGACCAAATTCCTCAACGAGGCCGGGAAGGGGGAGCAACTGGCGCAGCACCTGGCCAGCGGGCTCGGCCAACGCAGCCTGGGCGCGGAGCTGTTGGCGTGGATCTGCAAGGAGCGCCGCGGGCTGGCGGCCGACGCGTTCGGCGAGCCAGGCGTCTCGGCAGCCATCATGGGCGCCCTCGAGCGCGACCACCTCGATGAGTCGACGCCGCGCTCGAACCGTCTGCACGACCTCCTGATGGACGATAAGGAGCTGATCGCCGACCTGCTCGAAGGCAGCGAGCGCGGCGACGTCCGGCACTTCACGCGCCGCATCCAGGCGAGCCCCGTCTTCGAGGGGCTCAACAAGAACTCGCTGCTGGCGCGCATCGTCAAGGCTTTCCCGGCGGTGGAGGACCTGATCACCGGGGAGAAGACCGGGGGTCAAGAGGCGGCGGCCGAGAAGCCCGCCGGGGTGGTCGTCTCGTGGGAGAGCTACCGCCAACGCCAGGAGAAGCTGGAGGACATCGTCACCAAGAAGATCCCGGAAAACTCGAAGGAGATCCAGGTCGCCCGCGAATACGGCGACCTGCGGGAGAACTTCGAGTTCAAGGCCGCCAAGCAGCAGCAGGCCGTGCTCATGCGCCAACAGGCGGAGCTGGAAGCGGAGCTGGCGACCGCCCGCCCCACCGACTTCGCCAACGCCGATACCTCGACGGTGTCGATCGGGACGGTCGTCGACTTCGAAGACCTCGGCAGCGGCGCGGGGGAGACGGTCACCGTCCTGGGGGCTTGGGACACCGATACCGACCGCCACATCATCTCCTATCTCTCCGAACTGGGCACGGCCCTGCTCAACAAGAAGGTCGGCGACGAACTCGAGTTGCCGACCGAAGTCGAGGGCGTGCAACGCACCATCCGCATCACCGCGATCCGCGCCTTCAACGACGGCAGCGCCGCCTGATCGGCGGGCCGGCCCGCCCCGATCCGGCCTGCGCCTTCCCTCCGGGCGGCCTGCGCCACTTCGCGACGACCTCCTCCAACCATCCGCGCCTGGCCGCGCGCCGCTCGCGTTTCCCCCCGAGGGGCCGCCGCCGCCAGCCCGAACCACCATCACCCACTCAACCACGATCCACCACCTACCCAACATGTCCGAC
>JAUIGD010000064.1 GCA_030430255.1 Verrucomicrobiia bacterium
TGTCGGCGAAGGCGAGCCGGTATTCGGAGTTCGCGGTCAGGTCTTGGTGGATGCCGGTGGGGCGGTTGTTGCCGTTCTTGCCGGTGACGTTCGAGTCCAGCGACTGCTCGACCGGGGTCGGCGGGTCGAAGCGCCCGCCGCCGAAGGGGGAGATGCTGATCTCGGTGTCCCAGGGGAAGAAGCGGAAGGGTTCGCCGCCCGGCCCCTGCCCCGCCGCGCGCCAGTTGTGGCCGTCCCAATCCTGGTTGCCGACGTAGAAGTTCATCAGCATGTAGTCGATGAAGGAGGGGATGTGGAGGTGGTCCTTGAGCGCCTCGTAGTTGGCGGTATCGGCGATGTCCCCGGCGGCGCGGGCGGCCATCGTATTGTAGGCGGCGGTGGTGCCGTCGGTGGCCTGGTTGGAGTTGATGGCGTCGTAGTCGGTTTTCGCGCCGCCGAAGTAGGCGGCCATGAAGTTGGAGTCAGGCCGCTCGTGCAGGTGGTAGATACCCCAGTAGAGGCCGTTGATGTAGAGGTGGACCCAACGCCCGTGCGGGCCGGTGTTGCCCATCGCGAGGAACAGGTCGTTGGCGAACTGGTCGCGCGCGTACTGCGCGTTCTCGGCCTGGTACCAATGCCGGTGGACCCAGCCGTAGTTGTAGCCGCTGCGCAGCTGCAGGAAGTCGAACCGGTCGGTGGCGCTTTCGCCGGAGGGGGCATTGTCGAAGAGGTCGTACTCGAGTTCGCCGGCGCCGTACTGCTTCCGGAAGCGCAGGCTCATGCTGTGTTTCGGCGTGTCCGGGTTGCGCGAGCTGCCGCCCTGGATGCGCAGGCCGGCGTCGATCTGGAAGCCGGGCTCGGCGCCGTCGTATACCATCAGCTCGGCGGAGACCGGGCGTTCCCATGCGTCGCCCTGGCTCTGCGGGTTCTGGTAGATGCCGGAGGCGCCGAAGAAGTCGTCGAAGTCGATGGCCACCGAGAGGGCCGGGAACGCCTCCAGCGAGGGGAGCATCTCACCGGCGTAGGCGGGCGACCCGACGATGTCGGGGTCCATCTCGTAGTCGGCGGCGAACCCGGCCCAGAGGGCCGGGTGCCCGGGCGGGTCGTTCGGCTGGGCGAGGACGTCGGCGAGGAAGAGGTAGGTGTGGGTGTCGGTGTTGGTCGGGGCGAAGCCGTCTTTGAACGCGGCGGCGCGCAGGACGGTGGTGGTGGCGATGTCCAGCGGCGCCGTGTAGAGGCTGCCGTTGGCGGGCGTCGGCTCGCTGCCGTCGGTGGTGTAATAGATTTCGGCGTCCGGGGTCGCGGTGGTGATGGCGACAGCGAAGGGGGCGGTGAAGAAGCCGCGGTCGACGCTGAACTTCGTATCTTCGACAAAGCCGAGCACGGCGCCGGTGTTGGCCGCGCCGGGGGTGGGCTCGGTGAAGAAGCCGCCCGGCCCGAAGGAGACGTCTTCCTGCTGCGCCGGGTAGGGGGCGAACTCCTGCAGCACGGTGGCCCCATCGGGGGCGACGAGGCGCAGGTCTTCGCCGCCGGCGTCGAGCTGGAAATTGGTGTGCGGGTTGCCGCCGGCGTCGGTGTAGTCGGCGAACAGCTGGCCGCTGGCGAAGACGATCAGATACCCGCCGGCCGGGATGACGGTGCCGGCCGGGAAGAGCCACTTCTCGAGGTCGTTCGCGGCGTCGCTGAGGAAGTAGCCGGACAGGTCGAAGGGGACGGTGTTCGGGTTGTGGAGCTCGATCCAGTCGGAGGAGTTCCCGTCGCCGTCGAGGAGACTGGCGGTGTTGCTGGCGACGAACTCGGAGATCGACGGCGGCAGCGGCAGCCCGTCGACGGTGACCTGCACCTGGGCGCTGGTGCTGCCGGCGGCGTTGGTCGCGGTGAGGGTGTAGATCTTGGTCACGTCGGCGGTGACCGCGATCGACCCGCTCGCGGCCACGGCGCCGACCGCAGGGGCGATCTCGACGGCATCGGCGTCGGCGACCGACCAGGCGAGGGTGACGCCCGCGCCGGCCGCGACCGCCGGGGGCGTCGCGGTGAAACTCTGCACCGACGGGAGAGGCTCGGGGGGGTCGAAGGCGAGGGCGCCGAGGTTGTGGACCCCCGCGATCTCGGCGTCGGTGAGCACGCCGAAGGCGTCGCCGGCGCCGAAGATGGCGAAGTCGTCGAGCGCGCCGCCGAAGTCGTTGCTGCCCGAGGCGCCCGGGTCGTCGGCGGCGAGGTAGGCGCCTTGCCCGTGGACATTGACCGGACCGGTGCCGAGCGCGCCGGCCTGCTGGGTCGCCCCGGCGATGTCGGCGGCGGACGCTTCGCCGGCGGCGGTGGGCAGGACGGTGATCTTCAGCGCCGAACCGTCGCCGGCGAAGGAGTCGTAGCGCACGGCGCAGAAGTACCACGCGCCGGCCACCATGTTCAGCGAGTGGGTGTGCTGCGTGTTGCTCGATCCGTTGCCGTCGCGGATCAGGACGCGCAGGCTGTCGCCCGGGTTGCCGCCGAGGTCGATGCGGATGCCGTTGCCGTTGTCGCCGGTGCCGGAGAGGGTCTCATAGATGCGGTCGAAGCTATTGAGGGTGGTCGGCCGCATCCACCAGGTCATCGTCCACTGGTCGGCCGGGCGCACGGCCGGGCTGGAGCCGAGGTCGAGGCCGCCCCGCAGGGCGAAATCGTAGGCCTTGCCGAGGTAGGCCTTGGGCGAGGCGACGCCCTTGGTGAGGTTGCCGGCGCCGCCGATGACGGCCGCGGGGTTGGCGCCGAGCGAGTCGGCGGCCGGGGCGGCGGCGGCGTCGGTTTCGTCGAGCGACCAGTGGGCGACCAGGTCGGCGCGACCCGCGGTCGCGAAGAGCGTGAAGGCGGCGGCGGACAGCGCGGCCGCGCGGCTGGGGAGGTGGGTGGGGGACATGGTGGGGGGGTCGGATTCTATACCTCCCCCGCACCACCGTGGCCAGCATCGAGTGGGCTGGCGCCGATCAGGGCGCCCCCCAACGGTAGCCCGGGTGGCCGCCGCCCTCGGGGTCGAGGCGGAGGAACACCGCACGGCCGGGAGCGAACAGCGGCTCGGCGTCCACGGGCGCGACTTCCGGGTCGGTCAGGCGCGTCCAATGTTGATAGCCCGACCCGCCGCCTGCATCGAGCAGGAAGAAGCCTTCGTAGCCCGTCCCCGTGCCGTCCGCATCGCCGCGCCAGAGGTGGAACTGGTCGGTCGCGGCGGGGTCGAGACCACCGAGGAAACCGTTGGATAGCAACATGGCGCGATCGGCGGGCGAGGTCGCCGCCGGGTAGCCTCCGGCGATCAGGTTGTAGCCCGGCGCGAGGCGCTGGCGGAACGCGTGATCGCGCACCTCGCCGAGCAGGACCGCGGTGACCGAGGCGGGGCCGCCGGCGCCGCGGTGCACGAAGAGGCCGCGCCCGGGCGCGAGCGGGGCGCCGCCGCGGTCCTCCAGCAGCGGGTCGGTGCTCGATGCCCAGCGCCTCCATCCGGGTCCGGCGTCGAGCGCGAAGTAGCTGGTGTATCCACCGTTTTGGTAAAACATCACCCCGTCCGCCGAGGCGGGGTCGGCGGTCGCGGTGAAGCTGGAGTGGGGCAGCAGCTCCCCGAGCTCGAGATGGGGGCGCACCGCGGCGGGTGCGCCGGCGATGGCACCGAAGAGGGCGGGGTCGGAGTTGTCCGGGGATGCCAGGTCGAGGGCGAGCGTGGCGCCGCTGCTGGAGGCGGAGTCGACGTCGAAGCGCGCGCCCTCCGCCTCGCCGCCGGTGAACTCGAGGTAGTAGCGCTTGCCGGGGGCGAGCAGGGCGGCGACGTCGGCCCCGAAGGTGACGCTGCCGGGCGTCGCCGCCTGCACGGCCCCGGCGTAGAGGTGCGGTTTGGCGATGTCGATCCCCAGCGTGCTGTAGCCGCGCCAGAGCGGCACGCGGTTCCACGACCAGGTCGGGCCGAAGGCGGTCTCCCCGGTCGGAACGTGCGTCACGCGCAGGCGGGCGTAGCCGAGCGCGGCGGCGGGCATGGGGTGGATGTAGTCGCTGAGCCCCCCGGGGCGCGGGTTGGGGGCCGGGGGCAGGAGGGCGAGCCAGCCCGCGCGGTCGGGGCTGATCTCGACCGCATAGCTCAGGTCGCCGGGGGCGTCCGGCCGGGTGAGGACGGCGCAGATCTGGCCCGATCCGTGGTTGGCCAGCAGCCGCAACCCGGCGGCGCCGGCCGCGCCGTCGGCGTCGCTTTGTCCGGCGCTGTACTCGAGGAGGGCGGCGGCGCCGTCGGAGTCGCCGTCGTCGCTCATCGCGGCGGCGCCGGACGCCGCCCAACCGCCGGCAAGCCACTCTCCCCAAGAGGCGGCGAACCGCCCCGAACCAGGGGTCGCGGGCGCCGGGGCGGGGGGGTCGGTGCCATCGATCGCGCGCAGGTAGGCGGCGAGTTGCGAGAGCTGTCCGGCGGTCAGCGCGACGCCCTCGTGGGCCATGACCGCCGCCTCGACGGTCGGGGCCGAGCCGTCGTGGAGGAAGGGCGCGCCGTCGTGGAGGCCGCGCAGGGTCGGGGTATCGAGGCCGTCGAGCAATCCGCCGAGGCGCGACCCGCTGTGCGCTTCGAGCGTGCCGATATCGTGGCGCGCCAGCCCGGAGTCCGTGAAGTTTTGACCGCTGTGGCAGGCGGCGCAGTTCTGCTCGACGAAGATCTGGCGGCCGGCCTCGGCATCCGCGGACAGGGCGCCGGCGGCGTCGCGATGCGGGCTGTCGGGGAAGGTGTCCAGCGAGGCGACATAGGCGGCCAAGGCGTCGAGATCGGCGCTGCGGCCGGCGTTGGGGGCGGCCAGCGGGGCGTGTGGCGAGCCGGCGGCGATCAGGCCGGTGCCGGAGGCCAGGCTGCGGATCTGGCCTTCGAAGTCCTGCACCTCGTCGAAGTTCGCCGACCAGTGCAGCGGTCCGTGGCCGGTGCCGGCGCGGCCGCGCAGGTCGATCGTGTTGCGCAGCCCCTCGCCGAAGCCGGTGAGGTCCCAGACGCGCCCGTCGCCCCCGCCGGCGTTGTGGCAGGCGGCGCAGGACATGTAGCTGTCGCGGGAGAGGCGGAGGTCGGCGGCGTCGTAGAAGATCTGTTTTCCTAACAAAACGTTGGCATCAAGCGCCTCGGACGCGACGGCCCGCAGGACGGCGACCTCCGGTGCCGCGGAGAGCCCCTGGCCGATGATCCCCGAGATGTCGTAGGCGCGGATGCGGCGCTCCGTGAAGCAGTGGACGAGGAGGGTGTCGCCGTCCGGGGAGAGCGCCAGCCCCTGCGGGGCGCGTCCGGTGTCGATGCGGAACAGCTCCTGTTCGCCGAGGGCGTCGACCACGGCGATCTCGCGGCTGCCCTCGAGGGCGACGAAGAGGTAGAGGCCGTTGGGGCCGAAGGCGGCGGCGGCGGGGACGGAGCCGTCGTCGTGGTCGACCCGGGCCGGGTAGTCCTCGAGGCCGGAGGCGAGATCGACGCGCGAGCTGACGGCCCGGACGGTGTTCTCGTGGTTGAGCGGCTGGCCGTCGCGGAGCGTCCCGCGGCCGATGTTGTCCTGTTTCGAGGGCAGCCATGCGGCGGTGCCGTCGGGCGAGATCGCGGCGGCGCCGAGGTAGTTCGGCACGCCGCGCCCGCCGCCGCCGGAGTCCGGCTCGAGGCTCTGCCCCAGCACGGTGGTGCCGGAGATGGTCATCGATGCGGTGTCGACCCGCAGCACCTCGCCGCCGCCCGCTGTGGGCGAGGGGGAGGCGGTGTGCTCGCCGGGGACCGGCGGGGTGATGAAGCGCGAGACGAGGGCGGTCGCCCCGTCGGCCGTCACGGCGATGCCGCGCGGCCACGGCCCGACCGCGAGCGAGGCGAGGGTCGCGCCGGTGGCGGGATCCAGCTTGAGCAGCAGCCCGGAGGCTTCGAGGGTCAGGTAGGCGGCCTCGCCGGTCGGCGAGAAGGCGATCCCGGCCGGCCGGGAACCGCGCGCCAGGGGCACCGTGGCGGCGACGCCGAGCGTGGCCGGGTCGATGATGGCCAGCGTGGCCGACGCCTTGTTCGCCACCCAGACCCGCCCGTCGGGGGCGACCGCGAGCGCCCGGGGGTCGGCGCCGACCGCGATCTCGGCGAGCTTGGCCCAGGTCGCGGTATCGTGGGCCGTCACGCTGCCGTTGTCGGGGTTGACGTTCCAGACGCGGCCGGCGGCGTCGGTCGCGATCGTCCCGGAGCTGGTCGGCCGCTGCGCCGTGAGCGGGCCGTGGATGTTCTGGACGAAGTTCGCGGAGACCGCGCCGCCGCCGGAATCGGTCGCGGTCACGGTGACGAGATAGCGGCCCGGCGCGGCGTAGCTGTGGCTCGCGGAGCCGTCGCCCGGCGCCCCCGCGGCGGGCGCTGAGCCGTCGCCGAAATCCCAGACGTAGACCGGCGCGGTGCCGCCGGTCGCGCCGGGGGAGAAGGTGAGGTCAGCCCCGGCGGCGGCCGGTGCCGTCGCCGGCGGCGCCACGGCCAGCGGCGGGTTGACGGTCCAGGTGAAGCTGGCGCTGGCGCTGCCGCCGCGGTTGTCGGCGGCGACGACGCTCACCGAGGCCGACTGCGGGGCGCCGAGCTGACCGGAGATGAGCCCGGTCGCCGGGGCGATGGAGAGCCCGTCCGGGAGGCCGCTCGCGGAGTAGGTCACGGGGTCCCCGTCCGGGTCGCTAGCAACCAGTTGGAAGCTAACCACCTCCCCCTCGGTGCCGGCTTGGTCCCCGGGTGCGTCGAGGGTCGGGGGGAGGTTCGGCGCGGGGGTGACCGACCAGTGGAAGGTGGCGGAGTCGGAGCCGCCCGCCGCATCGGCCACGGTGATGACCGGGTCGAACTCGCCGCCGCCGGAGATCGAACCGGAGATGACGCCGGAGCCCGGCGCGATCGAGAGGCCCGGGGGGAGCCCGGTGGCGGAGAAGGTCAGCGCCGCCCCCGCCGGGGCGCTGAACGGCACGGCGAGGGAGACGGCGTCGTCCTCGTTGCTGTTGCGGTCGGCCAGGGCACCGAGCTGCGGACCGCCGACGGCGAGCCGGAAGTAGGCCTCGTCGACCGTGTGTTCGTCGCCCGCCCAGATCCAGGCGGCGGTGCTCGCGGGCGGGAAGCCGGCCGGCGCGGCGCGCGCCAGCGGCGTGGCGGCGGACCAGGCGCTGTCGTCGAAACCCGGTTGCTCCCAGCCGGCCGGGGCGGAGGTCGCGGCGCGCCAGGAGGCCGAGGTGCCGTAGCGGGCGCCGGCGATGGCGAAATCGGCGATCAGCCCCCCCGCCCCACCGGTGTCGCAGACGCGCACGGCGACGGTCGCCTGCGGCGCGGCGTTGAAAGTCGCGCGGTAGAGGTCGCGCCAGTCGTTGGCGATGGCCACCAGCTCGCCGTCGATGTAGAGCTCGGCGACGTTGTCGGCGACGAAGGCGACCTCGCCCTCCGGGTCGGTGTGGCGCAGGGCGCCCGGCGGGATGATCTGCTTCGGCGTGCTCGGGCTCGACCAGCTGAGGTGGATATCGGCGTTCTGGCCGTTCTCGTAGTACTCGAGGACGACCGGCACGGGCACGCCGCCGGTGAGGGCGATCCCGCCCGCGTCCTCGGTGGGCGCGTGGTTCGTCCAGTTGTCGATCAGCAGCTGGCCATCGACCCACAGCCGGACGCCGTCGTCGCTGGAGGTGTAGAAGGTGTAGGGCTCGCTGTGGGCCGGGACCGCCCAGCCTGTCCAGCGCGCGGAGAAGGTGTCCTGCCCGGCCGCGACAGGGAAGGGCGAGTCGTCACCCCACGCGAAATCGACCTCGGCGTCGATGCGTTCGCCGACCTTGTCCGCCGGGTCGAGCGCCATGCCGTCGAAATACTCACCGCGGAGCCCGGCGGCGGGACTTTGCCCGACCTCCTTGACGTGGAAGATGTGCGACTCCGAATAGACGCCGTTCGGGTCGATGGCGAACAGCATCCAGTAGCCCGGCACCATGACGTTGGTGTTCGGGTGGGCGACGAGGCGGTACTGGCCCGGCGCGCTCTCGGCGAAGGGGAGTTCGGCGCGGCGTTGGTCGGAAGACCAGCAGTGGGTGGTCGCCATCAGGCGGATCGCGGCGAAGCGGGCCATGCCGGGCGTCGCCTCGACCGGGAACACCGAGCCGGTGGCGACGCTGTCCGGCGCCGCGGTGATGGCCGGGCGCGCCAGCGGGGAGCCGGTGATGCTGTCGAGCAACTGCGGCGGGGTGTAGAGCTGGCCGTCGAGGTGGTTCCAGGATTCGGTGCCGTTGCCGCCGAAGCCGCCGCCGCCGGAGAAGACGCGGCCGTCGGCGAGCAGCGCGCCGACGGAGTGGTAGGTGCGCGGCACGGACATCGCCGCCGTGAGCGTCCAGGTGTCGGTCTCCGGGTCCCAGATCTCCGACTGCATGACCGCGCCGCTGTCCGTGAAGCGCGCGCCGTTGCTGCTGCCGCCGACGACCATCACCTCGCCACCCGGCAACACCACCGCGTTCGCGTAGCGGCGCCCGAAGTGCATCGGGGCGACCGGCGCGAGGGTCGGCGGGTCGGTGGTCAGGTCGACCTTGTAGCAGGCGGTGGCCGGGATCCCGCTCGCGGTCGAGACCGCACCGCCGGCGACCAGGATCTTCCCGGCGTCGTACATCGCGATGGCGGCGTTCTTGGGGAAGTGCCCCCCCGGCACCGTGAGCCCGGCGCTGGTGAGCGAGCCGCTGCCCTCGGGGTCGACCCAATGCAGGTCCTCGGTCGGGCCGAAATGGAACAGGCGCCCGTCCGGCGCGACCATCACCGAGGGCCACCAGTTTTTCTCGAAGCCCTCAGCGCCGGTGATCGGCGACCAGTTGATGCCGGTGAGCCGGTCCCAGCGGTCGAGGTCGTGCCGGTAGCGCTCGGCGGTGTTCGTGCCGCCACTGCCGCTAACCACGAAGACGTCGCCCTCGGGCAAAGCCACCGCCGTGGGGTACCAGCGGCGGTCGTTCATGCTGTCGACCCGCTGCCAGCGGTTGGTGCGGAAGTCGAACACGCTGCTGTGTTCGATGGTGTAGCGGCCGCCCGCGGTCTGCACCATCCCGTCGCTGCGCATGACGAGGTGCGCGCAGAACATTTCGTGATCGAGGAAGAGGTCCTCGTCGAAGGCGCCGGTCGCCGGATCCCAGACCGCCGTGTAGGTCTGGGTCTTCGTCCCAGGCCAGTGGCTCCGTTCCTGACCGGAATAGGTGAGCAGTTTGCCGTTCGGCAAGGTGGCGATCGAGACCGGCACGTGCGGCCAGCTGATCACGGGCCCCCAACTGCCCGCACCGCTCGGGTCGGGCAAAGCCGCGACCGGATCGCTGTAGCCGGGCAGCAATGCGGCGGCGTCGCGCCAAAAGGCATCCTCGCCGGCATGGCTGGGGTCGGCCCGGACGATCGACCCACCCCCCATCATCACCACAAGAACTGTAGCGAACAGAAGGGCACGCAAGCAGGCAGAGACAGAAATTCTCCTCATTTGTGAAAATTATTGCCTTCGCCATAAAATTCAAGATTGAGTTTGAAAATTAATAGTTATTCTCAATATTGCGGATTCCTTCGCCGGCGGATCGATTTCCGATGGTCTCCTGTAATGATCTCACTTTGATCCTCCTATTCGTCGCCAAACACTCTTCCCACCCACCCCAGCCATCCATGAAACCGCGTCCCTTCCTCGCTCGCTTCGCCACCCTACTCGCCCTGATGACCGCGTTCTCCGCCTTCGGCCAACACGCGCGGGCGGCGGCCTACATCAAGTTCGACGGCATCGACGGCGAGGCCAGCGCGCCCGAAGGCGACGGCTGGATCTTGATCGAATCGTTCAGCTTCGGGATCGAGCGCGAAGGCGCCTCGCTGAAGTTGGGCGACATCAAGGGGGAGGCGAGGCTCGACAAGTCGTCGCCGCAGTTGGCGGAGGCGCTGCTGACGGGGCAGGTCATCCCCAAGGCGACGATCCACCTGACCCGCGACATCGCCGGCAAGGAGGAGGTCGTGTATGAGATCGAGGCCAGCAACGTCCTCCTCCTGAAACAGGAGGTGCGGTTCCAGCCCGGCCTGGTGGCCCCGGCGGACGCGTTCTCGCTCAACTACGAAGAGATCAAGTGGACCTACACCCCGATCGATCCCGACACGGGCAAGAAAGGCACCCCAGTGCAGTACAGCTATTCGGTCAACGACGGGAACTGAGCCCCCCGGGATCCATGACGCCCCTCCTCTCACCCCGCGATGCGCCGATGCGGGCGTGGCTCGCCCGCCTGCTGCTGCCGCTCTGGCTCGCCTTCGGCACCGCCTCTGGCGAACCGATGACCTGGCGGGCGTTCCTGAAGCTCGAAGTGGCCGATTCCGGGGCGTCGCTCCCCGGCGGGGCGACGGCGCCGGGCTTCGAGGGGCAGCTCTCGCTGACGGCGTTCGGGGCGGACCTCGCGGCGGGGGGCGCCACCGCATTCCCCTGCTTCACCTTCTCCAAGGAGGCCGACCGGAGCTCGCCACTGCTGCATCGCGCGTTGGTCGAGGGGCGGGTGTTCCCGAGGGCGACGCTCACCGTGCAGTCGGCAGCCTTCGCCCAAACGCCGCGCGAACCGCTGGTGGTGCGCTTCCGCGACGTCTCCCTCTGCGCTGTCGAATCGGTCGCCACCACGTCACGCGGGCAGATCCAGTTCACGGAACGGGTGACGTTCCAGTTCGGCACGATCGCGTGGTCCTACCGCTACGGGGCAACCGCGGCGCCGAAGAGCACAGGCTACGTCTACGACCTCACCTACGGCACGACGTCGATCGGAATCGACGCCGACAAGGACGGGATCGACAACAGCGAGGACCCCGACGATGACAACGACGGGATCCCGGACGAGGCGGAGATCCGGCAGCGCTCCAACCCGCTGGTCAACGACGCCGCCGCCGACAGCGACGCCGACGGCGAGACCAACTATCAGGAGTTCCTCGCCGGGACGGACGCGCTCGACCCGAACTCGCGTTTCGGTGTCGAGCGGGTGATGCTCGACTTCACCGGCGACACCCCGACCGTGTTCGTCCGCGTGCCGACGATCGGCGGCCGCCGCTACCGGGTGATGGGTTCCCTCGATGGCTCGCGCTGGACGGAGTTGCGGCGGTTCACCACCGAGCCCGACGACGCCCCGCAGCTGTCGGAGGTCGAGCTCGGGGCGGGCGCGGCGCCATGGCTGCCGCAGCTGGCGCTGCGTGTCGAGGTGGCGCTGCCGCCGATCAACTAACGGAGGGCAGGGCGGAGGGCTTCGCCCGGCTTCGCCCGAACGGCGCTCGGTTGAGCCGGGTTCTAGGCGGTTGGGGTCGAGGACGGAACCGATGCTCGCTCCGGGAGATCCTCGTGGGTGCCGCCGTCTTCGCCGTGCGCGGAACAGCCCCTCGGAGTCGCGTTCCCAACCGGGGAGGCGGTGGGATCGTTCAACACGAATCGCTCCGGAGACGCGGACCGCGGTGAGAGGCCCTTCGCGTTGCTCAGGGTGACCGCCCCGCGGACTTGAGGGCGGTCAGGGCGGTGTGAGGGGATGGCCACGAGCCCTCTCAAGGAAGTGCGGTGTCATCCTGACAAGCGCAGCGCCGGAAGGACCCCGCCATGAAACCAGCGGCCCGAGCCACCGGGACGCCCCGGATGCCATGACGGCTCCAAGCGAGCGGGCTCCGGGACGCTGCCACCCGTCGATGCCCATCCTTAAACGAGCGCCATTCGGCTGCAGCGGCTGGGTAGACCCCCTGCCCGAGCCGCTCCCAACGGCAGCCCCCTCAGCATCAAGGAGGGCAAGCCGCAGCCCGGAGCTCGGTGATCGATTCGGCTAAGGGCGCGGCTCCTCCCCGGCGAAGGCCGTGTCGCTCAGCGTTTCCAAAAACGCGACCAGCGCCGCTTTGTCTTCGTCGCTCAGGCCCAAGCCCTCCGGCGGGTGCTTGGCGATGTTGGGATCGAGGTTCGGCGTGCGCACCACGCCGGCGTCGTAGTGCTCGACCACCTCCTCGAGCGTCGCGAAGCGCCCGTCGTGCATGTAGGGGGCGGTGAGGGCGATGTTGCGCAGGCTCGGGGCCTTGAATTTGCCGCGGTCGGACTCCTCCCCGGTGACGCGGAAGCGGCCGGGGTCCGCCGGGTCGTGGCCGAGGCCGTTGTCGAAGTAGCCGTTGGCGGTGAACAGGCTGCCGCCGTGGCAGTGGAAGCAGTCGGCGCCGCGCAGGCCGAGCGCCGGGTCGTGCTCGGTGACGAAGAGCTCAAAGCCGCGCCGCTCCTGCACCGTGAGCTCG
The DNA here is from genome assembly GCA_030430255.1 of Verrucomicrobiia bacterium. Lineage (GTDB taxonomy): Bacteria > Verrucomicrobiota > Verrucomicrobiia > Verrucomicrobiales > DEV007 > JAUIGD01. Next base: position 12,203 of record JAUIGD010000064.1, read on the forward strand.
ACCTCACCGCGCATCGCCCGGTCGAATCGGGAGTCGGCTGAGACCAGCGTCAGGAGGAACTGCTCGAGCGCCAAGCCGATCCGGTCCGGGGTCACCGCGCGCGAGCCGAACGCGGCCTCGAAGGCCTCCGGGTACCCCTCCGCCTCGATGAGTTCGACCACGACCCCGCCCAACTCCGAGCCCATCTCGCGCGGGTCTTGGATGGGGACGAGCACCTGCTCCCGCAGCGATGCGGCCCGCCCGTCCCAGAAGAACTCGTCGGACCAGAGCAGGTTGGCGAGCGGCATGGCGTTGCGGTCGCCGCGCGCGCCGCCGATGCCGGTGCTGAAGCGCTCGCCGTCCGTGAAGGCGCGGCCCCGCTGGTGGCAGCTGGCGCAGGAGATCGAGTTGTCGGCGGAGAGGATCGGGTCGGCGAACAGGCGCGCGCCGAGCGCGACGCCCTCGGCCGTGAGCGGGTTGTCGGGGGGGAATCGCGCGGCGGGGAAGCGTTCGGGCAGGGCGGGGGCGACCGGTGCGCCGGGCGGGGCCGGGCCGGCCGTGGGCGGCGGCGCGGGTTGGAAGAAATCGGGGCGGGCGCCGAGGCCGCGGAAGGCCCCGGTCGCCAGCGCCCCGGCCAGCCGGCCGGCCAGCGGATCGCCGTCGCGCGAATGCGTCGAAGCCTGGGCGGCGGGGACGAGCGCGGGGGCGCCGCCCGCGAACAGGGCGGCGAGGTCGAAGCCGAGGTCGAGGGTGGTGCGCTTGCCGAGCTCGAAGTCGAGCGGCAGCTCGACCGCGGTGCGGTGCCGGTCCGTGGCGAGGTGATAGGCGAAGCCGGCCCGCTCGGGGGCGGCGGGGTTTTGCATCCAACGGCCCTCTAGGGCGAGGAAGATGTAGCCCCCCTGCCAGCCCCAGTGCAAACCGCAGACGAGCGGGTGAAGGGGGTGGTCGGGCGGGTGCCGGTTCGGGTCGCCGGCGTTCTCGGCGGGGGCGGGACCGATGTGGAACCGGAGGCCGGTGTAGCGCCCCGAGGGCACCTCGCCGAGATCGATCGCCAGCCGCCCCGAACCTGCTGAGATGTATCCGCAGAGCGCGGGGTCGGCCGCGAGCCAGCCGCCGTCCGGAAGGCGGAGCGCGAAGCCGGAGAGCAGGTAGTCGAGGCGCGTCACGGAGAGGCCGGGGGCGTGGTCCCGGCCGATCACCAGCGGCGCCCCGCCCCAGCGGTGGTCGACCTGCACGCGCAGCTGGCCGGCGCGCGAGGCGCCGGCCGCCAGCGCTAGCAAGAGCATGGCGCGAACGAACATCCGCCAAGATAGCGCATCCGGGGCCGCCGGGGAAGGGCCGCGGCACCCGGGGGGACCCCGGACGGGCACGCCGGGGGCGGGGTGCCCCGGGGCACGGACCTCGGCGGGCTCCACTGCCGCGGCCCGGCGCCGTCAGCCGGCCGCGCTCAGGGCGATCGTGACCCCGGCGCTGACGATGGCCACCGTGCCCATGAGCTTGATCAGAATGTTCAGGCTCGGGCCCGAGGTGTCTTTGAAGGGGTCGCCGACCGTGTCGCCGATGACGGAAGCGCTGTGGGCGCGCGAGCCCTTGCCGCCGTGGTGCCCCCCCTCGATGTACTTCTTCGCGTTGTCCCATGCGCCGCCGGAGTTGGCGAGGAAGACGGCGAGCACGAAGCCCGAGCTCAGCCCGCCCACCAGCAAGCCCACCACGCCGGCGACCCCGAGCGTCGCCCCGACCAGCACCGGCGCCGCCACCGCGATGACGGAGGGCACGATCATCTCGCGTTGGGCGCCGCGGGTCGAGATCGCCACGCAGCGCGCGTAGTCCGGCTGCTCGGTGCCGGCGAGGATCCCGGGGCGGTCGCGGAACTGCCGCCGCACCTCCTCGACCATCAGGCCGGCCGCGCGCCCGACCGCCTGCGTGGTCAGGCCGGAGAAGACGAAGGCGACCATCGCCCCCAACAGCACACCGCCGAGCAGCATCGGGTTCAAGAGCGAGACGTGGAAGGCTTCCAACAGGTCCGGCAGCCCCGCCTCCGCCACCGCCACGGCCTCGCCCCCGCGCAGGCTCAGCTCGGTGCGCCCGGCATCGAGCAGCGCCCCCCGCACCACCTCGAAGTAGGAGGCCAACAGGGCGAGCGCCGTGAGCGCCGCCGAGCCGATGGCGAAGCCCTTGCCGGTGGCGGCGGTGGTGTTGCCCAACGCGTCGAGCGCATCGGTGCGCTCGCGCACCTCCGGGCCCAGCCCAGCCATCTCGGCGTTGCCCCCGGCGTTGTCGGCGATCGGCCCGTAGGCATCGCTGGCGAGGGTGATGCCGAGCGTCGACAACATCCCCACCGCAGCGATCGCGACCCCGTAGAGCCCGCGGTCGAGCGCCGCCATATCGAACCCCGAGGCGGATCCGAACGCCAGGCCGGTGCCTGCGACGACCGCGATCACCGGCACGGCGGTCGACAGCATGCCCACCGAAACCCCCGAGATGATGGCGTTGGCGGTGCCGTCTTCGGCGGCCGCGGCGATGCCGCGGGTGGGGCGGAACGAAGCCGAGGTGAAGTACTCCGTGGTTCTGCCGATGACCGTCCCGGTCGCCAGCCCGACCGCGACCGCGCCCCAGGTGCCCCAGACGTGGTCGACCCCGATCGCGTGCAGCACCGGCCAGGCGGCGGCGAGCACCAGCAGGCCGCTGGAGTCGATCCCGAACGAGAGCGAGCGCAGCAAGTCCTTCTGGGTCGCCGCCTCGCGGGTGCGGACGAGGAAGATGCCGAGGATCGAGACGAGGGCGCCGACGGCGGCGATCGCCAGCGGCGCGACCACCGCCCGCGCCTGCATGTCGGGGTCGCCGGCATAGGCGGTCGCGCCCAGCGCCGCGGCGGCCAAGATCGACCCGCAGAAGGACTCGAACAGGTCGGCGCCCATGCCGGCGACATCGCCGACGTTGTCCCCGACGTTGTCGGCGATCACCGCCGGGTTGCGCGGGTCGTCTTCGGGGATGCCCGCCTCGACCTTGCCGACCAGATCGGCACCGACGTCGGCCGCCTTGGTGAAGATGCCGCCGCCGACCCGCGCGAACAGGGCTTGCAAGGAAGCGCCCATGCCGAAGGTGAGCGCCCCGGTGGTGACGGCGACCCAGTGGGTGCCGGGGTTGGCGGCGGCGGCGGCGGTGAAGCGGTCGATGACATACAGCCAGCCGGCGACGTTGAGCAGGCCGAAGCCGACCACCAGAAGCCCCATGACCGCCCCGCTGCGGAAGGCGACCCGGAGGGCGGGCGGCAGCCCCCGCCGCGCGGCCGCCGCGGTCTTCGGCGCCGCCAAGGTCGCGGTGCGCATGCCGAAGTAACCGGCCAAGGCCGAGAACACCCCGCCGCAGACGAAGGTGGCTGGGAGCCACTTGTTCTGGATGCCGGCCCCGTAGGCGAGCGCCGCGAACACGGCGAAACCGAGGGCGAAGACCACCAGCAGCACGCGGTACTGCTGCCGCAGGTAGGCCATCGCACCCCGGCGGATGTGCCCGCCGATCTCCACCATGCGCGCGTCGCCATCCGGGCTGCGCGCCATGCGTTGAAAGAACCCCCAAGCGCAGGCGAGCGCGGCGGCAGAGGCGAACGGGGCGAGCCAAAAGAGGGCGGGCATGGGGCGGGATTCGGGGGCGGGGCGGATCAGATCGAGACGGTCTGGGCGGAACTCCACCAGCGGTGGTGCTCCCCTTCGAGCTCCGCTTTGGTGGGCATCGGGTAGAAGGCGAAGCCGCCGCCGCCGCCGGCCACGAAAAACCCGCTGCGCACCGTGCGGTAGTGCACCCGCCCGACCAAGCGCCGGCTGACGTTCTTCGACGCTTTCGCCCCCCCCTCGAGCAGGTCCCGCAGGCAGCTGCGGAGGTGGTCGATCTCGCGGTAGGGGAGGTCGCCGACCGCGCCGCCCAGCGGGTCGTCCGCGAGGCCGCCCAACGCGAGGTCGGCGAACACGAGTTTCGGGAAGGAGATCGGTTGCGCGACGCCGGTCACCGCCGCGCCGAACTCGCGGGGCGACAGACGGCTGGCCACACGGGGCGTCGCCGGGCAGAACTCTTGGTAGAGGTGGAGCTCCCGCCCTCCCGACCCCGTGAACTCCCCCCGCTCCAACTCCAGCACCCGCCCGTCGTCGGTGGTCAAATAGAGCGCGCCCAAGGCCTCGATGGGTACCCGCTCGAGAGCGCGATAGGTGCCCAGGTAGACCGACCGCTTCGGGCTCCCGTCCGGGTGCGTGCGGCACCGCTCCCCCACCAAGCCCATCGGGAACGCGTCGGGGAGGAGACCAGGCTCCACTTCGAAGAACAGCGCCTCGCCGCGGCTGAGAAACTTCTCCCCCACCGCCATGTAGCGACCGAACTCCTCGGGCGGCAACTGCGAGGCGATCAAGGCCTCCGGGATGAGGCTCAGATAGAGGTGGGCGTCGGGCTCGGGCATCGCGGATCCAGTGGTCGGAGGGGGTGCGCTCCACCGCCCATTCCGCGCCCCGCGCCGCCGCCCGTCAAGCCCCATCCTCGCGACATCGCCGCCCCGCAGACGCGGGTTGCCCCCGGCGCCCCCCCGTCCACCTTACCCGGTCCCGCGCACGCCCCGGCACCGGCGCCACCGCCCCCTCTTCAAGATCATGGAAGCAAAGCGCCAGCTCGAGATCTGCTGCACCTCGATCGCCGACGCAAAGGCCGCCGAGCGCGGCGGCGCCGACCGCATCGAGCTCTGCGAGGAGCTGTCGACCGGCGGACTCACGCCCGGCACCGCGCTGCTCGAGGCCGCCCTCGCCGCCGTGTCGATCCCGGTGTTCGTCCTCGTGCGTCCGCGCGGCGGCCACTTCGTGTTCGACGCCGACGAGCGGCGGCAGATCGAGGCGGACATCAAGGCCGCCCGCGAGCGCGGCTGCGCCGGCATCGTGGCCGGCGCGCTCACCGCCGGGGGCGAGGTCGACCGCGACGCCACACGGGCCTTCATCGAAGCCGCCCGCCCCCTCCCCTTCACCTTCCACCGCGCCTTCGATGAAGTCGCGGATCCAGCCGCCGCCCTGAGGCGGCTCCGCGGACTGGGTGCGGACCGCATCCTCACCGCCGGCGGCCGCGGCGACGCGTCGCCTTCCCGCCTACGCGAGCTCGCCGAGCTCGCCGACGGCGCCCCGACCCTCCTCGCCTGCGGCGCCGTGCGCTCCCGGAATGTCGCCGCGCTCGCGGGGATCCCCGCCCTGCGAGAACTGCACTCCGCCGCCGTCACCTCGGGTGAGGGTGGCGTCGACGCCGCCGAAGTCCGCGCGCTGCGCGGCGCCTGGCAATAGCGGAACCGCTGCCCGCTCCGCCCGCTGCCGGGAAAGGCGCCGACCGCCGACCGCCCGGAACCGCCTTTCCTTCGCCCCCAAGGCCACCTAGAATTGCTGCCAAAATTGGAATGATGCGGATTTCCTCCCTCCGGAACGTATTGGCGCTCGCAGGCGTCTCCATGCCCCTGGTCTCCACCGCCGAGGCTGGCGTCGCCATCAACGAACTCCACTTCCACCCCGGACACACGCTGCCCGATCCCGAGGACACCGACCTCGAATGGATCGAACTGCACAACACCGACCCGGACGCACCCGTCGATCTGAGCGGCTGGAGTATCGACAAAGGGGTGAGCCTCACCTTCCCAGCCGGCACCGAAATCCCAGCCGGCGGGTTCTTAATCGCCGCCGCCGCCCCGGTCGCGTTCGGGACCGCCTACCCCGATCTCCCAGGGGGGACCCCGCTGGCCGGCCCCTGGGAGGGGCGCCTCAGCAACGGCGGCGAGAAGATCCGGCTCGTCGACGGCCGCGGAGCGGAGATCGATGAGGTCCGCTACTGCGACGAAGGCGACTGGGCGCGCAAAGTCCGCGATGCCAATGGTCTCGGCTGGCATTGGGAGTGCCCCGCCGACGGCGGGGGGCACACCATGGAGCGTCGCAAACCGACCTTCACCGCCCTCTACGGCGGCAACTGGCTCTCCAGCGCCGAACCCGGCGGCACCCCCGGCGCACCGAACTCGCACCTCACCGCCGACCTGCCGCCGCTGATCGTCGACGTGAAACACCACCCCGCCGTCCCCAAAGGCGGCGAGCCCGTGACGATCACCGCGCGGGTGCTGGATGATGGGGATGCGCCTGTGGCCGTCTCGGCCACGCTGACAAATAACGAGGAGGAGTCGACCGAAGTGACGCTTTTGCAGGAGTCCGCCACGAAGCGTTCGCTTGTACCCACGGATGGATCGTTGGGTTTGACCTGGATCGAGCCCGGCTTCGATGACAGCGCGTGGCACGCGCATGCCAAAGGGATCGGCTATGATAGTGCGGCTGACTACCTGCCCTACATTGGCTTCAACACCGGGGCGTTGATGCAGGGCATCAACGGCAGCGCCTATACGAGGGCGAAGTTTATGGTCGACGATCCGCAAAAATTGACCAGCCTCACCCTTCAAATCCGGGACGACGACGGCTACATCGCCTACGTAAATGGTGCTTTGGCGACCATTTCCAACGCCCCCCTGGACGCCCAATGGAATTCGATAGCCAATAGCGTCAATCCCGATGGCACGGCCATCAACTTCAAAGGTGTAGACCTATCGGCAGCGATTTCCCACTTACTCCAAGGCGAAAACGTGCTCGCCGTCCACTGCCTCAACTCTCCTTCCAACAGCGCCGACTTCCTCGTCTCGTTCGAACTCCAAGCCGAGGTCTCAACCAGCACCATCGAAACCGCCCCCTCACTCCATGACGACGGGACGAACGGCGACGCGGTCGCCGGCGACGGCATCTTCACGACCATCGTCAACGGAGGGGCGACCGGGGACATCATCGCGTTCCAGCTATCCGCTCAGGACACGGGCGGAAACAGCTCCTACTTCCCCGAACACGCAGACGCCCTCTACCAACACGACGACGAGGGGCCGGTGGGCGCGGAGACCTACCGGGTCGTGATGACGCCCCAAGAGTACGCTTTCCATCGGTCGCTCAACCGTGAATCGAACCTCCTGATCGATGCTACTTTCATCGCCGGCGACGAGATCCGCTACGCGGCAGGGGTGCGCTTCCGCGGCAACAGTTCCCGCCACAACGACCCGCCCCCTGTGCGGGTCGATCTCCCCGCCGACCGGCCGCTGCGGGAGGCGACCCAGCTAAACCTCAATTCGGTCTATCCATCTCTCCAACTGCTCGGCATGCGGCTCTTCGATGCCGCAGGGTTGCCCGCCCCAGAAGCGAAGGCCGTGCACGTCCGTTTCAACGGTGAAAACCGCATGCCGGACGGCTTGCCCTACGTGCATTTGGAGCCGCTCGGCGACGAGTTCATCGACGCCCACTTCCCGCCCGATCAACGTGGCGGCAACATGTATAAAAAGGCGGACTCGTTCTCGACCGAGTGGACGTTCCGAGGCCTGGAGCCTCAGCGCTACATCGAAGTCGGTTGGGAGAAGCGCAACAATTCCAGCGCCGCCGACTGGTCAGACCTGATCGACTTTCACCAGCGCGTAAACATCGGTGGCTCCGATCCGGCGTTCGCTGATCAGCTGGAGGGGCTCGCCGACATGGATCAATGGATCCGCTGGTTCGCGCTCAACTCCATCATGGGCAATCGGGAGCGGGGTCTCGCCTACCGCGTCGATGAGGACTACTCGATCTACAAACGCCCAGACGATGAGCGCTGGATCCTGCTGCCGCACGACCTCGACGGCATCTTCGGCACCGGCCAGAACATCGGAGCACCGGTCGAAGCTGGAGTGTTCGACATGATGTCGCGCGCTGCGTGGATCCTCCGGCACCCGGCCTTCCTGTATCGCTACTACAGCGCCATCGATGACTTGATCTCCACGCTGTTCGCCAAGGCGACGTTCGATGCGGCCGTCGATCGTCTGATCACCGACCATCCAACACCAAGCGGCAACCGCCCCCCTTTGACCAGAGAGCAAATCAAGTCGTGGATGGACGGGAGGAGAGAGTATCTCCGCGAGTTCATATCGCGCCCGCTCAGCGCGCTCGCAACGTCTACGTCGGGCGATCCGGCGACGCTTGGGGGAACCGCACCCGCCAGCACCGCGACCCTGACGGTCAATGGGCGACCAGCCACGTTCAGCGCCGCCTCCGGCTCCTGGTCGCTGATGGTCGACCCAGAGCCAACCAGGATGCTCGTCCCCGAACGGGCCTTCTGGCGCCACGACGCAGATGCCCCCCCGTCCGAAGGGTGGCAGATGACCGAATTCCGTGACCTCGGATGGACGACCGGGCAGGCGCCGCTCGGCTTCGGTGGCGCCGAGCCCCCCACGACCCAGATCGACCCCGGCGGCTTCTTTGGCTTCGGGAAGCGGATCACCACCCGCTTCCGGCACCGGTTCTCCATCGTCGATCCGTCCATCTACGTTAGCGCCACGCTGCGTCTGCGTCGGGACGATGGCGCGGCCGTCTACCTCAACGGCACCGAGATCGCTCGCGACAACCTGGCTCCCGACGCGGGTCCCAACACCCCCGCGTTGACCTCCGCAGACCCGCCAGACGAAGCCGGGTTCTTCGTCTTCGGGATCGACCCATCCCTCCTCATCGCCGGCGAAAACGTGATCGCCGCAGAGGTCCACCTCTCCGACCCAGATTTCGATTCCGACCTCGCCTTCGACCTCTCCCTGGAGGCGGCTATCGCCCCCGACCCCGCGCTGTCCCTCCTGC
>JAUIGD010000529.1 GCA_030430255.1 Verrucomicrobiia bacterium
GGGCCACCCGCCCTCCCGAGGAAGTGCGGTGTCATCCTGACAAGCGCAGCGCCGGAAGGATCCCGCGCTGAAACCGGCGCGCCGAGCCACCGGGACGCCCCGGATGGCCAGCCGGGTGCGAAGCGGGCGGGCAAGGGGACGCCTCCCCGTCGATACCCCCGCCGAGTCGAATTCGCAAGCGAGCCCAGGGGGCGTTGGGGTCATTGCACAGCGGAGGACTCCGGAGATCCGGACCGCGGTGAGAGGCCCTTCGCGTTGCTCAGGGTGACAGCTCCGGGGAGTTGGGGGAGGTCAGGGCGGTGTGTGGCGGTGGCCGTCAACCCTCCCAAGCAGGTGCGGTGTCATCCTGACAAGCGTAGCGCCGGAAGGATCCCGCGCTGAAACCGGCGCGCCGAGCCACCGGGACGCCCCGGTTGGCCTGCCGGGTGCCAAGCGGGCGGGCAAGGGGACGCCTCTCCGTCGATGCCCCACTGAACCTGGAGCCATCCGCTCTGGCCCGCTCTCGCTCACCACGCGCCGGGCTGCGGCTCGCCCTCGTTGGCGTTGGAAACGGCTCGGGCAGGGTGTTCACCGGGCCGCTTCGCCGACTCCTGCGGCCGCCTACTCAGCCTCAACGAATGGTGGCGCAACGCCTGCGGATTTGGCAATCGGATCCGGGCTAACCCGAATCGATCACCAGGCACCGGGCTGCGGCTTGCCCTCGTTGATGCTGAGGGTGTTGCCGTTGGGAACGGCTCGGGCAGGGTGTCCACCCAGCCGCTTCGCCGATCCCTGCCGCCGCCTACTCAGCATCAACGATCGGCGGCGCCTCGCCTGCGGATGTGGTGATCGATCCGGGCTAATGCCGGGTCCAGAAGCTGTAATCGACCGTCGGCTCGAACACCTCGCCCGGGGCGAGCGTCCGCTTCCACCCGACCCGCGAGCTGTTGTTCACGGCGGGGCTGCCGCGGTAGTTGTGCCAGTCGGCGCCGTCGAATGGCAGCAGCGTGACCTCGCCCTCGTGGCTCGCCTCGGTCACGCGGCCGCCGAGCCGCACGCTGATCTCGACGTCGATGGGCGAGGGCTTGTTGTTGCAGAGGTGGAGCGCGGCGCGGTTGTCGATCTTGGCGTAGCGGTTGCGGTCCCAGGTCAGGGCATCGAGTTGGCGGGCGACCTCCTCCTCGGAGAACGCGCCGCGCGTCTCCACCGAGACGGTCACCGGCACGCGGCAGGCGTCGCGCGGTGAGGTGTAGGTCAGCAGCTCTTGGGCGAGCGGTTGCTGCCCCTGCATGATCATGGCGGCGCCGGTGGTCCACGGCACCCCGGTGGAGTTGGTCAGCTCGATCTGGTGCCACACCTTGTTGGTCGAGATCTTCAGCGGCGAGTCCACCCCGGCGCCGCTGGGCGCGGCGGCGATGTCCTCGCGCTGCAGGTGCAGGTCCCAGGTGTAGACATCGCGGTAGGGAACCTCGGCCCTGAAGATGGACACCGCGGCGCGGTCGCCCTTGCGCAGCCGCAGGTTCGGCAGGTTGTAGACGAACAGGTCTTGCGCGCCGCCGGCGCTGAGTTCGCCCGGCAGCTCCAGCCCGCCTGCGCCGGCAGCGCCCGCCCCGGCGGCGGCGCGGCGGAACTCGCCCGAGCGCGAAGCGTAGCTGGCGTTGGAGAAATCGTTGCGCATCTGCCCCATCAGCATCGGCTCCGCCTCGGCCAAGGTGTTGCGCATGACGCTCTCGAGGGCGAGCGGGCTGGGCGTCGTCTTGAAACGGAAGTTCGGCACGCCGACGACGATGTCCACCGGCACCTCGAGCAAGTCCTCGGCCTCGTTGAGGATCTCGGCCTGCAGCGAGACCTCGGCCACCTTCTGGTCGCCGGACGGGAGGTCGACCCGGTAGGTCGGGATCCAGCGCACGCCGGGCCGGAAGTACATCAGGGTGATCTCGTGTTCCTCGCCGCGCCCGTCGAAGCGGAAGGTGAGCTGTTTGGAGCGCGTCTTGCGCGTCACCTCGCGGGTGGTGCGCGTCTTCATGTCGGCGATCTTCACCGAGCGCACCGAGGCGACCGGCAGGAGCAGGTCGCCATCCCCGGTGCGGAGGACGAAGTGGGTGCCGCTGACGGCTGTCGTCGTGGTCGAGAGCTCCTGCACCTGGCCGGCGCCCGCGGGCGGCTGCGGTACCAGCTGCCCGCCGCGATGCCACCCATTCGCGGCGGGCTGGGCCGCGGCCGCCGTTGGTGTCTCGCGCACCAGCACTTCGCGGATGCGGCCGGCGAGGGGGCGGGCGGGGTCGATCACGACCTCGCACTCGGCGCCGACGTTCGCCCGCAGGATGGCCAGGTTGTCGAGCGCTGGCTCCTCGACGGTCTCGGTCGCCTCTTCCTCCCGCCAGCCGGCGCGCATCCCGAGCAGCGCCCCCGCCTTTGGGGTGGTGGCCCAAAACGAACCCAGGACGGCGGCGTCCGGCACCTCGAGGGTGTGGATTTCGCCCATGGCGTCGGTCTTGCCCACGCCTTTCTTGATGACCAAAGCGTGGCCATCTTTGAAGACGATGACCTTCTGGGTGGTGAAGGCGATGAACTCTTTCGGCGCCGCGGGCGCCCGGCAGGCGAGGCCGAAAGCGAGCAGCGGGAGGGCGAGGAGCGTGAACGGGTTCTGCGGCGGTGTCATCGCACCGAACCTTCCCCATGCGTGCTGCCGCGATGTGAGCGGCGCATCAGGAATTTGTAAGGATTCGGTCAGCGCTCAGCGAAACACCAAGCGCGCGCTCACCGGGTAGTGATCGGAGAGGTAGCGGCCCTCGACGTGGAAGCGCTCGATGGCCGCGGCCTCCACCTCGGCGCTGCCGTCGAGGACGAACACAGCGTCGATCTTGCCCCCTCCGGCCTCGCCGCCGCGGAACCCGTGGAAGGTGCGCACCAGCGGCTCGTCGGGGTGGGCAGCCCGGAAGGTGTCCATCAGCACGGGCGGGCCCTTCTTCAGCGCGGCGGTCGCCGGGTTGTCCTCGGCCGCGTTGAAGTCCCCCAGCAGCACGACCGGGTCGGCCTTGATCTCGCGTTCGCCGATGCGCTCCGAGATCAGGGCGGCGGCGCGCTCGCGGCTCGGCTGGCTGCGGTGGTCCCAATGGGTGTTGAAGACGTAGAGGCCGCGCCCGGTCTCCCTGTCGCGGAGGTGCAGCCAGGTGCAGATGCGCGGGATCTCGTTGCCCCACGATTTCGACGCGATCTCCTCCGGGGTGTCGCTGAGCCAGAAGGTGCCGCCCCCGCCCGGTTCGAAGCGGTCGGCCTTGAACAGGATCGCACAGTATTCACCGCGCCGCTCGCCGTCGTCGCGCCCGACGCCGAACTCGGCGTAGCCGGGCAGCGCGGCGCGCAGGTCGTCGATCTGGTGGCGCAGCGCCTCCTGCAAGCCGACCACGTCCGGTGCCTCGGCGGCGAGCCATCCGCCCACCATCTCCCTGCGGTGCGGCCACGCGTCGCGCCCGTCGTCGGGGTTGTCATAGCGGATGTTGAAGGTCAGGGCCTCGATCTCGAGCGGCGCGGCGGCGGGGTCTTCGGCCACCGCTGCGAGCGCGAGGAAGGGGGTGAGTAGGAGCGAGAGGCGCCGGGTCATGGGGAGGGAGGCTACCCGAGGTGGTGGAGCTTTCCAAGCTCCATGCCCTAGGAGCCTGTCGGACTTAGTTTGCGGGGGCCACCGCGCGCGGGTTCTGGCCGGAGGGTGACGCGTTTTCTCCCCGCGGGCGGGGCCGGCTCGCGATATTGACCATGCCGGGCCCCCGGGGCT
>JAUIGD010000530.1 GCA_030430255.1 Verrucomicrobiia bacterium
TGAACGATGCATTGTCCAATCTGGGCATGGGCAGCTGAATCAGCCGCACGCACTGAAACCAGCATTGTTACAACGACAGCAGCAGCCGAACGGACGACCAGAAGCAACCTCAGCACCGCTTCAATTCTGCAGCGTATCCGACATCGCCGGTGACCACGGGCGCGGTCGTCGGGCCGGCGGCTGCAGGGGCGCTCTCGACGGTCACAACGCCATACTCCGCAGCATCCCGCGCCATGATGTCGGGCACCCTCCACTTCTTGTGGCGCTTCCACCACGCGGCCATTTCGTGCTTTGCATCGAGCGGCGGGTAATCGTCCGCCTTCTTGCCGTCGCTGATCCAGCGCTTGACCGTGCGCGTGTCGCTTTCGTAGTAGGCGGCGTACGTGGCGAGCTTGTTCCGGTAGACGCCGGTCACCTTTTGCGCATCCCTCGCCGGTCGGTCTTCGGGCGCAGCCTCAGCCCCGTCGGCGCCGCCCTGGGGCAACAGGTGCGCGATCTCCTCAAGCTCGGCAGGCTTCAGCGCCTTGCCGTCGCTCCACTTGTCCAGCAGCGCGCGCTCGCGCTTCTGCTTCAGCTGATCGATGTCGCGCGTGCGGTTGAGGATCGCATCATATCGGCGCTTCTCAGCATCGGTGAGCGTGCCCCCCGCACCGACCTTCTTGATCAGGTTCTGGTCGGCGGTCGCGAGGATCTTCTCCGCGACCTCCGGATCGACCGCGAAGTCTCTATCGCCCTCAGCCATCGATCTTCTCAACGCGCAGCCCCCGGTCTCTCGCGCGCTGCAGCGTCACGGCGGCATACTTCGGTTCGAGCTCGGTTGCGACGCACCGGCGCCCTATCGACTCGGCGGCGACGACCGTCGTCCCGGATCCCGCGAACAGTTCGCCGACGACGGCGCCCCGCTCCGAATTGTTCCAGATGTGGCGGGCTACGAGGTTGATCGGCTTGATCGTCGGGTGCAGCGCCTTCTCGGTTCGCACGTCTTCGCACTGGACCGTCCCCCCTTTATCGTTCCACAAGTCGCGCACCAACCTAATCAGCGCTTTTTTCTCTAGCTTCGCCAAGTCGGGCTTTTCATCCCAGATCGTGGTCTGCGCGAAGCCCCCTTGCCAGTAGTGGGCTGCCCCGGGCTTCCATCCGTAGAGGATCGGTTCGTGGATCCACTGGTAGTCCTGGCGACCGAGGGCGAAGTGGTTTTTCGCCCAGATGATCGTCTGCTTGTGCTCCCAGCCGGCGTCTTGGAAAGCCTGGCGAAATACGAGCCCCTTGCTCTCCGCGTGCGCCATGTAGATCGCGCCCCCAGGTTTGGTCATCGCGTAGGCTTGTTCGAGCCAGCCCAGCAGCGCTTGGGCGAACTCGCCATCGGCGAGCTTGTCGTTGATCAGGTCTTCGGGCACCGTCCTCGGCTTCTGCCCGGCTCGCTCTTTGTGCGCCTTGCGGTTCTCCATCGCGGAGCCGTGGTCGACGTTGTACGGCGGATCGATCCAAATCATATCGGCCTCGCCGCCCCGCAGCAGCCACGTCCAGTGTTCGGGCGCCGTGCAATCGCCGCAGATGAGGCGGCTGCCCTCACCGATCTCGAAGCGCTGCCCGGCCTCGACTTGCCAGATGCGCTGGATCTTGTCCGCCTCGCTGAGCAGCTCCCCCGCGTGGTCGTCGTCGTCGTCGATATCCTCCGGCCCCTTGAGCAGCTTCAGCAGGTCGGCTTTCGCCATCCCGGCCTTCCCGGCGTCGCCCCGTCTCTCGATCTCCCGCAGCAGCTCGATGTGAGATCCGTCGTACGCACCGAGCAGTTCGTTCGCCGCCACCATCCGGGCTTCATGGGTCGCTTCGTCGTAGTCGACTTTCGAGCAGTCGGCTTCGTCGTAGCCCTCATCGGTCAGCACGCTCAGCCGGAAGTGCCCCGAGACCAGGTAATCGTTCCGCGCGTTCCAGACGATGGGGTCGAAATAGTCGAAGCGCAGGCTCTCCACCATCGCCGCCCATTTATTTGACCCTTTCTTCGGGTGCTTGCGCGGATTCTTGGGGTGGGGACGCAGGTCGACGATGCGCTTCCGCACGATGGTGATCGCCGCGACCTTCGGCGGGGCGGGGGATTCGGCTACAGCGGCGGCACTCACCGAGCCAGCGCCCTGTCAAAATTCGAGGGGACAAAACAAATCGCAAATCCTCACGCGGAAACACCCAGGGGGCTCGCCTGCAGGGGGGTGGGGTGCCCCGGAGGGCAAAAGATTCCTTAAAAGGGGCAGGACGGCAGGTTCTGTCACGGCGCTCGCTCAATTCTGGACAAAAAGCGGCGGCATTCCTCGGGGAATGCAAAAACCTACCTAACCCGCGAAACCTACCCCCTCGAATCTTATAAGGGGATGTGAACCAGGGAGTTATGGCGGCGGGCAGGTTTGCCGAATCGGGGGTAGGTGTCGCAGGTCGAAACGCGCCCCGCTGGATCAACCCTTCCCGTAAGGGTGATCTTCCTGCCCCTCCGGGGGTAGGTTTCGCAGGTTTGGGCAGGTAACAAAAGGAAGGGGGCAGGTCGCCCGGCGACGCGCAGGTTCGGATCCGGCCAGTTGGTGGGGCGGCGGGCGCGCCTGAAAGCCTTCAGTCGATCGCTCGAGGCACGCTAGGGTTTTGCCGCCCGCCTCGCCGGTACCGGCACGCGAAGTGCAGCCGCTTCTCTAAACTCTTGCAACGTCCGCCTGGCCGGCGAAACCCTTTCGCTTCTGCAGCGGGCGATCGCAGGCTTTCAAGCCCCCGCTCTCGCGCCCCGCTCGAACCTACCCTCGGCGCCTCTTATCCGGCCTTCCGCGGTCGCCCGCCCTTCGGTCGCTTGTCCCTCTCCCGCTTGTAGCCCTCCACGTCGGCGAGCGAGAAGAAGATCGCATCGCCCACCTGCGCCGTCCTGAAGCGCCCCTTGATCTGACCTACCCTCGCGCCCGAAACTCCGAGGAATTGCTGAATCTCGCTGCGGGAGATGATCCCGCCCAGTTCTCGCGCGACGGCCATCTGCGCGTCCAGCTCCGCGCAGATGGCGTCGAACTCGCGCCGCGCGAACGCCTTTCGCTGCGCGTGGATCTCCTCTAGCTGCTCAACCGTGACCGGCATTACGCATCGAGCACGATCCGTGACGCGTCGCTCCAGATCACAGGGCGCCCCATCGCGCTCTCGCGGGTGAACACATCCACGACTCGCTTCGCTTCGGTGTGCGTCTTGTCGATGAGGATTGTCCCTTTCTCTGCAACGCTCCGGGAACCGACCTTGACGACGAGCGTGCCGGGGTGCCGGTCGTCGATGCCCTCGACAAACCACTCGCTGGCGTCGTGATCGATGATCCTCCGCCCGCCCTGGGGCGGTGGCGGCGAGTCTCCCGCCCGATCCCAACGAGCCAAAGCCTCCGCCATCCACTCGGTCGATCCGGTCGCGAGCGTGCGCCTCGAAGCCTCCACCCGGCATAGATACGCCTGCGCCAGCATCGCCTGATTGAACGCGTCATCGAGCGCCTTCTTCGCGGTGTCCAGTTCGGCCTTCGCGGTTTTGAGCGCGGTGTCCGCGTCCTTGCTGATGTTGGCGCGGCGGCTCTTGGCGTCGGCGAGCTTCTCGTTGGTCTTGGCGAGTGTCGCCTCCGCATCCTTCGCGCTTTCGTCTGCTTTGTTGGCTCTCGCGATCAGCGCTTTGCGTCGCTCGGCGAGGTCTTGGAAGCCTTCGCCGCTGACCTGCTTCTCGATCAGGTCCGCCTT
>JAUIGD010000531.1 GCA_030430255.1 Verrucomicrobiia bacterium
AAGGCCAACGCCCTCAAGGGCGGCGGCATCCTCGAAGTCGTCGGGACCGACGCCTCCCTCGACGGCATCGGCGGCCTCGCCCAGCTCAAGGAGTGGCTGGCCAAGCGGGTGAACGCCTTCGGCGGCGCCGCGCGCGACTACGGACTCCCCGCCCCCAAGGGCCTCCTCGTGCTCGGCGTCCCCGGCACCGGCAAGAGCCTCACCGCCAAGGCCACCGCCTCCGCCTTCGGCCTGCCGCTGCTCAAGCTCGACGCCGGCAAGCTCTTCGGCGGCCTCGTCGGCCAGAGCGAGGCCAACCTCCGCTCCGCGATCGGCACCGCAGAGGCCGTCGCCCCCTGCGTGCTCTGGATCGACGAGATCGAGAAGGGCTTCGCCGGCGCCGGCTCCTCCGGCTCCAACGACGGCGGCACCTCCGCCCGCGTCTTCGGCACCTTCCTCAACTGGATGGCGGAGAAGACGGCACCCGTCTTCGTCGTCGCCACCGCCAACGACGTCTCCGGCCTCCCGCCCGAGCTCCTCCGCAAGGGCCGCTTCGACGAGCTCTTCTTCGTCGACCTCCCCGACCGCGGGGAGCGCACCGCCATCTGGAACATCGTGATCGCCAAATACGGCCGCAACCCCGACGACTACGACGCCGTCCGCCTCGCCCACGCCACCGAGCGCTTCACCGGCGCCGAGATCGAGCAAGCCTACATCGACGCCCTCCACCTCGCCTTCGACAGGGACGGGGGCGAGCCCGGCGAGCTCACCGTCGGCGAGGCCCTCACCGAGATCGTCCCCCTGCACGACCTCATGGCGGAGAAGATCGAGGCCCTCCGACACTGGGCGCGCGGCCGCGCCCGCCACGCCACCCACCGCGACGCCCCTTCCAACGGGAGACGGAAACTCGACCTCTGATCAAGGAGCTGCCCCCGCCTCCGGGCGGGGGCGGCTTTTCTTTAGCTATCGGACGGCGTTCAATCAATCGAGGGGGCACGCGAACAGCCGTCGGACCTCCTGAGCGACGCCCGCCATCGCCAAACTCTCATAGACCCGAGTGCCGGTCGAACATCCACCCCCGGTTCAGCGAGTCGCGAGCGGCTCCAGCATTGGGGTGCCTCGGACCGTCCTGTCCGTCGCCTCCTTCAGGATTGCGAGCGCCCGCCGAATCCTGTGCGGGAGAGTCGCCGACACGGCGAGATGCTGCCTCAATTTCGGATGCCGGTCGCATCGCCCCGGCCTAACCGGCGGGAGGACGGTGCCGAGGACCATGCCGCTGTAGCCTTTGATGCTGAGATATTTTTGAGACATTCTGAGAGTGGATCTACATACTTTTTGAAACCCCTGGAGTGCCGATCTACACGCAAATTCGCCCCGTATCTACATCGAAATCTACATCGAAAATGTAGAACGAAACGGTTACAAATAATAGGATCCCCCTTTAAGGAAAGAGAACAGTTACAAAAACGAAAAAAGGGTTTCCCCCAGACCCCCTTCCCAAAAAAAGAATCTACATCGGCCCGGCCAGAGGCGCCGGGGCCGGAGCCCGGTGGTGTGTGGATCTTTTTATTCTTTTTGGCCGGAGCGAAGCTCCGGGCTGTAGGGTTGAACACCGGAGGCTGGGAGGCACGACCTCACCTCTATGCGCAGTTCAAGGCCGGGGAGAGGGCGGCGCGCTGAAGCGCGCCGCCATCCCGGCCTCGAGCCGTGCATAGGTTCGGTCATCTGCGGCGCTCCATCGCGCGCTGCGCGCGCTCAGTCGCACCGCAGCCCCCCGTGAGGATCCCCCGGGGGAGGGGCCGGCGCCGGGCTCACGGCCGCCCCCCGCGCCGCCTGGACAGCTTCCGGCGCCCTTTGTCCGGCCCCCGATTCCTCCTCCTCGTAGTAGTCCGCCTCGCGGAGGAGGCGCCTCTGCGGGCATTCCCCGGCGGGCCCAGAGCGCTCGGCGAAGGGGGTGTGCTCGCTCCGGACCACCGGCATCAGGTTCCCGCGGCGGGCGTTCCGGAAGTCCCCGTCCCGGGGTAGGCATTCGTAGCCGGTGAGGAAGGTGTCGAGGGTGATCCACCTCACCCGGACCCTCCCGTCCCCGTCGGCCACCAGGTAGGGCGTCCGGGGGAAGGCCGCCCTGCCGGAGTGGAACCACCCGATCCTCAGGGCCACCGGCGCGACGTCGGCCGGATCCAGGCGGACGAAGTAGCCGTCTGGGTGCTCCGGGGAGTTGACCCACTGGGCCGGCCTCCCGTCCCCGTCGTAGCTGGCGCTGCGGGAGTAGAGCCCGGTGTCGTTGACGTAGCCCTGCCTGGCGAATTTCTCCGGGAAGGCGACACAGTGGCAGAGGTTGACCACGTGGGCCGCCTCGTCCTCGGTCGCGCAGAGGTGGTGCACCCGGAGCTTGCTGAGCTTGGCGATCCACCGCTTCCTCCGGCCGTCCCTCCGGTCGTAGGACACGCCCCGGTATTGGGAGGCCTGGAAGTTCCCCCCATAGTGCTTGCCCGTGTCGGTCTGGCGGTCGCCGCGCCCGGACTTGCGCCGCGCGCGGCCGCTCTTGCGGTGGGGTTCACGATAATCTCGATTCATAAAGAGTGGAAAGGTTGACCAATCACCCCATCCCGAACCTCATTCGGCTCGACGTCATTCCCAAGCGTATCACGCGCCACTCCGAGGGGACTACCAGCATGCGCGCAGAGCTGAACCCCTGAGCAGTTGAATGCGCTCGCCTGGTAGATTCTAACGCTAAACCTTCCGTTTGTAGGATTCTCGGGCCCCTCCCAAGCTGGTGGGGCAACCGACCTGGAAAGCTACATCGGTGGACGACGAGGCCATCGGCGACGCGCTCTCCCCGAGGGGCGGGTGTGGTTGGAAGCCATTTCGCCCACCTCCACTCCCGCATCGCCCGCCGCACCTGCGGCGAGGTGGGAACCTCGGGAGGCGATCCTCGGCGCCAGGCTCGAGATCGGCCTTCGCGGCGGCGCGCCGTCCGCGGCTCCGGGGCGGCAGCACCGCTCACCGCGGGAGGCCTCCCTCCTCCCGCAGCCGGCGCCGCCGGAGGGAGCGTTCACCTCTTGAACACCACCACCCGATTGCTGTTCGTGCCCTTCCTGCCGTTGTCTACCTTCCAGCAATGCGAGGTCTTGGTGAAGGCGTGGGCGTTGACCATCACGCAGAGCGGCTCGAACCCCGCCTCGGCGCCGGCAGGGACGACCGCCTCCTCCAGCCGCACGGCGCCCTTCCGCACCTCCCCGACCTCGAAGGCGACATGCCCCCCGGGCCTGACGACCCGGCGCAGGTCGCGGAACACGCCGGTCATCTTGGAGCGCCAGTCCCCCACGTGCCGGACGTGCCAGACCGGCAGCGTCGCGGGATCGATCCCGTTGAACCAGCACCGCAACCAGCTCTCGCGCGCGTAGTCGATGGTGTCGAGGAACGGGGGCGAGGTCACCACCAGCGCGGCGGACGAGCCCCCGATCGCCGCCGCCCGCCCGCCGTCCCCGACCCCGGCGAACGCGGCGTGGCGCACGGACTCGAGCTGCCCGCGCTCGGCCGCGCCCAACCCCGACAGCAGGGCCGCCGATTTCTTCGCGATCACCGCCGCGACGTCCCGCACCTCCGGAACCCGGCCGTGTTTCCGGTTGAGGCGGCGCTGCGCCTCCGGCGTCACCGACAGGTTCGGGGGCATGGTCCTCACCGAGAGGAAGCCCGGCGAGTGCCCGGTCAGCCTGGTGGTCGCCACCATCCGCAACCAACGGTCC
>JAUIGD010000532.1 GCA_030430255.1 Verrucomicrobiia bacterium
AGCGAATTCGCGGGAAGCACGACCAGCTCTCGGATCCGGCCGTAGGGCACGCTGAAGCGGAGCCGGACCTTGCGCGTGTCGATCCCGCCGGCGGCGAACATCACGGCGACCGCCCCTGAGGAGTTGCCGCTAACGGCATTGCCGGAAACTGCGCCGCTACTGCTGCTCGACACGGGGGCGTCAACCCAGCCGCTGTCGTCGTTGGTCTCGACTTCAAAGTTCGCCAGAACGCCTTCGCCCGGGTCACCAAAGCCGGTGTAGAGGTGAAAGCCGCCGATCTTCTGCTGCAGGCCGAGGTCGGGCGTGAGGGTGTGCGGGCCGTTGTTGTTGGCAACCAGGTAGCGCGAGTTGTCATCGACGTAACCATCGACCGCCTTCATCGGGTGGTTGTTGCCGTTGGTCGACGAGCCCTTCGCGTCGCGCTCGCGGCCGAGGCCGATGAGGACATCGGTGCCGAGCGGGTAGCCGCCGGCCTTCGGCGGGAACAGCGCGAACTCTTTGATGCGCAGGACGCTGTCGTTCGAGGAGGCGCGGAAGCGCGAGGAGGTGATCGCACCCCCAAAAACCGAGCACGAGATTCGTCGCGACATTTCCCGTGCGCACGGTGGAAGGGATGGTGGCCCAAGAGCTCCCGGAGAGCTACTGGATCTCGATGTGCCTCGGCGCGAAGGTGTCGTCGAGGCCGGTGTAGAGATGGGCGGAGCCGACGGCGAAGGACGTTTTGAGTTGGACCTCCAGCCAGTGCCCACCCGCACCGCTGTCGAAATACCAACGCGAGTCGTTCGAGACCACGCCATCGACCGCCTCGTTTTTGCTCGTGTCACCACCGTCAGAGTCGGAGGCGGTAGCCTGCCACTTCGCGAGGTTGACCCGCTCAGCGGCAGCCGGCCCGGCGAGGGCTCGCCGCCTCGGCGGACATCCCTACTCGGCCTGGAGGACGCGGTAGAAGAACAGCCGCCCGGAGGCGCCGGTGTCGCTGAACGTCTCGAGCGCCTCATCGGCTGCCGAGTCGTCCAGTTCGTCCCAGGCCACAAGGTCTGCGCTGCGCTCGACGAAGTAGGTCACGCCGACGATCGCGTTCCAAGAGATCGTGGCGGTCCCGGCATCCGCGTCGTAGCTGACATCGACGATCGCCAGCGGGGCGTCGGGAGGCGGCGGACCGGTGACGAGGGCGACGTCATCGACGATGAAACCGGGGGCGTTGCCGAACTCGGTGCTGAAGCGGAGGTTGCGCATGCGGGCTGCGGTCGGCACCGCGTTCTGGAAGCGGCGGATGCCCTCGACACGGCTCGTCAATGCGAGCCCGTTCGCGTCCGAGAGGAAGAGGTCGTAGTGCGGATCCGCGCCGCCGAAATCGCGCCCGACGATGCGCATGAGGTAGGTGGCGCCGGGGGTGATCGAACCGAGCCCGAGCGGCCCGCCCCAGTTGTCGGCGGCGAGCACGTTGTCGAAGGCGTTCCACTGGCCGGCCGCGTCGCCTTGGTAGCGGATGTTGATCTGCCCAGATGGCCCGGACACGAGAACGTTGAACGCACGCTCGAGGGTGTCAGGAGCGGAGAAGAAAAACTCGGCATACCAGTCTGGGGTGAGGTTGCCGGTCTGCTGGATGAAGCCGCCGCCGACTAGCCCCGCCGCCGTCGTCGAACCGGGAGCGATACCGGCGACGGGAGCCGCCGCGCTACCACCGCCGGAGACCAACCAGTCGGTGACTGTCGCGCCGTCGGACTCGAAGTCGCCGTTGACGAGCACGTCGACTCCGGCGCGGGTGAAGGCGGCGGTGAGGCTGACGTCGGGCACGCTGTTCGGCGCATCGCTCTCGATGGTGGCGGTGGCGTTGAAAAAACCGACCGCACCGGCGGGGTCGAAATCGACCGCGATGTCGGCGGTGCCGCCGTTCGCCGCGACGGAGACCGGGAAGACGGCCGAAGTCGAAAACAGCGCAGCGTCATCGCCGCCGAACGTGATGCCAGTGATTTCGACCGCGTCGGTGCCGCCATTGTTGATCACGCTGAGGGTGCCGCTAGCGGTCGCCGGCATCTCGACCAGATCGCCGAACACCGGTTCCGCTGTGACCGCGAGTTCGGCGGCCGGGACCGCAGGAGGCACAGCTTTGACCACGACGTCGTAGGCGTTCGGCGCGTCGGAGATCTTGAGGTTGTCGAGCAGAGCGAGGCCGCCAGAAGCGTCGAAGGCGGGGTCGTCCTCGCGCACCGCCTCATAGCCTACGCGGTCGATGAGCCCACCGGGGAAGTAGGGGCCGGTCAGGGACAAAGTTGGCACGCCCAGGGCCGCCTCGTCGGTGGCGTCGGCGGGGTTCACCCAGAGCGAGATCGTGTCACCGGCCGCGTCCATCTCGATCTTGGCGATCAACAGGTTGACGGCGCCGTCGGTGAGCACCGCGCCGTCGACACGATGCGCCGGGTCGGCGGTCGCCGGGTTACCGATGGCGTCGTTGCCCGGCGGGACGACCCCGACCGCCCCGGACGCGTCGTTGTCGCCGAAGCCGATGGCGGGACCGTTGGACTGTGCTCCGCCGCCGGTGAGCGAGGCATTGAATCGGATCAGGCCTTCGGCATCGGTCCCGTTCAAGCTGAACAAGGCGCTGAGCCAAACTTCGCCAGAGATGCTAACGGTCGGACGCGACTGCAGGCGGCGGATGCGCCCCCCGAAGGAATTTCCGAGCGAGATCCCCGCGCCCGCCCCCGCGCTTTGTGTCCCGTCGTAGCCTGTCACCTCAGGAGCGGCGAGGTCGCCTTCGAGCGCCAAGACGATGCCGGTGAAATTTTCCCAGCCGGGCGAAGCAAAGCCGATGCCCGTGCCCTCAGGCTGGCCATCCACCACGCGCATGGCGCCGGGGAACAGGTCGTTGAAGTCAGCGATCACCGTACCCGCGCCGGCGGGGGGAGCGGCGAAGACGGCGACAGCAGAGGCGGCGGCGAGAGATCGTGGGAGTTTCATCGGGGGTCGATACTGGGTGGTTCGGTGGTGCATTGTCACGAAACAACGGATCTAACACGCGCTCGGAGTGGCACTTTGTGCGGCCCGGAACAATTTGCCCCCGATGCCTTCGCCCTCCGACTCCGAGCCAAACGCCCCACCGGACCACCTCGCGGAGCCGGTGGTCGCCGCGGCGATGGACGGTGACCTTTCGGCGTTCGAGCAGCTCGTGCTCCACCATCAGGGCGGCGTACGCGGATACCTCGCGGCGCGGCTCGCACAGCGCGCCGAGGCCGAAGACCTAGCCCGGATCGATCACCACATCCGCAGGCGAGGCGCTGCCGATCGTTGAGGCTGAGTAGGCGCCGGCAGGGATCGGCGAAGCGGCTGGGCAGACACCCTCCCCGAGCCGTTCCCAACGGCAACACCCTCAGCATCAACTAGGGCGAGTCGCAGCCCGGAGCCTGGTGATCGATTCGGGCTAGCCACTTTCACCGCTACCCGCCACCAAATCCTGGGCTGGACGTGGACGGATTCGCCCGACTCCCAGAAAAAACTCGACGCGCCGGAATCTTCGGTGTTATGCGGTGGGTCTCGCGACAACCTCGCGGCGAAACCCATGCGCACCCCCGCCCTCGCCCTTTCCTCACTGCTCGCCCTCACGCTCTCGGCGCAGGCCGTGACCGTCGCCCTATTCGACTTCGACGGCTCCACCGACGCCGACAAAGCCACCGAGCCGAACGTCACCAGCACCCTCACCTTGGGGGCGGCTTACG
>JAUIGD010000065.1 GCA_030430255.1 Verrucomicrobiia bacterium
GGCTTACGACACGCGCGATGGCTTCTCCGTCGAGGCTCCCAACGGCGGCACCAACTCGCGCTTCACCCGCGGCGAGGGCGTGAATCAGGCCAACGGCAGCACGGGCGTCGCGTTCCCACAGGCGATCGTAGACGGCAACTACGTGGAGATCACCCTCACCGCCGCCGCCGGTTACACATTCAGCCTCGATAGCTTCACCCTCGACGCCGGATGGCAGGGCCCCAGCGATGGTCGTTTCGGCGTCACCTCCAGCATCAACGGTCACACCTACGCCGACCGCGAATCTATCCTCACGGAGGCCGCTGGCGATGCCGCCTCCATCCCCAACGTGCTGCAGAGCAACCTCCCCCCCAGCTGGGGACGGATCGCCAACGGTGACTGGAGTTTGGGCGAAGGTACGACCATCGACGTGTCCGGCGGCGAGTTCGACGACATCAGCTCCGTATCCTTCCGCATCTACGGCTTCGCCATCAACAACGCCTCCCCGAACGACAGCAACATCTTCCGTCTAGATAACATCCAGGTCGACGCCACCGTCATCCCCGAGCCATCGGCGGCGCTGTTGGGCGTGATAGGCCTCGCGGCCCTAGTCCGCCGGCGACGCCGTTAGCCACATCGGCTCCCCTACCCGCAGTGCCTGCCGGCAGCCTGCTCACCGGCGGCGTGAACAACGGAATCAGCGCCGTTCTTCTTGGGACCCTGACGCTGAGCGGCCTCCGGCGGGACGCTCCATCCGGGCGAGAGTCTTGAGATCCGGCTGTACTACAACGACAACTCGACCTCCAACTCGCGCATCCATCGCTTCGACAACGTGGTGGTCACTGCCGACTTGACCGGCGACGCCCACATCCCCGAGCCGGCGGCAGCGATCTTAAGCCTGTTCGGCTGCGCCGGCGGCGGTAGCCGACAGGGCGGCGGTTTGCAACCGCCGTCCCCGCGCCACCCTCTCCCCACAGCGGTTTTTTGTGTTCGCGCAGCAGCGATGCGACAATCCGTATCGATGCGCCCGCACCTACCCCTGACCCACGCCGCTGCCGCCGCCTCCGCCCTGGCGCTCTGCCCGACCGCGGACGCGGATATCGACCGCCCGAACATCCTCTTCATCTTCTCTGATGACCACCGCGCCGACGCGCTGGGGGTGACGAACCCGGAGGTGCGCACGCCGAACCTCGACGCGCTCGCCGCCGCCTCGGTGCGCTTCGACCGCGCCTACGTCACCACTGCGATCTGCTCGCCCAGCCGCGCTGCCGTCTTGTCCGGACGATATGGAAGCCGCAACGGGGTCGCGACGCTGTCGGATGCGTTGAACACGCCCGACCACACCTTCGCCCAATACCTCCGCGGGGCCGGCTACCGCACCGCCCAGTTCGGCAAGTGGCACCTCGGCACGACGCCGGAAGAAGCGGGCTTCGACGATTACGCCCGCATCAACAGCAACGGCTCGTGGTTCAACCGCAACATCGACACCAACATCGACGGCGTCGCGGGCAATCTCGGCGGCACCTTCTACGAGGAGTTCATGGCCGACGCCGTGATCGACTACCTCGGCGCGCACACCTCCACCCGGCCCGACAGGCCCTTCGTCCTGTGGTGGTCCAACCAGGTGCCGCACCTCGATGGCAGGCTGGCCTACCCGGACGTCGATGGTACGCAGGGCAGCTACGAGGTCGCCGATATGACCGTCCCGGCCAGTTGGTCGGACCCGCTCGTCACCAAGCCACCCTACCTCGCCACCTCGCGCTTCGTTACCAAATCCGCGACCGAAAACTACGGCGGCCCCGGCGGCTACACCAACCCCGCCCCCGGCGTCCGCAACGCCACCCTCGCCGAGGATAACGTCCAGCAACACCTGCTCGAATACTACGCCTCCATCACCTCGCTAGACGCCCAGATCGGCCGCGTGCTCGATCGGCTCGACGACCCTGACGGCGACGGCGACACCGCCGACTCGATCACCGAAGACACCTGGGTCGTGTTCATGGGCGACAACGGCTGGCAGACCGGCCACCACAAGTTCACGTCCAAAGTGCTCGCCTACGAGGAGTCAGCGCGCGTCCCGCTGCTGGTCAGAGCCCCCGGCGTGACCCCGCGGACCGAGTCGCAGCTGGTCTCAAACATCGACCTCGCACCGATGTTCCTCGACATCGCCAACCTGTCCCCGGCTCCGCAGCACCAGGGACAAAACCTCGCCCAGCTGATCCGCGACCCCGGCTCGGCGTGGCGCGCACACCTCTACTACGAGGCCGTGATCCCGGAGCCCTCGCTCGGCGCCGAACCGCACGACGCCGTCCTCGACAGCCGCTACAAGCTCATCCGTACCTACGACGACTCCACAGCGAGCAACGTCGTCTTTGAGGAACTCTACGACCTCCAATCCGAACCCGCGGAGCTGACCAACCTCGCCGCCGACCCCGCCCACGCGGCGGTCAAGACGGCGCTGGAGACCGCGCTCGCCGAGCAGCGCGCCGCCGTCGCCGCCTCGCCCGACCCCGCCTCCCCGGGCGGCAACCTTTTGGCCAACCCCTCCTTCGACACCGGCGACAAGACCGCGTGGCGCAGCAACGCTGGGGACACCTCCACCGTCGTCGCCACCCCTCTCGACGACGGTACGCATGCGCTGCGGTTCAACACCGGCTCCGCGACCTCCTGGGTCGATCAGGTCGGCCTCGACCTAGGGGACTTCGTCGTCAGCTGGCTGTTCCGGTTCGACGGCGCCATCAGCAGCCGGGTGATGAACTTCCACCTGCGTTCGAACGACAGCGACCGCCTCAACGCACGCATCGCCGCGGCTGGCAACGCACTCCAGTTCTATAATGGCTCGGCCTGGATCACGCCGACGGGGGTGAACGGCAGCAACAGCTTCGAAGCCGGCACGACCTACCGCTTCACCGTCACCGGCACCGATTGGGGCGATACCAGTTCTACCGCGCCCGACGCCGGCACCTACACTCTCGCCTGGGAAGACCTCGGCGACGGCTCGTCCAGCGGCTCCTTCTCCTCGGGCGGGCAAAGCAACGATGGCTACCGCTACGACCCGCCGAACACCGTCGCGGGCGGCGAACTCGACGGGATCCGCTTCCTCGACGACTTCGGGGATGCCGCCGACCCTGACTGGCGGGTCGATGCCGTCTCGATCCTCTCGCTCGGCCCGCCTCCGCCACCACTCGTCCCTGATAAAGTCGTCAACATCGCCGGTGTCTACCCGCACCTGGCCATGACCAACAGCTCGAACGAATGCGGCCCCGGCGCCGTCGTCCCCTGGGCCGACCGGCTGTGGTGCGTCACCTACTCGCCACACGAGCCGCGCGGCTCGTCGTCGAAACTCTACGAGATCGACATCGACCTCAACCGCGTGGTCCGCCCCGAGTCCGTCGGCGGCACCCCCGCCAACCGCTTCATCCACACGCCGTCGAACCAGCTGATCATCGGCCCGCACTTCATCGATGCCGAGCGCAACGTCCGCACCCTCCCCTACTCCGCCATGCCCGGCCGCCACACCGGCGTCGCCGCCCACCTCACCGACCCAGACCACCGCGTCTACCTTATGACGATGGAGAACGGCGTCTACGACATCGACGTGAACGACCTCTCCTCGATCACCCGTTACCCGGATATCCAGGGGCGCGGCGACCGATTCCTGTTCGGATACCACGGCAAGGGGCTCTACTCCGGACAGGGGCTGCTCGTCGCCGCGAACAACGGCCGCCCGAACAACCAGAACGACCCGCGCGGCGCCGCCGGCGTGCTCGCCACCTGGGACGGCACCACCGTCGCCGACAACGGCGGCTCCTACCTCGCGACCAACGACCCAAACGCCTCCGAGCCTTCCAACAACCCGGTGGCGCCCCAGCCTGACTACATCGCCGGCTGGGACCAGATCGACAAAGTGCAGACCTGCGAGGTCACCGGGCCCGGCGGCATCTACGGCAACCCGAACCCCTCCACCGACCCGATCTGGACGACCGCCTTCGATGCCAAATCGGTTATCCTGCGCACGCTCGAGGGCGGCCGGTGGCACACCTGGCGCCTACCGAAAGGCAGCTACACCCACGACGGCTCGCACGGCTGGCACACCGAGTGGCCGCGCATCCGCCAGCTCGATCCCGGGGTCGCCGGCTCGCCCTACCTCATGCACATGCACGGGCTGTTCTTCGACTTCCCGCCGACCTTCTCCTCCACCGACGCCTCCGGCCTGTCGCCGATCTGCAGCTACTACAAGATGCCGGTCGATTATTGCACCTTCGAGGGGCGGCTCGTCATCGCCAAGAACGACGCCTCCAAGTTCTCCAACGCCCTCGCCCCTAAGGCGCAGTCGAACTTCTGGTTCGGCGGGCTAGAAGACCTGCAAAGCTGGGGCGCGCCGAGCGGCCACGGCTCCGTCTGGATGGATGAGGATGTCGCCGCCGGGGAATCCTCCGCCCCGTTCCTGACCAACGGCTTCACCCACCGCTCGCTCCACCTGCGCAACGGGGGCGCCACCGCCACGACGATCACGATCGAGACCTCGCACGCCGCCGCCACCTGGAGCGAAGCCCGCACCGTCGCCCTCGCCGCGGGCACCTACGCCTTCGAGAACCTGAGCGATATCGATAGCGGATGGGTGCGGCTTCGCAGCGGCGCTGCCGCCTCTGACCTCACCGCCTTCTTCCACCTGTCGAACCCCTACCCCCACGCTCCGGTCGCCTCGCTCGGTACCGACCGCTTCGCCGCCCTCGCCGACATCCGCGACACCGACGGCCACTCCGACGGGGTGATCCGCGTCATGCCCGGCGAGGACCTGAAGCTCGAGTTCGCCTCCAACTCCGGCTACCACCAGATCGGCGGCGACATGGAGCTCTGCGACGTCGACGACGCCGCGCTCGAGGCCGACCTCCGCGCCGACGCTGAGCTCGAGCAAGAGTTCGGCAGCGACGCCGCCTCCGCTTGGATCGAGTCCGGCGGGACGCGATTTCGGGTGCCCAAGCTCGACCCGCTCTACGATCAACCATTCCTCTCCGGTTGGGCGCGCGGCGAGCGCGAGGCCGTCACCGAGCGCAAACTCTTCAACCTGCACGGCACCTTCTACGAGATCCCGCGCGCCAACTCCGGCGGCGTGCGCAAAATGCGCGCCCTGAGCTCCCACGGCAAGCGCATCACCGACTTCGCCTCCTGGCGCGGCCTCTGGGTGCTCACCGGCGTGCTCGACGACGCCCCCGCGAGCGACTCGCTGGTGCGGACGCCCGGCGGCCAAGCCGCACTCTGGCTCGGCGAGATCGACGAGCTGTGGCAGATGGGCGAACCCCGCGGCATCGGTGGCCCTTGGAGAGATTCCACCGTCACCGCCGACACCGCCTCCGACCCCTTCCTCATGTATGGCTACGACCGCAAGGAACTCCGCCTCTCCCACACCTCCACCGGAGCGGTCACCTTCACCCTCGAGCTCGACTTCCTCGCCGACAACACTTGGTCGACCTATCAAAACATCACCGTGCCGGCGGGCGAGACCGTGATCCACCTGTTCCCGACCGGCTTCCACGCGCACTGGATCAGAGTCAGGAGCGACACCGCCACCGAGGCGACCGCACAGTTCCACTACGGCCCCGCCGACCGCCGCGACGCCCTGCTCGACTGGGCGCGCGACCGGAACCTCCCCACCGGCGTCGGGCGCTCGGCCGTCGCCGCATCGAACCCCGACCTCGACCCGCTACCGAACCTCGCCGAGTTCGCCTTCGGCGCCGACCCGTTCTCCTATTCGACCAACCCGCTCACCGTCACAGCGGGCGGCGACGCCCTTCTCGACGTGCGCGATCTCGCGATCGGCGACGGGGTCTCGGTCGCTTTCGAACTCTCGTCAGACCTTGAGGTATGGAACGCGCAACCCAGTGAGCCGGCACCCGACCAGACCGGCGTCCCGTCCGGCTTCACCCGCCTCCGTGTCGCACTCGACCCCATTTCCGGCAAGCGCTTCGCACGCGCCCGGGTGGAGATTTGAACCTCAGCCACCCGCGCCATGCCCCGGCTCTTCCTCGCCCTACTCGCGACCGCGATCACCGCTGCCGCGCGCCCGCCGAACATCGTCTGGATCATCGCCGACGACCTCTCGCCCGAACTCGGCTGCTACGGCTACCGGGGTGTCCGCACGCCGAACATCGACCGCCTCGCCACGGGCGGCACCTTGTTCACCGCCGCCTTCTCCACCTCGCCCGTCTGCTCGCCATCCCGCAGCGCCCTCATCACGGGTCGCTACCAGACCTCTATCGGCGCACATCAGCACCGCACGATGGAGAAGCTGCCGCCCCCCGAGGGCGTCGCACCGATCACCGAACACCTCCGCGCAGCCGGCTACCGCTGCACCAACCTCAAAGGCATGGGCGCCAACGCGAAGACCGACTACAATTTCAGGTGGGACGGCCCCGTCTTCGACTCCGCCAATCTCCCCGGCGGTGACGCCCCCTTCTTCCTCCAAGTCTCGTTCTTCGAACCCCACCGCCGCTTCAAGAACAAAGGCGAACCCAACGGCGGATTCAGCATCCCCCCTCAGTATCCGGATCACCCCGCGATCCGCGCCGACTGGGCGGACTACCTCGCCGACATCGAGGCGCTCGACACCAAGGTCGGCAGGGTTTTGCAATGGCTCGAGGACGCAGGCCACGCCGACGACACTGCCGTGTTCTTCTTCGGCGACCACGGGCGCCCCCACGTCTGGGACAAGCAGTGGCTCTACGACGGCGGAATCCGTGTCCCGCTGATCGTGCGTTGGCCGGGCGGACTGGAACCCAACACCCGCGACGACCGCCTCGTCAGCCTGATCGACATCAGCGCCCAAACCCTCGCCATCGCCGGGGCGGAACTGCCCGACACCCTCGATGGCCAACCCTTTCTCGGCCCCGACGCCGCCCACCGCGAACACATCATCGCCGCCCGCGACCGCAGCGGCGACGCCTTCGAGCGCATCCGCTGCGTGCGCACCGAGCGCTACAAGTACATCCGCAACTTCTACCCCGAACTCCCCTACTGGCAGACCAGCCGCTACAAAGCCGTTCAATACCCAACGCTCGCCGTGTTGAAGGAGCTCCACGCACGCAGCGAACTCGCTCCCGCCCAGGCGCGCTTTTTCGCCGACCGCAAACCCGCGGAAGAGCTCTACGACCTCGCCGATGACCATTACGAAACCACCAACCTGGCCGAGAACCCCGCCCACCTCGAAGCCCTGATGGACCTGCGCTCTACCCTCGACAACTGGATCAGCGAAACCGGCGACCAGGGGGCGACGCCCGAGCCGCTCCCCCTATACGATGCCGCCGTGGGAGGCAGCGCCCAGCACTTCAAGTCCTTCAAACCCGACGGCTGGCACCACCGTAGCGAAACCATCCGCCTGAAGCTCCGCGAACGCAGCCTGCGCCCTGAGTGCCAAGACGCACCGGAGCAGTAGACGCACCTCAGGAGAGCAGATTATGGGTATCGGCGGTGGCAGAATGCCCCAGCAGGAACCATGGTCTCCCACCCCCGATGCGCTTCCCCACCCCATCGGCTCTGGCCGCGTGCTTCCTCGCGACCGCTGCCGCCAACCCCGTCGATGTCCCTTTCGCCACCGACTTCTCGACGGAGTTCGGCGGTTTCTACGCGCCGACCGGCAACGGCTACAACTGGGGGCACAACTGGCGAGCGGAGAACTACCAGAGCTGGATCAGCGCCGGCAACCGCACCGTCACCGCCAGCCAACAGGCGCGCGAACTCGCCGGGCGCGACTTTTCGATCCGGGTCAATGTCGATCCCGTAGAGCTCGTCGGCAGCGGGCACTCGGTCGGGGTGGCCGCGTGCGGTTCGAGCCGCACCTTCGGCAGCTACTACCTCGCCGACGTCAAACCCGCGCTCAACACCGCCCGCCTCGTCCGCATCTCCGGCGGCAACACCTTCCTCGTCGCCGAACAGGAGATCTCCGATATCGACCTGTCCGACCTCGCGCCCTTCGAACTCCGGCTCGACGGCGACTTCACCGGCAACTCGCTCAGACTGCAGTTTGCCGTCATCAAGGGCGGACGAACCGCGACCTTCACCGCGAGCGACAGCGCTGCGCTCACCGGCGACTACTACGGCCTCCGCGCCCGGACCGGAGGCGCCGGACGCTTCGAAAATCACTTCGACGACTACCAACTCGACCACCTCAATCCCGGTGCGCCGACGCCCGTGCCGCCCCAATTTGCACCCGTCGGCATCGAGTACGAACACGTCGGCAATGGCAATCAGCCGGACGGCATCCCGGCTTGGGCCGATATTTTGCCGTCCGGCGGGTTCTTCGGTACACCGACGGACGGTGACATCGGCACCTTCACCGTCCGCTACCCCGGCGCCATCGAGCCGCACATCGACCCGGTCGAGGTCGTAGTCACCGTGCCCGCCCCGGCCGATGTCGTCATCAGCGAGTTCATGGCCGACAACGACGACACCCTCGCCGACGAGGATGGCGACGCGTCGGACTGGATCGAGTTGTTCAACCCCACAGCGGACCCGGTCGATCTCAGCGGCTGGCACCTCACCGACGATCCCGCCGCTCCGAGGAAATGGCCGCTCCCGGACGGCACCGTGCTCGCCCCGTTCGAGTTCCGGGTGTTTTTCGCCTCCGGCAAAGCCTTGCCCGGCCATGCCAACTTCGCCCTCGAGCGAAATCACGGCCACCTCGCCCTGCACCGCCCGGACGGCTCCGCCGCCTCGGAGTTCACTGACTACCCGAGCCAACAGGAAGACATCAGCTACGGCGTCTACGACGACTACGCCACCGCGGGCTACCTCCTCGAACCGACCCCCGGCGCGGCGAACGCGAGCACGGGCTACGCCGGCTTCGTCGCCGACACCAAATTCGACATCGGCCGCGGCTTCTACGACGCGCCGTTCACCGTCGCCGTGAGTTGCTCGACCCCCGGTGCAACGATCGTCACCACCACCGACGGCACCGAGCCGACCCCCACCAACGGCACGCCCTCCGCCTCGCCCGCGAGCGTCCCGATCTCCGCCACCACCGTCCTGCGCGCCGCCGCGTTCGCCCCGGGCCTCGCGCCGTCGGACGTCGATACGCAGACTTACCTCTTCCTCGACGATGTGAGGACGCAGGACTCCTCCGGCGCCCAGGCGTCCGGTTGGCCGGGGAGCAGCATCAACGGGCAAGTCTTCAACTACGGCATGGACCCGGACATCGTCGGCCGCTACACCGCCGCCGAGTTCGAGGCGGCGATGACCGGCATCGCGACGATCTCGATGGTCACCGATCTCGACAACTTCAACGACCCCGACACCGGCTTCTGGGTCAACGCCGAGAACCGCGGCCGCGCCTGGGAGCGCCCAGTATCCATCGAATTGCTTGATCCCAGCGGCGGCGACAGCTTCCAGATCGACGCCGGCGTCCGCCTGCGCGGCGGTTTCAGCCGCCAGGGTTCGAACCCGAAGCACTCCTTCCACCTCTACTTCCGCTCCGATTACGGCACCGGCAAGCTCGACTACCCGCTGTTCGGCGACGAGGGCACGAACACTTTCGACGCCCTCGACCTGCGGGCCACGCAGGGCCGATCCTGGCACTTCTCCAACAGCACCGACGCCACCTTCAATCGCGATGTCTTCGGCCGCGACACCCAGCGCGACATGGGCCAACCCTACTCGCGCTCCCGCTACTACCACCTCTATATCAACGGGCAATACTTCGGCCTGTTCCAGTCACAAGAGCGCGTGGACAAGTTCTACGCCGCCAGCTACTTCGGTGGGGACAAGGCCGAGTACGACGTCATCAAGACCCGCACCAAACCTCACCGCGTCGAGGCGCTCGACGGTTCACCCGACGCCTGGTCGCGACTGTTCGACGCCGCGGTCGCGGGCTTCGCCGAAGACCCCGCCTATTTCGCCGTCCAGGGCTTGGACGCGACAGGGATCCCTGACCCCGGCGGCGAGAACCTGCTCGATGTCGACAACCTCATCGACTACATGCTGGTCATCTTCTACACCGGCCAGCGCGACGGCCCGGTCAACCTCGGCGCCAACGTGCCGAAGAACTTTTTCGCACTGCGACCGCGCGACGGCCACTTCGGCTTCCGGTTCTTCGTCCACGACAACGAGGACAGTTTCCAGAGCGTGGGGGCGGACTCGACCGTCGACAACAACACCGGCGACCGGCTCATCTACTTCAACCCCAAGTGGCTCCACCAGCGTCTCGCCGCCAACCCGCGCTACCGGCAACGCTTTGCCGACCGCGCCCACCGCCACCTCTTCAACGGCGGCGCGCTCACGACCCCGGCCGCCCAAGCGCGCTTCCAGAACACCGCCGACATTCTGACGAACGCAATCATCGGCGAGTCCGCACGCTGGGGCGACTTCAAGCGCGGCGATCCCTACGACCGCGAAGACTGGCAGAGTGCCGTGAACGGCAAGATCAACAGCTGGATCCCGCAGCGCCACGGCATCCTCCTGGCACAACTGCGCTCGCGCGGGCTCTACCCCGACGTCGCCGCGCCCACCCTCTCCCAACACGGCGGCCGGGTCGCCCCAGGCACGCCATTGTCGATCGAGGCCCCCGCCGGCCAGGTCTATTACACCCTCGACGGGAGCGACCCGAGCGAACCGGGAGCGCTCCTCTTCGGCGGCGGCGCAGAGGAGTTCACCCTCGTCGCCCGCGAGACCGCACCGTGGTATCACTGGCAACCCAGGACCGATCCAGGCAGCTCCAGCACCATCGTCATCGGCCACCCGAGCTACAACGAACTCGACTGGAAACACCCGCTTTTCGACGATACGGCCTGGGACGCCGGCCCCGGGGCGCTAGGTTACGGCAACGTCGGCCACTTCTATCAAACCGATCTCGTCATCTACCCCACCCCGCGACCGATCACCTCCTACTTCCGCCGGCCGTTCTCCATCGCCGGAGCGGCAGGCTTCACATCGCTGCAGCTCAATGTCCGCCGCGACGACGGCGCGATCCTCTACCTGAACGGTCGCGAGGTCGTCCGCACGAACATGCCCGCCGGCCCGGTCGATTTCAGCACGCCAACACCGGGCACCGACACCCCGAACGAGTCGAACTACCTACCCTTCACCCACATCCCGTCCCCGGGGGATCTCGTCGAGGGCGAGAACCTCCTCGCCGTCGAAGTCCACCAAAACTCCGCCTCCAGCGGCGACATGGTCATCGATGTCGAACTCGTCGGCACCGCCCCTTCCGGCGGCCTGCTCATCAATGGCAACACCACGGTCAAGGCGCGCGCCCTCGTCGATGGCGAGTGGTCCGCCCTCACCGAGGCGACGTTCTACACCAGCGTCCCCGCCGATGCCTCCAACCTAGTCGTCAGCGAGATCTACTACAACCCGCCCGGCGCCTCAGAGGAAGGCGAGTTCCTCGAACTCCGCAACATCTCGACCACCGACACCGTCCACCTCGACGGCCTCGCCTTCGTCTCCGGCATCACCTTCGAATTCCCGCCCGGCCTGACATTGGCCCCGGGCGGACGCCTCGTCCTAGCCAGGAGCGCAGCCGCCCATCCAGGCGCCCTCATCTACACGGGCAGCCTCGACAACGGCGGCGAGCGCCTCGCCCTCTCCGGCGTTTTCGATTTCTCCTACGACGACAGCCACCCGTGGCCGGAACTCGCCGACGGCGACGGCCGCAGCCTCGTTTTCCTCGGCGGCGAGCTTGGCCTAGCAAAGAATTGGAGGCCGAGCGCTGTGGACGGAGGCAGCCCAGGCGGAGTGGACTCCACCACCTTCCCGGGCGGCGATCTTGACACCTATGCCTTCGGCGCTTTCGTCCCGTCCTTCCGCGCCGACGGCGCGTTCGCCTTCGCCCGCAACCTCGCGGCCGACGATCTCGCCTACACCATCGAAGTGAGCGAGGACCTCGAGACATGGAGCAGCGCTTCCAACTGGAATCTAGAGCCGTTGGCGCCCCTGGACGGCGCTTTCGCCACGCAACACGCCAGCCCGCCTGACGGCAGTCCGCCGGCGATGATGGGCTTCGTTCGGGCAAGGGCACGCTTGCGCTGAACAGATCCACCCGCACGCGCATCCTTCATCCTTCCACCGGGAGGGCATCATCGGCGATCCCCTTCTAGCGCGGATCAATCACCACATTCGCAGGCGAGGCGCTGCCATTCGTTGACGCTGAGTAGGCGGCGGCAGGGACAGGCGAAGCGGCTGGGTGAACACCCTGCCCGAGCCGGTCACCACGCCAACACACTCAGCGTCAACGAGGGCGAGCCACAGCCCGGAGCTTGGCGATCGATTCGGGCTAGCCCGGATCGATCACCACATCCGCAGGCGAGGCGCCGCCGATCGTTGATGCTGAGTAGGCGGCGGCAGGGATCGGCGAAGCGGCTGGGTAGACACCCTGCCCGAGCCGCTCCCAACGGCAACACCCTCAGCATCAACGAGCGCAAGCCGCAGCCCGGAGCTTGGTGATCGATTCGGGCTAGCACGCGCGCTACACAGCCTCGCAACCCGAGTCGGCGAGTCGCCGCTCGCTACAGCGCGTAGTCGATTCGCGAAAATGCCAGTGCCTCGCGGTTCAACTTCTCGCAGACGGCGTCGATCAGATTCGAGACGATGGGGTCGGCGATCGAGTAGAGCGTCAGGTTCCCCTGCCGCCGCCTCGTCAGGACACCGGCGTCGTGGAGCACCTTGAGGTGCTTGCTGACGTTCGCCTGGGTGGTTCCCGATCGTTTCACGAGTTCGCTGACGCGCAGCGAATCCGCACCGCGCAAGGCCTGCAGCAAACCGAGCCGGGTCGGCTCAGAAAACGCGCGGAAGATCGCGGCGACACGTTCCAATTTCCCTTTGCACAGCTCCTGCGATGCATCGGACTCTACATTGCTTACCGGTTGGCTCATACCTTCGCTCCCTTCGTTCCCTACCAAACTTCGGGTTAGTCACGGAACACTCCATGTGCCCCATGCTTTAAATACTACGGACTTCCTAAGTAAATCAAGCGCTAAATTCCTCCGCTTCGAACACGAGCTCGAGCAACTCGGCCATTTCGGCGGCCGCCCGCTGGCCCACGGCCAACACCTCGCCATGATCGAGGCTCCCGGAACCCATCCCCGCAGCCGCGTTGGTGATGCAAGAGAACCCGGCCACCTCAAGCCCGAGCGCCCGCGCCTGGATGGCTTCGAGGACGGTCGACATCCCGACCGCATCGGCGCCGAGGCCGCGCAGCATTCGCACTTCCGCGGGTGTTTCGTACTGAGGACCTAGCAAGCCGGCATACACCCCCTCGGCGAGGTCGATCTCCGCGTTTGCCGCGATCTCGAGGAAACGCCGGCGCCAGGGTGCCGAGTACACCTCGGTCATGTCGTGGAAATTCGGCCCGCCGAGGAGCGGGCTGGTGCCGGTGAGGTTGAGGTGGTCGGAGAGCATCATCCACTGCCCCACGCGCAGCGTCGCCGCGATGCCTCCGGCGGCGTTGGTCAGGATGAGGGAGCGCACCCCCATCGCCGCCATCAGGCGGATGCCGGCACACACCTCGGAGGCATCGCGCCCCTCATAGAGATGGACCCGCCCCTGTGCGGCGACCGCCCGGACCCTCCCCACCGCCCCGTAGACAAACTGCCCGGCGTGCCCCGGCACGGCCGACTGCGGAAGGCCCGGCACCTCGGAATACGGCAGGCTCTCCGCATCTATGAGCGCATCGACAAAACTCCCCAAGCCCGAACCCAACACGATGCCCACCTGCGGGCGCCAGCCTCTCGCAGCTTCAGGGACAGTGGGATCCGACACGATCACTCTGGGCTGTCTTCGGTAGCGGCCCCTTCATCGCTCCCGGCCCCCTCGCCCGTCTCCGTCTCGTCCTGCACCACGCGGGCGACATCTTGAAGCACTTCACCCTCGCGGACGCCGATGAGGCGGACACCCTGGGTCGAGCGCCCGAGGCTGCGGACTTCCGCGACGCGCGTCCGGACGGACTGCCCCCCAGAAGTCATCAACATGATCTCGTCTTCCTGGGCGACAGCGATCGCATCGACGACCGCCCCGGTCTTCTCGGTGACCTTCATGGCGATCATCCCTTTCCCGCCCCGCCCCTTGGTCGGGAAGTCTTCGAACGGCGTCCGCTTCCCGAGCCCGCGCTCAGAGGCGACGAGCATCTCCATCTCCGGGGTGACGACCACCAGCGAGACGAGGTGGTCGCCCTCCCTCGGCCGGATCCCGGCGACCCCCGCCGAGTTCCGCCCCATCGGCCGGATCGTCTCCTCGTTGCAGCGCACACAGTAGCCACCCGAAGTCACCAGGCAGAGGTCGTCGGTCCCGGTGGTCAGCTTGACCCCGACCAGTTCGTTCCCATCTTCGATGCGGATGGCGATGATCCCGTTGGCGCGGTAGTTCCGGAACTCGGAGAGCGCCGTCTTCTTCACCTTGCCGCTGCGCGTGGCGAACAGGACATTGTAGGGCTGCTCGAAGGTCGCGCGGTCGTCCTCGCCCTGACCCTCGATGCGCAGGTAGGCCGCCACCTTCTCCTCGGGTGCCAGGTTCAGCAGGTTCTTGATCGAGCGGCCCTTCGAGGCGCGCCCCGCCTCGGGGATCTGGAACACCCGCTCGACGAAGGCGCGTCCGGTGTTGGTGAAGAACATCAGGTAGTCGTGGGCGCTCGCCGAAAAGAGGTGCTCGACAAAGTCGGCCTCGTCGTCCTCCGCACCGGAGGTCGTCGCCATCCCCCGCACCCCTTTGCCCCCCCGCTTCTGCGCCTTGTACTCTTCGGCGGCGGTACGCTTGATGTAGCCGCGGTGGGTGATCGTGATGATCTGCGCGTCGTTGGCGATGAGGTCGACGATGGCGATCTCTCCGGGATCCGCCTCGATGCGCGTGAGGCGTGGCCCGGCGAACCGGTCGCGGATCTCGCCGAGCTCGTCCTTGATGATCTGCAACACCCGCTCCTCGCGCGCCAGGATGTCGAGGAGGTCTTTGATCTCCTCCAGCACCTCGTTGTAGTTCCCGACGATCTTGTCGCGCTCCAGCGCCGTCAGCTGATAGAGGCGCATCTCGAGGATCCGGTTCACCTGCGCATCGGTAAACCGGTACTCGTCGCCGACGAGGCTGGGCTGCCCGCGCAACAAGACCCCGAAGCCCTCGACCGTCTCCGCCGGCAAGTAATAGGCCTTGATCTTGTTGAACGCCTCCTCGCGGTTCGCGGAATCGCGCACCATCTTGATGAAGTCATCGAGGTTGCTGACGCAGATGAGAAGCGCCTCCAGGCCCTCGGCCTTCTTCTCCGCCTCCGCCAACAGGTAGCGCGTGCGCCGCACGACAACCTCCCGGCGGTGCTCGATGTAGCAAGTCAGGGCCTCCTTGAGGTTGAGGAGCTTCGGCCGGCGGTTGTCGATGGCCAGCATGTTCACGGAGAACGAGGTCTCCAGCTGGGTGTGCTTGTAGAGGAGGTTCAGCACCACCTGTGGTCGGGCGTCCCTCTTCAGATCGATCACCACCCGCGTGTTCTCATCTGACTCGTCCCGGACGGCGCTGATCTCGGTGACGATCTTCTCGTTCACCAGTTCGGCGATGCGCGAGACGAGCGTCGCCCGGTTCACGTTGAACGGGATCTCCGTGATGATGATCTGTTCCCGCCGCCCCGACTCGACGACCTCAGCCTGGCCGCGCACGCGGGTGCTGCCGCGCCCCGTGTGCATGTAGGCGCGGATGCCTTGGAACCCGAGGATCGTGCAGCCGGTCGGGAAGTCCGGCCCCTTGATATGGGTCATCAGCTCGTCGATGCTGATATCGGGGTTGTCGATCTGGGAGCAGATCCCATCGATCACCTCGCCGAGGTTGTGGGGCGGGATGTTCGTCGCCATGCCGACCGCGATACCGGTGCCGCCGTTGACGAGCAGGTTCGGGAACGCCGCGGGCAGAACCGTCGGCTCGCTGTTCGTCTCGTCGTAGTTGGGGATGAAGTCGACCGTGTCCTTGTCCAGGTCGTTCATCAACGCCACGCCCAGGTGCGTCAGCTTGGCTTCGGTGTAACGCATGGCCGCGGGCGGGTCGCCCTCGACCGATCCGAAGTTGCCCTGCCCCTCGACGAGGATCTCCCGCATCGACCAAGGCTGGGCCATGTTCACCAGCGTCGGGTAGATCGCCTGGTCGCCGTGCGGGTGGTATTTACCCATCGTGTCCCCGACGATGCGGGCGCACTTCAGCGGCTTCTTGTTCGGCCCGAGGGAGAGGTCGTTGTGCATCGCATAGAGCAGCCGCCTCTGCGAGGGCTTGAGGCCGTCGCGGACGTCGGGCAACGCCCGCGAGATGATCACCGACATCGAGTAGTCGAGGAACGAGTTCTTCACTTCGTCCGCGACGTTGATGGGGAGGATGTTGTCCTCGTTCTCTTCCGGGAGATCTTCGGTGTTTTCCTGTTCGTCTTCGGGTTTGGGATCGTCTTCGGGCATCAAAAAACTGGAAAAAAGTGGCTATTCGGGTTCCTCGCGCGACATCACACGTCGAGGTTCCTCACGTTCAAGGCGTTGTCCTCGATGAACTGCTTCCTCGGCTCGACGACGTCGCCCATGAGGACGGTGAACATCCGGTCCGCCTCCACGGCGTTCTGCTCGTTGAGGGTGACGCGGAGCAATTTGCGGTTCGTCGGGTCCATGGTGGTCTCGAAGAGCTGTTTGGCGTTCATCTCGCCCAACCCCTTGTAGCGTTGGATCTCGATGCCGCGCTTGCCGATGCCGAACACGGTGTCGAGGATCTCCGGCACGGAGAAGACCGCATGGCGCTTGGCGTCGTCGCCCTCGCCTTCGATCAGCTCGAACAGGGGTTTGTCCTGTGCCGCGAAGTGCTCCACCGCGAGGCCCGCCTGCTCCATCTCGTCGAGCAGGCGCCGGATCGAGCGGGCCTCGTGGATCTCGGTCAACTGGGCGCGGCGGCTCACCTTGGGAGCCTCCTGCCCCTCGCCATCCACACCGTTTGGCTCCACCGGTTTCGACCCGAACAGCTTGAGGTCGGGGTTCGCCTCCGCGAAGGACTTGAGCGCCTCTTCGTCGAGGGGGTATTCGACCTTGTCGTCATTCCCCTCGCGGATTCGCAACACGTATTCCGGGAGGGCGCCGCCCCCCCCGCGCGCGGAGAGGTAGTCGTCGAAATCGCCGCCCGCGCGGGCGACGACATCGCTGTAGCGGGACAGTTTGCTCAGCCGTTCTAACAAATTCTTGAGCACCGCGGCACTCACCTCGGAGCCGTCGGAGAGATTCTTCAGCCGCACGTCACCGGCACCGAGATCGACGAGGATCCGCCGCAACTCGGCGTCGTCCTGGACATACTCCTCGCGCTTCTTCCGCGTCACTTTGTAGAGCGGGGGCTGGGCGATGTAGAGGTAGCCGCGCCGCACCAGCTCCGGCATGTGGCGGCAGAAGAAGGTCAGCAGCAGCGTGCGGATGTGGGAGCCGTCGACGTCCGCATCGGTCATGATGATGATCTTGTGGTAACGCGCCTTCTCGAGCTTGAAGGCCCCCTCCTGTTCGCCGTCGCCGATGCCGGTGCCGATGGCGGTGATCATCGTCTGGATCTCTTTGTTCTGGAGCGCCCGGTGCAGGCGCGCCTTCTCGACGTTGATCAGCTTGCCGCGCAGCGGCAGGATCGCCTGCGTGCGGCGGTCGCGCCCCTGCTTGGCAGAGCCGCCCGCGGAGTCGCCCTCGACGATGTACAGCTCGCACTTGGAGGGGTCGCGCACCGAGCAGTCGGCGAGTTTGCCGGGCAGGCCGCCGCCGGTGAGGGCGCCCTTGCGCACGGTCTCCCGTGCCTTGCGCGCCGCCTCCCGGGCGCGGGAGGCCGTGATCACCTTGTTGACGATCGACTTGGCGATCGACGGGTTCTCTTCAAAATACGCCATCAGCCCCTCGTAGGCGAAGGAGTTCACCAGGCCCTCCACCTCGCGGTTGACGAGTTTCTCCTTGGTTTGTGAACTGAAGCTCGGGTGCGGGTGCTTGATGCTCAGAACGCAGACCAAGCCCTCCCGGCAGTCGTCGCCGGTCAGCGGCGGGTCTTTGTCCTTCAGCAGGTTGTTCGCCTTGGCGTAGGCGTTGATCGTGCGGGTCAACGCCGTGCGGAAACCCGTCTCGTGCGTGCCCCCGTCGGGGTTCGGGATCGAGTTGGCGAACGGCAGGATCTGGGCGTTGTAGCTGTCGTTGTAGTGGATGACGGCCTCGACGTAGACGTCTTCCATCTTGTCGTTGATCTCGATTTCGCGTTTGCCGCGCAGGCTGATCGGCTCGCTGTGGACGAGGTCCTTGTTCTCGCCGAGCTGCTTGACAAACTCGACCACGCCCTGCTCATAGAAGAAGGTCTCGCTGCGGTCGGATTCCCCCCGCTCATCGTTGAGCACGATGGTGAGGCCGGCGTTGAGGAACGCCAGCTCCCGGAGGCGGGTCGCGAGGCGCTCGAAGCTGAAGTCCGTCGTCGTCGTGAAAATCGACGGGTCCGGCATGAAAGTCACCAAGGTGCCCGTGTCGCCATCGTAGTCACCGATGACCTTGAGCGGCTCCGTGGTCACGCCTCGCTCGAAACTGATCGCGTACACCTTCCCATCGCGGAAGACCTCGGCTTTGAACCAGTCGGACAGCGCGTTCACGCACTTCGCCCCAACGCCGTGCAGGCCCCCCGAATACTTGTAGGCGCCCTGCCCGAACTTGCCGCCGGCGTGCAGGTTCGTCAGCACCAACTCGATCGCCGGCATGCCGAACTTGGGGTGGACATCGACAGGGATTCCGCGCCCGTTGTCCCGGATCGAGCACGACCCGTCAGCGTGGATCGTGACGTCGATCTTATCGCAATAGCCGGCGAGGTGTTCGTCGATCGAGTTGTCCAGAACCTCGAACACGCAGTGGTGGAGCCCCTGCTCGGTCTTCGGGTCACCGATATACATCCCGGGGCGCTTGCGCACCGCCTCGAGCCCCTCGAGCTTGTCGATCTGCGCGGCGCCATACTGCTGTTCACCGGCCACGTGGGTCGCTTCCGTGTCGTCTTCAGGATCGGGGTTCGGGGTCTCGTTTTCAGCCATTGGGAGTCGCTAGAAATAGGGAGACGACGACGCCGGAACCTTGCGTCCGGACATCGCCGCCTCGAAGCTTGGTAATAAAGAGAGGAAGCCCGGCAGGGCAACTTTTCCGCCCCGTTTCCAACCTTTTTTTTCACCCCCGATCTCATTTATAACTTACTCACCATCAAAGACTTAAACTTTTTAAAACTCCATGCCTGCAGAATCCCTTCCAAATCCCGCCCAGAAGCCGCTCGAGCGCGCCGACAGCAGCTACGATTTCGTCGTCATCGGCGGCGGCAGCGCCGGCTATGCCGGGGCCCGCACCGCTGCCGAATTGGGGCTGAGGACCGCCGTCATCGACGGCGCCGAAACCTTGGGCGGGCTCTGCATCCTGCGCGGCTGCATGCCCAGCAAAACGCTCATCGCCTCCGCGAACCGCGCGCTCAGCATCCGCCGCGCGGCGGAGTTCGGACTGCGCGCCGACGGCTTCCGCGCGATGGCCCGCGAGATCCGCGACCGCAAGCGCGCGCTCATCGACGACTTCGCCTCCTATCGCCGAGGCCAACTCACCGACGGCCGCTTCGACCTCCATCGCGCGAGGGCGAAATTCCTCGATGCACGGACGCTCCGGGTGCAGCCGATCGACGGCTCGCCAGCCTACACCGTGCATGCCGGCGCAACACTGATCGCCACCGGCTCCACGGTCGCACCCGCGCCGGTCGACGAGATCGAGTCGGTCGGATATTGGACGAGCGACGACGTCCTCGACGCCGAGGACCTCCCCGGATCGTTCGTCGTCCTGGGCGGCGGCGCCATCGCATTGGAGATGGCGCACTACCTCGAGGGGATCGGCCGCAAGGTCGCCGTCATCCAGCGCAGCGAACATGTCCTCTCCGGCACCGATCGCGATGCGGCGCGGGCTCTGGAGGGCGCGCTGCGCGAGCGCGGCATCGACCTCTTCACCGGCACCAAACTGCTCGGCGCGGAGCGAACGGAGCGTGGCAAGGAGATCCGCTTCGAGCACCGCGGCGAGGCGCGATCGGTGGGGGCGGATGAAGTCTTGCTCGCGCTCGGACGCACGCCGGCGACCGCCGGGCTCGATCTC
Organism: Verrucomicrobiia bacterium; assembly: GCA_030430255.1. Classification (GTDB taxonomy): domain Bacteria; phylum Verrucomicrobiota; class Verrucomicrobiia; order Verrucomicrobiales; family DEV007; genus JAUIGD01. The sequence goes on from JAUIGD010000065.1 coordinate 20,073, forward strand.
GGCGCCGCGGGGGTCGAGCTAGACGGGCGCCGGATCCGGACCGGACCGAGCCAGGAGACGACATCCCCGGGGATCTATGCCGCCGGAGATGTCTGCAGCCCGGTCGAAGTCGTGCACATCGCCATCCAACAGGGCGAGGTCGCCGCCACCAACGCTGCCGTCGCCGCCGGCAAAGCCGAGCCCTCGCAGAGGCGAGAGATGGACTACCGGCTCAAGCTCTTCGGCGTGTTCACCGAACCGCAGGTCGCTGCGGTGGGGCTGACCGAGGACGAGGCGCGGGAGTCCGAGCGCCCCGTGTTGGTCGCCAGCTACCCCTTCAATGACCACGGCAAGTCGATGACCATCGGCGAGACCCACGGCTTCGTAAAACTGATCGCGGCGCCAGATGGCGAACTGCTCGGCGCCTGCGCTGTCGGACCCGAGGCCACCGAACTCATCCATGAAATGGCCGTCGCGATCCACTTCCACG
>JAUIGD010000533.1 GCA_030430255.1 Verrucomicrobiia bacterium
GCACCGTGGTTGCGGTTCAGCCGCGCGACGATCCCCCGCCCGCCGCTATCGCCGCCGCCCACCACGCCGATGAACACCGTCGCGTTTCGCAGGTCCGGCGCCAGGTCGACATCGTTGACCGTCACCAAGGCCGGGAAATCGAAGTCCCGTGAGATCGCCTGACCGACTTCGCGTTTGAGGAGTTCGCGGATGCGGAGGAGTCGCTGGCTCATCGGGGTGGCGGTATGGCGTCGGGAGAATGCGGCCGCCCCCTCCCGGTCGAGGGGCGCGGCAGTGGCCTGGGCGAGCGATCGCGGATTACAGAGTCTGCTCCACTTTCTCCAGCTCGTAACACTGGATGATGTCGCCCGGCTCATACTCCAAGTAGTTGCCCAGCCGGATCCCGCATTCGAGACCGGTCTTCACCTCGTCGACATCGTCCTGGAAGCGGCGCAAGGTGTGGATGCCGCCGTCGTAGACGGCCTGGCCGTTGCGCAGCACTCTCGCGCGCGCCTTGCGGACGATCTTGCCCTTCATGACGATGCTGCCGCCGACCCGGCCGCGTTTGATCTTGAACACCTGCTTGACCTCCGCGCGACCCAGTTCGCGTTCCCGCGTCTCCATGTCGAGCAGGCCGAGCATCGCCTCCTTGATCTGGTCGAGAAGTTCGTAGATGACGCTGTAGAGGCGGATCTCGACGCCCTCGCGCTTCGATGCCGCCAGCGCCTTGTTCTCCACTTTGACGCCGAAGCCGATGATGATGGCGTCCGACGCGCTGGCGAGGAGGACGTCCGACTCGGTGACCGGGCCGGGCGCGGCGTGGAGGATGTTGATGTCGACCTTGGCGCTCTCGATCTCGTCCAGCGCATTGCCGATCGCTTCCAAGGTGCCCTGCACGTCCGTCTTGAGGATGATGCCGAGCTTCTTCTTCGCCGGGCCGTCGCCGAAGATGTCCTCCAGCCGCGCGCGCTGCGGCGCCTGGAGCTTCTCGGTGCGCACGGTTTCGAGACGCTCGTCGCTGAGCTTCTTCGCCGCCCGCTCGTTCTCCATCACGACGAGTTCGTCCCCCACTTTCGGCACGCCGCTGAAGCCGAGCACCTCCACGGGCATCGAGGGGCCGGCCTCGTTCATGCCTTTGCCGCGGTCATCGAGCAAGAGCTTCACCTTGCCGCTGTACGGGCCGCAGATGAACGCGTCGCCCCGCTTCAGGGTCCCGGTCTGCACGATGATGCTGGCCGTCGGCCCCTTCCCCACCTTGCTGCTCGCCTCGATCACGATCCCGCGCGCACCGCCCTCTGGGTTGGCGCGCAGTTCGAGGATCTCCGACTGCAGCGCGATCATGTCGAGCAGGTCGTCGATGCCGTCCCCCTTCGTCGCCGAGGTCTGCACCGTGATCGTGTCCCCGCCCCACTCCTCCGGCGTGAGATCGTGTTGCTGCAGCTGGCCGATGACCTTGTTCAGGTCGGCCGTCTTCAAATCGATCTTGTTGATGGCGACGATGATCGTCACGCCGGCGGCGCGGGCATGGTTGATCGCCTCCAGGGTGGTCGGCATGATGCCGTCGTCAGCGGCCACCACCAGCACCACGATGTCGGTCACGTTGGCACCCCGCGCGCGCATCTCAGAAAACGCGGCGTGGCCCGGGGTGTCGATGAAGGTGATGCGGGCGTCGCCGTGCTGGACGCTGTAGGCGTTGATGTGTTGGGTGATCCCCCCGGCTTCGCCCGAGGCGACCCGCGTCTTGCGGATGGCGTCCAGCAGCGAGGTTTTGCCGTGGTCGACATGCCCCATGACCGTGACGACCGGCGGACGGTACGGGAGGGGTTTGTCGCCCTCGGGTTCGGGCTCCGGCGGCGGCGGCTCCTCGATGACTTCTTCGACCTTGTGGACGCCCGCCCCCTTCTCCCGTTTCTCCTTCTCGAAGACAAAGCCGTGCTTCTCGCAGATCTTGGTGGCCACCTCGGGTTCGATGGCGCTGTCGAGACTGGCGAAGACATCCAGCTCCATCAGGTCCTGGATGATCTTGAAGGGCTTGATGCCCATCTTCTCAGCGAGGTCCTTGAGGATGATCGGCGGTTTGATGTGGATGATCTTCCCCTCTCCCTCATCCGCCTCGACCGCCCCCTCGCCTTCGGCATCGGGAGTCGCCGGTGCTTCCGCGTCACCGCTGCCGTCGTCGATCAACTTCGAGATCGGCGGCAAGATGCCCCCGCCACCTGCGGGCTGTGCCTCGACGGTGCGCCGCTTCCCTTTGTTCGCCTCCCGACGCTCCTGCGCCTCGAATAGGGAGAGCGCCTTGGGTTTCTTCTTCGCCCCCTTCCCCTTCGCTTCCTCACTCTGTGCGTCCACGTCCGACGCCGGCGCGCCGTCGGTGGGGGGCTTCGCCTCGTCGGCGGCCCCGGATCGATCCGATTTGGGTTTGGATGGCATGTATTGTCGAAAAGAGTTTCATCGGTGAAGCCTCCACGCTGCTACGCGGACTGGGTTTCACCGTCACCGTCCCCTCCCGGAGCCGGCTCGGAGGCTTGCTCACCTTCACCCTCAGCCGGGGCTGTCGGCTCGCCATCAGCCGACACCTCCCCATCGGCTCCGGGTGAAGCCAAGGCCTTCTGCGCGGCTTCGTGAATTCGTCCCGACAACTCGGTGTCCCCGTCCAAGATGTCGGCGATATCGGCCACGTCGACCATCGCGAAGAGGCGGAAGTCGTTGATCCCGCCCATCACGAGGCGGATGGCGGTCGCCTGATCGAGCACCTCCGCGCCGATCTGCGCGACGAACTCATCCGCGGTATCGACGACGCGTGCCTCAAAGGCCTCGTGCTGGGATTCGTCTTTCTCGATCTGGACGTCCCAGCCGATCAGGCGGGACGTGAGGCGGGCATTCTGCCCGCGCCGGCCGATCGCCTTGGAGAGTTCGGACTCGTCCACGGTGACGCGGACCCGCTTCTCCTCTTCGTCGATCTCGATGGCGCGGATGACGGCCGGCTTGAGGGCGTCGCTGACAAACTCGCTGATATCGTCATTCCAGCGGATGATATCGACCTTCTCGTTGTTGAGCTCGCGGACGATATTCTTCACCCGCGCGCCGCGGAGGCCGACGCAGGCGCCGACCGGGTCGATCTTCGAGTCCGCAGAATGGACGGCGACCTTCGTGCGGAAGCCCGGCTCGCGGGCGATGCCGCGGATCTCGACCGTGTGGTCGGCGATCTCGCTCACCTCGAACTCGAACAGGCGGCGGACAAAGTTCGGGTGGCTCCGGGACAGGATGATCTCGGGGCCGCGGGCGCCATTCTCGACGGCGACGACGTAGACCCGGATCCGGTCGCCGACGTTGTACTCTTCCGTCGAGACCCGCTCCTTGGAGGGCATCGTCCCCTCGAACTTGCCGAGGTCGACCATCACATCAGACTTGTCGAAGCGCCTCACCGTGCCGCTGACCACCTCGCCGGCGCGATCCTTGAACTCGTCATACATCATCGCCTTCTCCGCCTGGCGAATCTGCTGCATCATGGTCTGCTTCGCCGTCTGCGCAGCGATGCGACCGAAATCCTTCGGCGTCAGGTTCACCTTCACCTCGCCGCCGATCTCCGCTTCGGGATTGATCCGCCGCGCGGTGGTGATCCCCAACTGGTCATATTTGGCCGAGACCTCATCATCGGCCACCACCTCCAAAGTGGCGTACACCTTGTAGCTCTCCTTG
>JAUIGD010000534.1 GCA_030430255.1 Verrucomicrobiia bacterium
GTCGCCAGACCGCCGAAGCGCTCCCCCTTCTCCACCACGACCACCCGCCGGCCGGCCGCCGCCAGGCGCCGCGCCGCATAGAGGCCGCAGACGCCGCCGCCGAGGATCACGATCTGTTTTTTGTCGGGCACGGATTTGTTAGAACGGACACGGCGTCCCCAGCAGGGCACACTGCTCGCGGTAGCGCTCGACCAGGAAGGAGGCCGGCACGTCGATCTGGTCGGCGGTCAAAGGCTCGCCCCGCGCCAGGTCGGCGCGCATCACCGGCAGGCGCCCCCCCTCGGCCTCGAGCAGCGCCAGGGGCACGTGTCCGGCCGCGTCGGCCACCGCACAGTCATCGACCAGCCCGTAGAACTCGGCCCCGCCGATGGCGTGCTCGACCGGCTCCCCGGCGCGCAGGTCGCGCTTGGCGTAGGCGAACACATCGGTGACCCGGCCCGCCGCAGGCGCCATCACCGCGCGGCGCCCGATCGCCGCCTCGGCGATCGCCCGCGGCGTCTCGACATGGCAGAGATGGTAAGGTCGATAGAACAGGTAGTACGGGCCGTCGCCCATCTTGTAATACGCCATGTAGGCCTGCTGGAACGGCGCATCGCTCGCCCCGACCACGTACACCCCCCCGCCCGGCTCCGCCCCGAGCAGGTAGTCGATGCGCCCTTGGCCGCCGTAGGATTCGAAATCGAAAAGGTCGAACGCCTCCTCCACCCGGTCCGCCCGCGGCCCCGTCATCCCCGGTCGCGTCGGCAGCAGACCGACGCTGTTGGCGAGGCAGGCCATCTCGATCGACAGCTTGGTCCCGTCCGTGTAGGCGCAGCACTGGATGGCGCTGAGCCGGCGCTTGGCCGCCTCCCCGGCGATGCTCTCGGGGGTGGCATCGCGGTCGAGGAAGCCCTTGATGTTGCCCGCCTGCACGATCTCGAACCCCCACAGCTGGATCTCGTCGATCATGGTGCGCAGCACGCCGTGCTGGTCGCCGGCGTCGCTGGTGAGCACCACCCCCTTCTTGCGTGCCGCCGCGTGCAGAAGCGGCCCGAGCGCCAAGTCCACCTCGGCGTTCATCAGCACCACATCCAGCCCGCGCCCGATCGCCGCCAGGCAGTAGCGCGCCGCGGCGCCGACCGTATTGGAGGCCTCGACCAGCACCTCCACCTCCCAGCTGCCGGCCCCCTCCAACAGCGCCAAGGGCTCGCCGGTCACAAACACCTCGCGCAGCGCACGCGGCGGCGGGATCGCGTTCGGGTCCTCGATGTGGCGCACCGTGTGCCCGGACTGCTCCGCCGCGTCCACCGCCGCCGCCAGATCGATGTCGCCGATGAACACCAGCTCCATCCCGGGCGTGCGGCTGACCTGCCAAGCGATCCCCGTCCCCATCGCCCCGGCGCCGATCAGGCCGACCCGGATCGGGCGCCCCTCGGCTTCACGCTGTTTCAATGCATCGAGCATGCTCCACTATGCCGTGCCCCACCTCCATCGCGCAAGGGCGGCGCAGAACAAAGCGCTACCCAAGCGACGCTCCCCGCGCTATGGAAGCCGCTCGTCCGCCCCCGCGCACCGCGCCCATCCCAACCCGCCAGCCGGCCGCCATGCCCCGCCCGCCCCGCATCGTCCTCCTCGACGCCTCGACCCTCGATGCGGGCGACATCGACTTCGGGCCGCTGCGGGAGATCGGCCCCGTCGAACTCCACCCCACCACCGCCCCGGCCGACACCGCCGCCCGCATCGGCGGCGCCGATGTCGTCCTCACCAACAAGGTCGTCCTCGACCGCGAGACCATCGCCGGAGCGGAGGCGCTGAAGTTGATCGCCGTCTGCGCCACCGGCGTGAACAACATCGACCTCGACGCCGCCCGCGAGGCCGGGGTGGCGGTCTGCAACGTGGCCGGCTACTCCACCGAGAGCGTCGCCCAACACGCGTTGGCGCTGCTGCTCAACCTCGCCACCGGGGTCGCCCGGCACGCGTCGGAACTCTCCCTGTGGCCGGAGAGCCCGATCTTCACCCGCCTCGGCTACCCCATCCGCGAGCTGGCGGGGAGCACCATGGGCATCGTCGGCGCCGGCGAGATCGGCTGCCGCGTCGGCGAACTCGCCGCCGCGCTCGGTATGAACATCCAGGTGCTCGCCCGCCCCGGCTCGCTCACCGACCGCCACCCGGAGTGGCCGCGCCTCGACGCCGGCGAGTTCTTCGCCACCAGCGACGCCGTCTCCCTCCACTGCCCGCTCACCGACGCCAACGCCGGCATGATGGACGCCCGGACCCTCGGCGCCATGCCGGCGGGCTCCTACCTGATCAATACCGCCCGCGGCGGACTCGTCGACGAACCGGCGCTCGCCGACGCCCTGCAGTCGGGCCACCTCGGCGGCGCGGGCCTCGACGTCCTCTCCGCCGAGCCGCCGCCCGCCGACCACCCCCTCCTCGACCCCGCGATCCCGAACCTCCTGATCACGCCACACACCGCCTGGAGTTCGCCGGCCGCCCGCCGACGCCTCCTCGACGGCGTGGTGACCAACATCCGCACGTTCCTCGCCGGCTCGCCGACCAACCGCGTCGTGTGACCCCCCGTCGATGTCGCTGGTCCCGCTGAAGGTTCAGTTCTTCTTCACCTACGGGGTGCTCGGTTGCCTGGGCCCCCTGCAGGCGCTGCTGCTGCGCGCCAAGGGCTACGACGCCGGCCAGGTCGCGCTGGCGATCTCGCTGCCTGCCGTCGGGCTCCTCATCTCCCCGATCGTCATGGCGTGGCTGGCCGACCGCGAGGTCGACACCAGGCGCATCCTCCGCTTCGTCCTCGTCGGTGCGGGCGCCGCGCTGACCGGGGTCTATTTCGCCCCGCAGGGATCGTGGTTGATCACCGCTTGCTGGGTCACCTACAGCGTGCTCTACACGCCCTCCCTGCCGCTGCTCGACGGCTATTTCTTCAACCACGAACGCCGCCACGGTGCCGGTGCGGCCGGGGCGGACGGCGGTTACCAATTCGTCCGCGTCTGGGGCACGGTGGGCTACATGGTGCCCAGCCTCGCCCTCCTCTTCGTGCTCGGGAAAGAAGAGCACACCGCACCGAACGCGATCTGGTGCGCGGTCGCCTGGGGCGCCCTCGCCTTCGCCTCCACCTACTGGTTGGCGCCGGCCAGCCTGGCTGGCACCGCGAGGGTCAAAGCGCCCACCGCCCGCGCCCTGAAGCTGATCGCCTCGCCGCAGGCGCTGCCGATGTGCATCGGCCTGTTCCTGGTGTTCACGGCCGCGAGCGCCTATTTCCCCATCATCTCCGTGTTCATGACCGACGAGGTGGGCATCCCGCAGCGCTGGGTGCCGCTCGTCCTCGCCCTCGGCGTCCTCATCGAGGTCGGCTACCTGTTCGGGCTCGGCCCCCTGCGCAAGATCCTACGTATGAAAGGGGTGATGATCGTCGGGCTCAGCACCATGGCGCTGCGCCTCGCCGCCCTCGCCTTCTTCCCCCACCTCTCCACCGCCCTCATCATCCAGGTCTTCCACGGCTTCGAGATCCTCGCCATGTTCGTCGTGCCGGTCGTCTTCCTCGACCGGATGGCGGGCGACGGCTACCGCAACTCGATCCAGGGCGCCTTCACCATCTCGATCACCGTGCCCACCCGCTTCATCGGCAACCTCCTCGCCGGCGAGATCCGCGAAGCCACCGGCGGCACCACCGCCGGGCTCTACACC
>JAUIGD010000535.1 GCA_030430255.1 Verrucomicrobiia bacterium
CAGGGAGCGGCAGCCCTGACGGGTCGAAGGCAACCACCTTGAAGCCGTTCGCTTCGCTGCGGTCGGGCGCGAGCGCGTACCCTGCTGCCGCGCCCGCGAGCGCCAGGACCGCGCCGTCGGCATCCAAGTCCATGCGCCCACGCAGGATGGAGTCCGGACCGTAGCGCTCGACCCTCCCCCCGCGCGAGACGAGGACATCTCCGCCGGGCAGGGCGAGCAGATCGCTGGGCCGGTAGCCGATGCCGCCGATCAGTTCCAACGTCGCGGTGTCGTACACAGCGCCGTCGAAGTCGAACAGCCGCGAGCCGTCGGCGGAGGGAACCCGGCGCCTGGAGACGGGCGCAGCGAACAGCGCTGAAGCAGAAATGGATCCGTCAGCGGCGAAGGCGATGCCATACACCTGACCAGCGACTTCCCCGAGGAGCGAGACCGGACCACCACCCGGCACGGCGAACACGTTCTCGAGTTCCTCTGGGAGACCGGGCAGCTCTTCGATCAGCGCGCCAGTATGGATGTCAAACGCCGCGAACCCAGCCCCTGCCGCCCCGCGGTCAGCGAACCAGACCCGCCCGCTCGAAGTGAATAGGTTCCGTCGCGTCGAAGCCAACCCTAAATCAGCGAGCTCGAAGCGCTCCCCGGAAGGGGCCACGCGGACGATCCGTTCACCCGTACGCACCCACAGGAAGCCCTCGCCCGCCCAGAGGTCGGTCACGGGATCATCGAACTCCCACCGCTCCAACCATGTTCCCGAAGCGAGGTCAAACCGGACCACCACGGACGCCGCCAACGCCAGGTATTGCACCCCGCCAGCAACCGCGCTGATGCCTTCGAACTCCCCGACGCCCTCGGGCAGGTCCACGCTGAGCTGGCCCACTTCCGCCTCTCCGTGCGCGTTGAAGGCCACGACCCGGTAGGCGTACCGCGCCCCGCCCCGCACAGACTCATCCACGAAGCGGGTCGAGTTCGGCGGCAGCCGACCGATCTCCGCCCAGACGATCCACCCGGGGGAGGGCGACCGCTGCACCACGAATCCGTCTTCATCGGTGGAGAAGTCTACCCAAGTCAGCACTGCCCCCGACCCCTCGCCCGCCAACACTTCCAATCCACCGCCACCGCGCGGCGGCCCCGGCTGGCCCAGGGTGTCCACCTGAAACGGCGCCGACAGTTCGCCGAGCACATCGCCGTTGCGCGACCGTAGCCAGTAAGTGTAGCTGCGCGAAGGCAGCACCGCGCCGTCCTCCCAACCGGTCGCGTCGGCGGGGAGCGTCGCTCGGAGCACCGCCGCGCCGAAATTCGACGACGAGGCTCGCCACACTTCAAACGCGGTCTCGTTTTCACCGCGGTCTTCCCAATCGAGCGAAACCGAGTCGTGCCGGATCTCGCGCGCGGCGATGCGGTACGGTCGGCCTTCCGGTTGCGCCGCCGAAGCGAGCGTCACCGCCTCGACTGCTGGCCCGAGCGCGGACCCCACTTCGTTTTCGAGCCGTAGACGGAACTCGTAGAGCGTCCCCGGACCCAGCCCGTCGACCTCCGCCATCCCGAGGTCGCCGCCAGGCGTCGAAACCCACTCACCGCCCGCCGGGCGATACTCCAACACGACCGCCTCCGCAGTCCCCGTGTCTTCGGGGCGCCACTCCAAAGCGACGGAATGCGCACCCCGTTCCGACACGCTGAGCATCACGTCCTCAGGCAACGGTTCCGCAGAACGACCGACCTCCCGAAGCTGCCCATCCAACACCGAGATGAGAGGGCGCTCCGGCCCCCGGGTGACCGCGACCACGCCGCCCCCATACCCGAAGGCGGCCGCCGGCAGGCCCGGGATGCGAACGCCGGCGCCCTTGATCCACTCTCCCCCACCCCCCCAGCGCTCGACCATCGCGGTCGCGGCATCGCGGCGCACCACGAAGAAATCCCCGGCTCCCCCCCAGGCGACAGCGGAAGCACCTCGATGGAAAAACGCCTCCTGTTCGAGCGGCGCAACCGCGAACACCATCCCCCCCGACGCTGCCAACCGGCCGGAACTCACGGCGAGCGGCCCGCTTGCGAGCCGGGTCGCAAACGGCTGCGTCGGCAGCGGCTGCCAGTCGGGATCGAAAGGCGAAGCGAGGACCCCGTCGGCATCGGAGGTGAAGACCGTCCGCGATGCCCCGTCCCAAGCTGCTCCCTCGAGATCGCCGCCCGGCGACACAGCCTCCAGCGTTCCATCATCCCCCAACACCTGCCAGCCGTGGGCCTCCGTGCTGACGATCAACGAGGTCCCTGCAGGTAACATTGCCGTCACCGCCGACGGCAGCTCCGCGAGCACCCGTACCGCTCCACCCCGGGGGAGATGCCGGAGCTCACCGTCGGCATACCCGAAGTACAGGGCGTCCCCGAGACTGCAAAACGCGGTCGCTTGACTGCGCACCTCGACGGGGGCGAGGTGACCTCGCCCCTCCACGTCCCACCGGAAGACACGACCGTTGTCGCCGTTGTAGAGATAGACGATCCCGCCTCCGAACGCGACATGCTCCGGATCGTACACCGCCGCCCCCGGGTTGAGGGCGTCGGCCCGGTAGACAGAACAGGCGAGATCGAACCATAGGTCCGTGGAGTTCCGGCTACCCTGATGCACCTCGACGGCCAAGACGTTCGTGCCGTCCCGGAACGCCGCCCCCTCCACGCCGAACACATGAACCGCCCGCTCCTCAGCTCCGACCACCACCGAGCTCGCAAAGGTGCCGAACTCGACGGCTCCCCCAGGCATGTTTTGCCGCAGCAACTCGACGCCGTTCAGGTAGACGACGGCGCCGTCGTCCACCTGCATCGCGATCTCGTAGCGGTCGCGCAGAGGCAGGGTGGCGAACTCGAACTGAGTGCGGAAATAGGTGGTCCGGTGCTTGTCGCTCGGACTCGCGCCGTAGCTCACGACCGTTACTTCATCGCCATCCCCAAATCCGAAAGGCGCCGAGCCCAATGCCCACTCGGAATCGTCGAACCCGGGCAGGGACCAATCCTCTTGGTAAGCCCCCGAGTCCAGATAGCGCCACGCCCCACCCCATGCGATCAACCCCTCTTCCGCAATCGCTGCACCACCGGAGATGGCTCCGAGGGCCGCGACCATCAGATAATGCCGGATTTGTCTCATCGGCGACAAGCTATTGCGGCCGGCGGCGACCTTCCAGAAATCCTTTGGATGCTTTAGGAGAAACAGGCGCGGCGGCCGCGCGGCGACCGGACACGCGGCGGCAATGTCTCCCGCCGAACTTGCCAGCCGTGCGAAGATCCCATAGGACAGGTTGATGCCTGCAAGATTCTCGTTCCTCGCCCCCCTGTCAGCCGCCTTGAGCATCGCCGCTCCCGCGGCGGAGCGGCCGAACATCCTCTTCATCTTCTCCGACGACCACGCCGAGGCGGCGATCTCGGCCTACGGCAGCCACCTCGCCGAGGCGGCGCCGACCCCGAACCTCGACCGCATCGCGGAGGAGGGCGCGATCTTCCACAACAGCTTTTGCGCGAACTCCATCTGCGGGCCCTCCCGCGCCTGCATCCTCACGGGCCTGCACTCGCACTCCAACGGCTTCCTCGACAACAACAACTCCCGCTTCGACGGCAGCCAGACCACCTTCCCGCAACTGCTGCAGAAGTCCGGCTACCAGACCGCGCTGGTCGGCAAGTGGCACCTCGCCT
>JAUIGD010000536.1 GCA_030430255.1 Verrucomicrobiia bacterium
GCTCGTCCAGACGGCCGCTCGGCCTGCGTCCTCCTCCAGCCAGTCCGCGACCATGCGTTCGACGGCCTCCATCGCGTCGGGGTCCAGACTTGCGGTCGGCTCGTCCAGCAGGAGCAACTGGGGACCGGTCTGCATCGCGCGCAGAAGCGCTCCGATCTGCCTCTCCCCTCCCGAAAGCGTCTCTGTCCTTGCATCCAGAAAGCTTGCATCGCGCCCGAGCCGCGACAGCCGCGGCTCCCACGCCTCTGGCGTGGGGCCAGAGGCCGCGGCGTAGGACCGCGCAGCCAGAAGCGCCTCGCGTACGGTTCCGTCTCCGTAGGCGGGCGTCTGCGGCACATACCGCACGCGCATCCGGAGCGTCGGCAGGGTGAACCGGCAGCTCGCCGCTTTGCGTTTCGACCCGCCGGGGCCGGATGGCGTCGCACCGGCGCCGGGCTGGGTTTTGTTGGACGGCGGCGGGGCCGAAGTCGGCGAGGTGACCAGCGTCGCGGGCGGCGCCGACGGGGCGGCGCTCGGGCTCGGTTTCGTGCGCCGCGGTGGCGCCCCTAGCAAAACGGTGCCGCGCGACGCTGAGATTCCGCTTCCCCTCGGCGTCGAAATCCGCCAGAGTGCCTTCACCACACAAGAGACATGAACGCGATCTTCCCGATGACTTCGCGCGCCGCGCTGGCGGCCGCTGCCCTCGCCCTGTTCGGAGCCTGCCGGACGACCGATGAGCCCGGTGCCGCCACAGGCGGCGCCACGCGCGAGATGAACACCGCCTACGACACCGTGCACCTGCGCCTGGAGGTGAACAAGGAGATCAAGACGGTGGTGATCGAGCTCGACCCCGCCGCCGCGCCGGGGCACGTCGAGAACTTCAAGAAGCTGGTGGCGCAGGGATTCTACAAGGGGCTCGCCTTCCACCGCGTGATCCCCGGCTACGTGGTGCAGACCGGCGACCCGAACTCGAAAGGCTTCCGCGGCCGCGGCCAGTGGGGCCTGGGCGGCCCCGGCTACACCTTGCCGCCCGAGATCGGCAAGAAGCACACCCGCGGCGCGGTGGCGATGGCGCGCCTCGGCGACGACGTCAACCCGGGCAAGGAGTCGAACGGCAGCCAGTTCTACATCGCCCTCGCGCCGCTGCCGCAGCTCGACGGCGACTACACCGTGTTCGGGCAGGTCGTGAGCGGCCTGGAGGTGCTCGACGAGATGGCGCGCGTGCCCACCAACGAGAACGACCAGCCGACCAAACGCGTCGAGGTGTACGACATGCGCCTCGTCCGGCCCGAGGCACCGGTCGCCAAGCCGAAGCCCGCCGAGCCGCGCCAGCGCCGCGCCGAACCCGACCCGGAGGCCGGGGCGGTGGAGCGCGCCGTGCGCCGGTTCTGGTAGGCGGTTACCGCTCCGGCCTGCCCGCGGGCGACGCCGGGGAGCGAATTCGCCCTTTGCAAAGGCCACGCCGCGCATTCCATTGCGGCGTGCGCCCCTTCCTCCACGCCCTCCGCGGCCTCGCCGCCATGGTCGCCACCCAACGCCATGCGCGGATCCACCTCGCCTGCGCCGCGCTCGCGGTCGGGGCGGGCGCGGTCTCCGGACTGAGCGGGATCGAGTGGTGCGCCCTGGCGCTGTGCATCGGTTTTGTGCTCGCGGCCGAGGCGCTGAACACGGCGCTGGAGTCGCTCGCCGACGCCGTCCACCCCGAGCACCACCCGCTGGTCGGGCGCGCCAAAGACGTCGCCGCGGGAGCCGTGCTGATCGCCGCTCTCACTGCGCTCGCGGTCGGCGCCTTGCTGTTCCTCCCGAAAACTTTCGCATGACCCCCGCCCAGCTCCACGCCGATCTCACCGCCCTGCTCGGGCAGGACAAAGTGTCCGCCGCACCCGGGGTGCTCGCCGAGCACTCCATCGACAAATGGCTCGTCGGCGGCGCCGCGGACGTCGTCGTCTTCGCCGCGAGCACGGGAGATGTCGCCGCCGTCTTGCGCTACGCCGAGGACAAGAAAGTACCTGTCACCACGCGCGGGGCGGGCGTCGGCTACGTCGGCGGCGCGGCGCCGATGCGGGGCGGCATCGTGCTGTCCGTGGCGCGCATGGACCGCATCAAGGAGGTGGACACCGCCGACGGTGTGGCGGTCGTCGAACCGGGGGTCATCACCGGCGACCTCCAGGCGGCGGCGCGCGCGCAGGGCTGGTTCTACCCGCCCGACCCGGCGTCGTTGAAGGAGTGCAGCATCGGCGGCAACGTCGCCACCAACGCCGGCGGGCCGCGCTGCCTGAAGTACGGCGTGACGCGCGGCTACGTGCTCGGGCTCGAGGTCGTCCTGCCCGGCGGCGAGGTCGCCCGCCTCGGCGGGCGCTGCCACAAGAACAAGACCGGCTTCGACCTGATCGGCATGTTCGTTGGCTCCGAAGGTTTGCTAGGCGTCGTGACCGAGATCACCTGCCGCCTGATCCCCCACCCGCCCGCACGGGCGATGCTCTCGGCCAGCTTCGCCGCGTTCGCCGAGGCCGCCGCCGCCGTGCAGGCGGTGCTCGACGCCGGCTTCCTGCCCTCGGCGCTGGAGATCTCCGACAAGTTCACCCTCGCCGCCGCGCGCGACCATGTCGGGCCGTCGATGATCCCCGACGGCAACGCCCACCTGCTGGTGGAGATCGACGGCCAGCCCGGCTCCGTCGCGGGCGAGACCGCCGCCCTCGCCGAGCTGCTGCGCGCGCGCGGCTGCCTGACCTTGGACACCGCCGCGGACGATGCCGGCTGCGAGGCGATCTGGGAGATCCGCCGCGCCTTCAGCTACAGCCTGCGCGCCACCGGGCTCACCAAGCTCAACGAGGACATCGTCGTGCCGCGCGGCAAGCTGGCCGAGCTGGTCGATTTCTGCGAGCGCCTGCAGGCCGACTGCGGGATGCCGGTCGCCTGCTTCGGACACGCCGGCGACGGCAACATCCACGTCAACGTCATGGTCGAGAACATCGGCGACCCCGCCGTCCGGGCGCGCTCGGAGGAGGCGCTCGACCAGCTCTTCAAAGGCGTGCTCGCGCTCGGCGGGGCGATCACCGGCGAACACGGCATCGGCATCGCCAAGCGGCGCTGGTTCGACGAGGCCCTGCACCCCGGCGCGCTCGCCCTGCACGGGAAGCTCAAAGCCGCGCTCGACCCGAACGGCACGCTGAACCCGGGGAAGTTCGTCTGAGGGGCGATCCGATGGACGGGGGCACCATTTCGGTTCGGAACGCCCGCCGCCGATCGTCGCGGGCACAGGATCGCGGCGGACGTAGCTCGACTTTCCAAAGTCGAGCCGGCTCAGCGCTGATGTCACTCCGCCCGGCGGGTTCCCCGGTGCCGCCGCCAGCGTGCTAGCCCGCATCGATCACCACATCCGCAGGCGAGGCGCCGCCGATCGTTGATGCTGAGTAGGCGGCGGCAGGGATCAGCGAAGCGGCTGGGTGAACACCCTGCCCGAGCCGGTCACCACGCCAACACCCTCAGCATCAACGAGGGCGAGCCACAGCCCGGAGCTTGGTGATCGATTCGGGCTAGCCCCAATGCCTTTAGGGAAAGAGCGAAAGTAATTCTTGTACTTTTCCATAATAGGTATAGTTGGGGCGGATGCCGTGTCCGCATCCCAATCGTAGTAGTGGCTTTGTTAGTCAGTTTGAACGTCTCTTCG
>JAUIGD010000537.1 GCA_030430255.1 Verrucomicrobiia bacterium
CAGATCGCCCCCGGCGGCAGCGCTTTGAGGGCGAGCGCCCAGAAGATCATCTTTTTCTTCAGCGGCGGGAGCGCCCGCTCGATGAGGATGATCTGTTTCGAGGGCGGCCACGGGAAGCTGGTGAACTTCCCCATGAAGGCGTCGGCGGTGATGACGCGGTCGAGCTCCGCCTGCCGCATCGCCGACTGGGCGGCTTCGGCGCCGGCGGTGAAGTTGAGGTTCACGGGAATCTTGCCGGCCAACAGCACGGCGAGGTTGGCGACGAAGCCCCCCTTGCCGGGAGGCAAGACGATGCCCACCCGGTCGCGGTCGGTCTCATTGCGGATCAGGCGGCTGAGGGCCGCGGCGGCCGCGAAGGCCTTGTCATAGCGCAGCTCGGAGCCGTCGTTGCCATCGCGGAGGCTGGCGCCCGAACCGTGCCGTTTGAGACCGCGGACGATGCAGCGGGCGAGGTTCTCGTCGAGCAGCGGGTGCGAGGAATAGGCGGCCTCCCCGGCGGCGAGGAGGTTCTCGAGGAAATTGGCGTGGGTCACCGCCTCGCGCTCCAGCGGTCGCCCGAAGGAGAAGATCGCGCCCGGCAACCGGGTGGTGACCTCGATCGACAGCGCCGACTCGCGCGGCTTGTCGACGTAGAGCGGGAGCGTGGTGGCGCCCGACGCGAGGATGGCGGCGATGGTCGCGGCCGGGACATGGAGGTGGGTGCCGGCGAGCGCGGTCGCGTTGCCGGGAACGAACACGATGCAGCGTCCCTTGCCGAGCAGCGGGTGGAGCGCGGACTTGAGTTCGGCGGGATCCGCCACCGAGGCGTCGAAGGCCAGCGCGTCCGTGTCGTCCTTCTCCAGATGCGCGCGCAGCAGCGGATCGTACGGGTGCGACTCGTCGATCAGGTAGGTGATCTGCCGGTCGCCCAACACGGTCTCCAATTGCAGGAGATCGTGGTAGGCGAGGCGGTTGGGGAGCAGGACGAAGCCTCCGGGTGGGAGCGAGGTTTCGCCGAGGACGTGGAGGCCGCGTGGTGGGGATGCTTGGGGGCGGGCCATGGGGGAGGGAGCTTCCGACGGTGTATTTGTTTTAGGAATGTTAAGTATTTGCACCCGGGGGGCAGGGAGTTCAAACTAATAGGATATCTGCGTGGGGTGCAACGCGAACGGGGCACCGCCCCCGAGGAATTTGCGTGCGCTCCCCGCGGTGCTCACTCACTCTCGCACCCAGCCCGATGAACGAACCCCCTCCGACCGCCGACGGCGGCGACCAGAACGCGCAGCAGCTCCGCTTCGGGGGCATCTCCGCGGAAGCCTACTGGCGTCGCAATATCCTCTACGTCCTCTCACTGCTGACGGTGTGGTTTTTGGTGTCCTACGGCTGCGGTATTTTGTGGGCAGACCAGTTGGACGAGCACCGCACTCCGGGCGGTGGGATCAAGTTGGGGTTTTGGTTCGCCCAGCAGGGCAGCATCTACGTCTTCGTGGCGCTGATCGGGATCTACGTGTGGTTGATGAACCGCCTCGACGCCAAATACGTCGGCAAGAAACGCTAACCTGAGACCGAGATGAGCGTTCAGGCATGGACCTACATAATCGTCGGGCTGAGTTTCGCCCTCTATATTTACATCGCGGTCCGCTCGCGCGCTTCGAACACCGGCGAGTTTTACGTCGCCGGGAAAGGGGTGTCGCCACTGGCCAACGGCGCGGCGACGGCGGCGGACTGGATGTCGGCGGCCTCGTTCATCGGCATGGCGGGCCTCATCTCGTTCTGGGGGCGCGACGGCGGCGTGTTCCTGATGGGATGGACCGGGGGCTATGTGCTGCTCGCCCTGTTGCTGGCGCCCTACTTGCGGAAGTTCGGGCGTTTCACCGTCCCCGATTTCATCGGCGACCGCTACTATTCGCAAGTCGCCCGGGTGCTCGCCATCCTCTGCGCGATCTTCGTTTCATTGACCTACGTCGCGGGTCAGATGCGCGGCGTCGGTGTGGTGTTCTCCCGCTTCCTCGAGGTCGATATCAACGTCGGGGTGATCATCGGGATGGTGATCGTGTTCTTCTACGCGGTGTTGGGCGGCATGAAAGGGATCACCTACACGCAGGTCGCCCAGTATTGCGTGTTGATCTTCGCCTTCATGGTGCCGGCGATCTTCATCTCGATCATGCTCACCAACAACCCGGTGCCGCAACTCGGTCTCGGGGGGGCCGTCGAGGGCGGTGAGCACCTCCTGGACAAGCTGGACGGGTTGGGGCAAGAGCTCGGGTTTGGCGCCTACACCGAAGGGTCTCGAGGGATGCTCGATGTGTTTTGCATCACCTTGGCGCTGATGGCGGGCACGGCGGGGCTGCCGCACGTGATCGTCCGCTTCTACACGGTGCGGAAAGTGAAGGACGCGCGCATGTCAGCGTTTTGGGCGCTGCTGTTCATCTCCGTTCTCTACACCACGGCGCCCGCGGTGGCGGCATTCGCGAGGACGAACCTGCTCAACGAGGTGCCCGGAAAGCGGTTCGACCAGATCCCGCAGGGTTTGCAGAAGTGGGAGAAGAGCGGATTGCTGGCGTGGGCGGACAAGAATGGCGACGGCCTCATCCAATACGGGCCGGGCAAGGTGTTCGCCGACAACGATGGCAAGCCATCCTTCCAAAGGGGCGAAGGGGGTGAGGTCGTGCGTGGACCTCAAGGCCAGGGCTTGCTCGTCAACGAACTGACCGCATCGGACAACGAGCTCTACATCGATCAGGATATCATGGTGCTCGCGAACCCGGAGATCGCCCGGCTGCCGAACTGGGTGGTGGGCTTGGTCGCGGCCGGTGGCTTGGCGGCGGCGCTCTCGACCGCGGCTGGTTTGCTGCTGGTGATCTCCACCGCGTTCGCCCACGATCTGATGAAGAAGACGATCAACCCGAAACTCGACGAGAAGAAGGAGTTGCTGTTCGCCCGGCTCGGTGCTGGCGTGGCGGTCCTCATCGCCGGGGCGTTCGGGATCTGGCCGCCCGGGTTCGTCGCCCAAGTGGTGGCGTTCGCGTTCGGCTTGGCCGCGGCGAGCTTCTTCCCGGCGATCCTGATGGGTATCTTCTCCAAGCGCATGAACCGCGAGGGGGTGATCGCCGGGATGGTCGTCGGCTTGGCGTTCACCGCCGCCTACATCATCTATCACGTGTTTGTTCTGAAGAGCCCGCAGCCGCAGAACCACTGGTGGGCGGGGATTTCCCCGATGGGCATCGGCGCGGTCGGGATGATGCTCAATTTCTGCGTCGCCTGGCTGGTCTCGCGGATCACGCCCGCGCCGCCCGAGCACGTGCAGAAGATGGTGGAGGAGATCCGCCTGCCCGAGGTCGACTGAAGCCACCGTTGTTCGATCTTCAGGAGGCGGTGGATGTTGCGACAAGACGCCGCGAAGAGACAGCGGGAAGAATTGGGCGACCCCGCCATTCGGACTCGCTCCGGATTTGCGAAGTCTCCTCAGCTGCAACGTGCGCTTGGTGATGCCGAAGGTTCTTGGCATTGACGGCAGCGCGACTCGGTCTGGCTTCGTTAGCCCGGATCGATCACCACATCCGCAGGCGAGGCGCCGCCGATCGTTGATGCTGAGTAGGCGGCGGCAGGGATCGGCGAAGCGGCGGGGTAGACACCCTGCCCGAGCCGTTCCCAACGGCAACATCCTCAG
>JAUIGD010000538.1 GCA_030430255.1 Verrucomicrobiia bacterium
GACCACCGAAGAAGACCTGATGCACGCCGTCTTCCCGCATCCGACCCTGTCCGAGATGATGCACGAAAGCGTGCTCGACGCCTATGACAGGGTGATCCACATCTGAACCGGCGCGCTGGTCCGTCGCTACGGGCCGGCGCTTTTCCGGAGCTCAACCGCCGGGGATCCGACCTCACCGACAAGGCCGTGCTCACGGGCGCGGCCGAGGCAGCCGGCATGGACGGCGCGGTGGTCGCCCGCCTCCTCGCCTCCGACGCCGACCTTGCCGAGACCGAGGCGGAAGTGGTGCACGCCCAGGCCATCGGCGTCACCGGGGTTCCCTGCTTCATCCTCGACGGCAAGTACGCGGTGTCGGGCGCGCAGCCGGCCGAGGTGCTGGAGGGCGCGATCCGGCAGGTGGCGAGCGAGCGCCAGTCGACCTGACCCGCCCCTCCCGGCGCCCCGCCCGCGAGTAGGGTGCCGTGCCGGCTCAGCGCGGCGCGAGCGCGGCGATCAGCCCGTTCACCACCTCGGCCATCTCCATCCCGGCGGCGAAATCGAACTTGTTGATCGCGATATAGACGCCGACGCCGCGCGTGGGCGCGAAGGCGAGGTAGCTGAACACCCCGTTCGTCCCGCCCGCCTTCTGGATGATCAGGGGCCGGTCGCCTTCCGGCATCATGATGACCCAGCCGAGCCCCATCGCGTCCATGTGCCCCGATTCGTCCATCCCGAACACCGGATCGAGACCGTCGCGGATGAGGTAGGCCGCGTGGCTCAGGAGGCGCGCCTCCGCCCCCTCGCCCGTGCGGTCGAGGTTCCATTTCAGATAGCGGATCATGTCGTTGGCGGTGGTGTGGAGCGAGGATGCGCCGAACCGGTTGGGGATCGGATCGCCCGGATCCATCTCGTTGCCGTTCCAGTCGTGCCCCATCATCACGTTGTCGCCCTGGGGGGCGGCATAGCTCGTGGCCGAGAGGCCGAGGGGGGTCAGCACCTTCTCCTGCATCACGTCCTGGTAGGGCGCGCCGGCCGCACTCGCCAATGCCATCGCCAGGACATCGAAGCCGATGTTGGAATAAAGGACGCCGCCGCCGGGCTCGAACAGCAGCGCATCGGCCCCCAGGTTACCGGCAAAGGAGGCATCGCTGTATTTATCCGCCCCGTCCACCGGCTCCAGCTCCCGCCCGAACCCGCCCCAATGGGTCGCAAGGTCGACCAGCCGCACCTGGCGCCCGTCCCAATCGGGGAACACGTCGACGAGGTCGATCAGCGGCGCCACCGGGTCGGTGAGCGCCACGGTGTGCTCCACGACGAGGTTGGCGAGCACGAGCCCGGTAAACGTCTTCGTCAGCGAGCCGACGCCGATGATCGTGTCGCCGTCGGGCGCCGGCCCTCCCTTGGCGATCTCCCCGACCCCGACGACGGCGCTCTCCCCACCGCGAACCGCCGCGATGATGAGCCCCGGCACCCCGGTCTGCAGCTGAAAGATCTCGCCGGTGAAGCTGAGCGTCTCTTCGAGCAGCGCGTCATCGGCCCAAGCCGGCACCGCAACGGCGCAAACGGCAATCGCCGCAATCAGTCTTTTCATGGCGTCGTCCCCCTATCCTCGGGCCATTTAGCCCGCAGCCAGCCCGAAAGGGGTGGTGTGTCGACCGCCCCAGGCCCTCTCATCGCCTGCAACGATAGCACCTTTGCCCTTCCCGAACCGGTCCGGGAGATCGAACGGCCGCCCTTCCCCGCCGCCGGCAAGGCGCACCGCCTGATCCGCTGGCACGAGGTGGAGGGTTGTCAGGGCGCCTGCTTCAGGTAGGCCGAGGCGAATGTCGCCTTCGTCGTCGCGACCTTCTCGTCCGCCCGCGACCGCTCGAACGGGCCGATGGCGACGATGAAATTGCCCGCCGTGAGACCCAGCGTGGCGCCTGGCAGGATCGTTGCGTCGATGCCCGCTGAGCGCGCTTCGTTCACCCGCGTCTCCGCGCCCGAGCGGTTGGCGAAGCTGCCCATCACCACGTAGTAGGCGTTCGCCTGACCCGCGGGGCGCGTCGCGGTGGGATTCTGCCGCAGCGGCACCGACGGCGGAGCGGCGGGCGCGTCGGCTTCGGGTTTGGCGATCAGCTCCAGCGTGACGCCGGCGCACAGCAGCACGGCGCCGACGATCAGCGCCGGCATGCGGCGCGAATCCGGCAGGGAGACCCACTGCCCCAGCCGACCCACAAAATAGAGGACGATCAGCAAAACCCCGATAACGATCAGGACCTTGGCCGTCGAAAGGTCTTTCAGCGTCTCGACCAGATCCATGATTCCCGCCCCCCGTGGTCATGAGAGCAAAGCAGGGCATCCCTGTCCACCCTGTGGCGGCGGGCATGGCGGAGCGCCGCGCCGCCGCGTCAGGCGGCTTTCTTCGCCTCCCCCTCCGCGAGCTTGGCGAGTTTGGCCAGGATCACCGCGACGCCCTTGGTGCGGGCGGCGGGGTCGGGCCAGTCGCGGATGAACACCACCTTGGAGTCCGGCCGCACCTTGGCCGACGAGCGCTCCGAGGCGACCATCTGCACCAGCCCGGCGGCGTTGGCGAACTCGCCGCCGCGGAAGGTCACCACGCAGCCCTTGGGGCCGGCGTCGATCTTCTCCACGTTGGCCCGCCGGCACAGCGACTTGATGTAGACGATCTTCAGCAGCCACTCGACCTCGTCGGGGATCTTGCCGAAGCGGTCGGTCATCTCGGCGCCGAAGGCGTCGATGGCCTGGGCGTCGTCGAGGTCGGCGAGGCGCCGGTAGAGCGACATCCTGAGCTGCAGGTCGGGGATGTAGTCCTCCGGGATCAGCACCGGGATGCCCACCGAGATGTGCGGCGACCAGGCGTCCTCCGCCTCCTCCTCGCCGCCCGCCTTGAGCGAGGCCACCGCCTCCTCCAGCATCGCCTGGTAGAGCTCGAATCCCACCTCCTTGATGTGGCCGGACTGCTCCTCGCCCAACAGGTTGCCCGCGCCGCGAATGTCGAGATCGTGCGAGGCGAGCTGGAAGCCCGCGCCGAGATTGTCGAGCGACTGCAACACCTTGAGGCGGCGCTGCGCGGTCGCCGTCAGCGTCTTGTCGACGGCGGTCGTCATCAGCGCGTAGGCGCGGGTCTTGGAACGGCCGACGCGGCCGCGGATCTGGTAGAGCTGGGCCAGGCCGAACATGTCCGCGCGGTGCACGATCAGCGTGTTGGCGGTCGGAATGTCGAGGCCCGATTCCACGATGGTGGTGGCGAGCAGCACGTCGTAGCGGCCGTCGTAGAAGGCGTTCATCACGTCGTCGAGCGCGGTCGGCGTCATCTGGCCGTGCGCGATCCCCACCTTCACCTCCGGCACGTGCGCGGCCAGGAACTCCGCCTGCCCCGCAAGGTCCGACACGCGCGGACAGACATAGAAGGTCTGGCCGCCGCGATACTTTTCGCGCAGGAGCGCCTCGCGGATGGTGAGCGGGTCGAACGGCGACACGAAGGTGCGCACCGACAGCCGGTCCACCGGGGGCGTCGCGATCATGGAGAGTTCGCGCACCCCCGTCAGCGCGAGCTGCATGGTGCGCGGGATCGGCGTCGCCGACAGCGTCAGCACATGCACGTCGGCCTTCAGCGCCTTCAGCGCCTCCTTGTGCTTGACGCCGAATTTCTGCTCCTCG
>JAUIGD010000539.1 GCA_030430255.1 Verrucomicrobiia bacterium
CGCCGAGGTCGGTGAGCGGGGTCTCTTCACCGGTGGCGAGGTCCATGGTGTAGATCTCGGCGCTATCGCCCTTCTCCGAGAAGCGCCGCCAGCAGATGTGCGTGCCGTCCGGCGAGAAGAACGGGCAGCCGGCGTAGCCGGGGACGTCGGTGAGGCGCCGCAGCTCCGAGCCATCGGCGCGCATGAGGTAGAGATCCATGAAGTAGGCCTTGTCGACTTCGAACCGGGCCTTCTCCTCATCGTTTAACTCGCGCCCGTACGCGGCGCGGTTGGAGGCGAAGGCGATCCACTCGCCGTCGGGCGAGTAGGAGCCCTCGGCGTCGTAGCCGCGGGCGTCGGTGAGCTTCTTGGCGCCCGACCCGTCGGTCGCGGCCTCCCAGATGTCGAAGTTCTCATCGTAGTCCCAGGAGTATTTCTTGATGCGCCCCTCTTGGCGCTCCGTCAGTTCGGCCTCCTGTTTGGCGACGGCGTTCGGGTCGGCGTGGGTGGAGGCGTAGAGGACGCGGTCGCCGTCGGGGTGGATCCAGGCGCAGGTGGTCTTGCCTTCGCCGGGTGAGATGCGGTTGGTGTCGCCGGTCTCGAGGTCGAGGAGGTAGATTTGGAAGAACGGGTTGCCCGGCTCGCGCTCGCTTTGAAAGACCATCTGCGTGCCGTCGGCGCTGAAGTAGCCCTCGCCGGCGCGCAGCCCGGCGAAGGTCAGCTGGCGGGTGCCGGAGAGGAAGCGATCGCCGACCGGGGGTTCTGGATCGGCATCCTGGGCGAACGCGAGAGCCAATGCGGCGGTCGCGGCGGCTGGCAAAGCGAGCGTGAGGGCGGGTCGGGATCGGGTCATGGGTGTGAGAGATTACGCCCGAAGTGGCGGGAGGATGACGGGAAAAGATTTCCCTAGATGGCAGGGACGTCGGAAGAGCGGAGCCTCGATTTGGCTACGGCGGAGACGGAGCTCCGCCCTCCATGCGAGATGGCGGCACGCGGGGACGCGCGCCCTCCGGTGAGACGGAGTCGCTACGGCACCGAGACCCACTTTTGCTCGCGCCAGCTCTGCATGCCCAGCTCGGCGAGCTGCACGCCTTTGGCGCCCTCGCGGAGGGTGTAGCGCCACGGTTCGTCGAGGGCGACGTGGCGGAGGAACTGCTCCCACTGAATTTTGAAGGCGTTGTCGTAGGGGATGTTGTCGGGGACATTTTGCCAGCCCTCGTAGAAATCGATGGGCTGGGGGATGTCCGGGTTCCAGACCGGCTTGGGGGTTTCGGCGGCCGACTGGACGACCACGTCGCGGAGGCCGGCGACGGCGCTGCCCTTGCTGCCGTTGATCTCGACGGTGAGCAGGTCGTCGCGGCGGACGCGCACGCACCAGGAGCTATTGAACTGGCAGACCGTGCCGTCCTTCAGGACGAAGATGGCGTAGGCGGAGTCGTCGGCGGTGGCGCGGTAGGCGGAGCCGTCCTCGCCGCGGCGTTCGGCGATGTCGATGTTGCCGTGGGCGACGAGGCGGTCGATCGGGCCGAAGAGGTTCGTGATGACGTATTGCCAGTGGCAGAACATGTCGATCATGATGCCCCCGCCGTCCTCGGCGCGGTAGTTCCAGCTGGGGCGTTGCGCGGGTTGGTCGTAGTCCATGCCGGTGAAGACCCAGTAGCCGAATTCGCCCCGCACGCTGAGGATGTCGCCGAAGAAGCCGAGCTCCTTCAACATGCGCACCTTGCGGAAGGAGGGCAGCCAGAGCTTGTCCTGCACCACACCGTTCTTCAGCCCGGCCGCTTCGACGAGGTCCGCCAGGCGGAAGGCTTCGGCGCTCTCGGTGGCAGTGGGCTTCTCGCAGTAGATCGCGAGCCCTGCGGCGGCGGCCATCTCGATGAACCCCGCGCGCTGGAGGGTGCCGGAGGCGTCGAAGAAGATGTCGAAGTCGCCGAACTTGCCCTCGAGGGCGCCGGCGAGGTCGGTGGTGTACGGCAGGCCGCCGCGGCCGTCGCCGATGAAGGCGCCGTATTTGTCCGCGAGGGCGGCGAGCTTGTTCTCGTTGCGGCCGGTCAACAGCACCTCCGGCATCAAGGTCAGGTCCGGCGAGACTTTGACCCCGCCCTCCTTGATGATCGCGCAGATCGAGCGTTCGAGGTGCTGGTTGGTGCCCATGCGGCCGGTGACGCCGTTGAGGATGATGCGGAGTTTTCTTGTGGCCATTGGGATGAGTAGGGGAGGAGGGAAGAATGGAAGTGTAGAAGAAGGGGAAGAGTAGTTCAGCGGGTGGTTCTTGGGAGCTTGCGGATGTAGGCGTTGAGGAGTCTACTGATCTCTTCGGCGGAATTGCGGATCGCTTCGGAGTCGCCATAGCCAAGTTCTTGAGAGAGGTAAAGCTGGTAGGTTGCCTCGTCGAGCGAGGCGTGGGCGATGTTGTAAAAGCGGCGCTTGTCGGAACCCGATTCTCGCCGAAACCCTTCGACGATGTTCGAGGGTACGGAGACCCCCGCGCGTCGGATTTGCGCGATCAAACCGAAGCGTTCGTCATCGGGAAGGCGTTTCGTATAGCGGTACACATCCAGTACCCAAGCATGCGCCTTCTGCCAGACGATGAGGTCGCGATACGTCTTGGCGGCTGCTGGTGTCTTCTTCTTTTCTTCCATACTTCCCTTCTTCAGCTCTCCCCTACTTCTCCGCCCAATCGACGATCCGCTTCAAATACGCGTCTTGGTCGCTCGCCCACCAGCGCCCGGAAAAGATCTCCACCTCGTGGAATCCGGCGAATCCGGCGCGCTCGACCCACCGGCCGATCTGCGGGAGGTCGATGCAGCCTTCGCCCATGAGGCCGCGGTCGTTGAGGAAGTCCGTGGTGGGGCTGAGCCAGTCGCAGATGTGGTAGGCCGTCAGGTTTCCGGCGGCGCCGGCCCGGGCGATCTCCGCTTCGAGAGCGTCGTCCCACCAGGTGTGGTAGACGTCGCAGGCGATGCCGATGTTCGGGCCGCTGCCCAAGGCCTCGCAGAGGGCGTTGGCCTGGGCCATGGTGTTGATCGCCGAGCGCTCCGCGGCATACATCGGGTGCAGGGGCTCGATCGCCAGGACGACACCCGCGGCGGCGGCGTGGTCGAGGCAGGCGGCGATGCCGTCGCGGATCTGTGCGTGGGAGTCGGCGAGCGCCTGTCCGGGGACGGCGCCACAGACGAGCACCAGGGAGGGGGCGCCGGCCGCGGCCGCCTCGTCGATGGCGCGGAGGTTGTCGTCGATCGCCTCCCGGCGCGCGGGTTCGGTCGGGGCTGGGAAGAAGCCGCCACGCGCGACCGAAACCACCTCCAGTCCCGCATCGCGCGCCTGGCGCCCGACGGCGGCGGGGTCGCGCCCCTCGAAGCTGTAGCGCCAGAAGGTGATGCCCCCGACCCCGGCGGCGGCATACTTCTCAATGCACTGCTCGGTGGACCAGGGCTTGGTGGTAATGGTGTGGACCGCTAGACGCGGAGGTGGCAGGTTGCAGGATTCCATGTATCAGGAATGGAAAAGGGGGGAGAGGGATCGATGAAAAGCTAGGGGCGGTCTTGGGAATTCTGCACGATCGCATTGAAGATGAGTTTGAGCTCGACGGCTTCCTTGCGGAGGCGGGCACGTTCCTCGTCGAGGATGGGATCCGCAGCGGTGT
>JAUIGD010000540.1 GCA_030430255.1 Verrucomicrobiia bacterium
TCGCCCAGACTTGAGGCGAAGACTTGAGGCCGTGGACGAGGATGACGGGGATGCGGTCGGGGTCGTACGGCGTCAGGCGGTAGAGGCCCAGGTCGTCGAGGTAGCGCCCCGAGTGGACCATGGCGCGGAACTCGGGCATGATGTCATCGCGCCGCAGGAGGAAGGCGAGCGGCGCGGTGTAGTCGCGGGCGAGCGGGTGGCCGCCGATGCGGGTGGTACCCACGCCGGGGGCGAGTGCGTCATGCAGCGTGAGGGTGGGCTCGGCGCCCTGCTGCGAGACGGTGGCGGTGACGGGGAGCACTTCGCCCAGTTTCCCGACGAAGCGATCGGACGGGGTGTCGCTGAGGAGGACGAGCGGCGTCCCCGCGCCGGGCTCTTCGTGCCAGACGCGGCGCCAGCCGCGGCGGCGGACGGCGCGGGAGGGCAGGGCGCGATCGAAGGCGAGCGGGTCGATCCCGGGGCGGCCTTCCCAGCGGAAGTTGGCGGAAGGGGAGGAGGCTGCGGCTTCGTCGGTGAAGGCTTCGACGGCGCGGGCGACGGCGTGGTCGCGGCGCAGCGTGCCCTCGGCTAGTCGCGTGGCGCGGTCGAGGTGGCGGGCGGCGTCGCCGTGGCGGTGCCCGGCGAGGCGGGGTGGGGCGGCGCAGCTGGAGAGGGCGAGGATGAGGGCGAGGGCAGTGGGGGCTGCTGCCGCGGCGATCGGGTGGAGCGCGGTGGTCGCCCGCCGCCGCGGGTGGGGCTGCGGCGGGTCGGGTCGGCGGCTCGGGGCTCCCATCCTCGGGGTGTTCATGTTCGCTGTGGCGCGGTTGGGTTGGAAGCGGCGCGGCGCCGATCCACCGGCGGAGCTTTGCTACTGCTCGGTGGCTCGTCGCTCGTAGAGGTCGAGGAGTTCGTCGCGGAAGGTCGGGTCGTGTTCGTAGAGCAGGTCGTAGAGATCTTCGCGGAGTTCCGGCTCGGCGTTGGCGTCGAGGTTGGAGCGCAAGTGGGCGAGGACTGATGGGGGGTCGTTGTCGAGCCAGTCTTCATAGATGTTCAGGATGGACTCCCGGCGCTGGCTCGGCTCCTCGATGCTGCGCGCCCAGAGGACGGCGTCTTCCGGGGATTCGGCGACGAGGGCTTCGGCGAAAATAGGGGTAGCCTGCTGGCGCAAGTCGGGGTCGGGCAGGGAGGCGATCCACTTCGAGGCGGCGAGGGGATCGCGTTCGGACCAGGCGAGCATGACGGGCAGGGCGGCGGCGGTGCGGTCAGCGGGGTCGTCGATGTTTGCTGCGAGCCAGGCGGCGGCGGCGGCAGGGTCGCGCTCGGACCAGGCTTGCACCAAGGTCTTGCTGGCTGCCGCCCGTTTTCCCGGGTCATCGACGGAGGCGAGCCAGCGGGCGGCGGCGCGGGGATCGCTTGAGCCCCAGGCGTAGGCGAGGGTGGCGGCGGCTTCTCGGGAGAGGCTGGGGTCGGGGATCTCAGCGGTCCATTCGGCGGCGGCTTCGGGGTCGCTGCGCGCCCATTTTGAGAGGAGGCCGCCGAGGGCGGCGCCGGCGCTGCGGCCGTTTTCGGCGACCCAGCGGGCGGCGGCTCCGGGGTCGAGCGCCGCCCACGAGAGGGTGAGCTGGGAGCTGGCGTCATCGCGGAAGTCGCCCCTCGGCAGGGCGAGGGTCCAGTTCGCGGCGTCGCCGGGTGCCGCTTTGATCCAGTGGTCCATCAGCTCGGAGAGGAGCTCGACACGGGCACCCGAGGAGTCCATCTGGCCGAGTGCTGACCCGGCCGAAGCGGGGTCGCTCTGGATGAGCTCCCGCCACTCTGCGCTGCCGGGTTCGATGGTCGGCGCAGCCTCGGGGTGGGCGGGGGCGGCGCTGTGGGTGCCCCCGGTGAGGTGGGGGTTCGGAGCTTCGGCGCTCGGGGCGAGGGGCGGGTCTCCCGCACTGCCTGACTCGCTGCTGCCTGGCCGGCGGAGCGCTTCGACGAGGAGGGTCGCGAGCACGATGGCGACGAGACCGCCGGTGGCGATCAGGGGGAGCCGAGTGGCTTTGCTCGTAGCCTGGCCGTCTACTCCGGACATCGCCCAAGGGTGGGGCGCCACGGGCGCGCTGTTGCTCTTTGTCCGGTGGATCTCGAGCGGGATGGCAGCGTGGGAGCGGCGGGTCAGCTGTTGCCGCGCATGATCAAGCGGCCGATGATGTCGGATTCGTTCTTCGCGTCGTCGTAGGCGCGGATGTACACCCGGCGATGGCTCTTGCGGCTGATTTTGACGCGGAACGCCCAGGCGTATTCCTGGAGGGTATCGTTGCTGGAGGTGCGGATCAGGGTGGCGCGGCGCCAGCGGTGGCTGCCCTCGACGCGGTATTGGACTTGGGCGACCCGGGTGGCGTCGGAGGCCGTGCCAGAGACGGTGACCTTCGAGCGGTCGAACAGGTCGCGGTCGTCGGTGACGGTGGAGAGGTCGAGGCCGTTGGAGGGAGCGCCGAAGGTGATCTCGGGTGAAGTGGTATCGACGGCGACCTGGGCGGAAGCGCGGGAGCCGGCGGCGAGGGTGAGGGCGCCGACAGCCAGCGCGGCGAGGAACGTACGGGTCATGGGGGAGATCGTAGCGGTGGCGGGGCGAAGATCCAAGGGGAAATTCGGCGGTTGCGGGGGTGTTGAGGTGGACGAGTTTCGGTGAGAAATCGACCGGAGCGCCGATTATCCAGCAGACTGAACCAATGACTACCCGCCGCCAATTCCTCCGCGAGCTCGGCCTCGGTGCCGCGGCGCTCCCCTTTGTCGCCGGTCTCCCCGGTCTCGGTGCGGCCGGATCCGGTGCCGCCGCGCCGCGCAAGCGCGTGATCGTCATGTTCTCGCCCAACGGGACCTTGCCGGGTGAATTCTGGCCGAAGGCGTTCGGCGACGACCAGCCGCTGGAGCTCGGATCGATCCTGGAACCGCTGGCGCCGTTCAAGGAGCAGCTCTTGTTGCTCAAGGGGGTCCACAACCGGATCCGCGGTGACGGCGACAACCACATGCGCGGGATGAGCTGTCTGCTGACGGCGCGCGAGCTGAACCCTGGCAACATCCAAGGGGGGTCGCACACGCCGGCCGGTTGGGCTTCGGGCATTTCCATCGACCAGGAGATCGCCAATTTTTTCCAGTCGGACGAGGCCAGCCGCACGCGGTTCGGTAGTCTGCAGTTCGGGGTGGCGGTGCCCGATCGCGCCGACCCTTGGACGCGCATGAGCTATGCGGGGAACAACAAGCCGCTGGCGCCGATCGACGATCCGGCGCGGATGTTCGACAAGCTCTACGGTGGCCTGAAGGACCGCGACGACATCGCCAGCGTGCTCGACGGGGTGCACGCGGACCTCGGCCGCATCGCCGGCAAGCTGTCGCCGGAGGACCGGTCGATGATGGAGGAGCACATGCAGCGGGTGCGCGAGTTGGAGGGTGAGATCGCGGCGGCCGGTGAGGGTTCGGAGCTGCAGCATCCCGAGCCGGACATCGATCCCGAGATCGAGCTCGTGAACGAC
Source organism: Verrucomicrobiia bacterium (assembly GCA_030430255.1). Classification (GTDB taxonomy): domain Bacteria; phylum Verrucomicrobiota; class Verrucomicrobiia; order Verrucomicrobiales; family DEV007; genus JAUIGD01. The sequence goes on from JAUIGD010000540.1 coordinate 3,492, forward strand.
AACACGCCGCAGATCAGCCGCATCCAGATCGACCTGATGGTCAACGCGATGGCCAACGACATGGCGCGGGTGGGAACGCTGCAGTTCATGCGCTCGGTCGGCCAAGCGCGGATGCGCTGGATGGG
>JAUIGD010000541.1 GCA_030430255.1 Verrucomicrobiia bacterium
TGTCGGAAGTCACCGTGCCGTGCATCCACGTGCCGCCCGAGACGAGTTCGTTGGTGAGGCCGTAGAGGTGGAGGGTGCCGCCCGCACCGTTGGAGACCCAACTGATGTCCAAGACCCCGTTGGCCGGGGCGGTGTAGGTGTAGGAGAGGTATTGGGCGACGTTCGGGGAGATGTCCGGGTTGAGCGTGACGGTGGAGGGCGAGCCGGACCCGTCGTCGAAGGTGATGTCGTGGGTGCGGTTGAAGGTGGTGTCGGTGATGTTCCAGCCGCGCTGGTAGAAATTGAGTTGGTAGGTCGCGCCCGGTTCGAGCCCGGTCAGCTGAGTGGTGCCGGGTGCGTTCTGGTTCCACTGGATGTCGCGGAGCAGGAGGTCCATGCCACCGGCGGCGACGGCGGTGACCGCGTTCTGGGCGCCGTTGTTGGGTTGGTTCGTGCTCCAGCCGTACTGGCCGATCTGCGCCGAGTTGACGACGGTGTTGAACGATAGGCCATTGACCACGACGCCGCCCGCGGTGGCGCTGCCGATGTCGAGAAGGTGGGTGTAGGTGCCGCCTCCATTGACGCCCGAGGAGGCGTCGTCAGTGAAGACGATCGGTCCGTTGAGGGTGCCAGAGAGCGCCGAAGCGGTGAGCGCAGCGCTGGTGCTGACGATGAGCGGGAGTTTCATTTCCATGCTTTTTTGCAGTTCGGGGTGCGCCGGTCAAGGGAAAGTGATGGGGGGGAATGGCGTGGACGAGATCCCTATGGGCTGCCGATCGGCTATTCCGCCGGCCGGATCCGGTAGAGGAGGGTCGGCGGGTTGCTGGGCGCGGCGACCGTGTCGACGAAGGTGGTGCTGGTGCCGTCGGAGGGCACGGCATCGTTGAGCTCCTGCCAGCCGCCGGGCTGGCCAGCGGGGTTCAGCGTGGTGGAGAAATCGACGCCATATTCGGCGCCCGGGGTGGACTCGAAAGTGATGGTGACCTCGCCGGTGCCGCTGTCGCGGGAGATTGCCGTCACGACGGGCGCGGGCGCGGCCCCCGACTCTTCATTGGTGAGGCCGTAGAGGTGGTAGCTGCCGCTGGGGACGAGGCCGCCGGCCGGGATCGGGGCGTGGATGATCAGGTCGCTCCCGGCCGCGACGTAGCGGAACTCGATCGCGTAGGCTTCGTGGCCGAGCGCGGCGCCGCCGAGGACGGCCGCGGGACGGTCCTCGAGGATGGGGGCGCGGGTGATCTGGCCGCCATTGTCGAAGGAGAGGTCGAGCGGGCGGCCGCTGCCTTCGGTGTCCCAGAGGCGGACGTAGAGCCGCAGGGTGTAGCTTTGCCCCGCGGTGAGGCCGGTGAGGGTGTAGGTCTGTGCTGAGCCGGAATTGGCTCCATCGCCGGAATACGTGAAGCCGCCGAAGAGGTCGAGCAGGCCGGGGCCGGTGACGCCGCCGTTGGCGGGGAGCCAGTCGCCGTTGTTGATCGCCGCGACCTCGTTCATCGTGAACCCGCCGGTGTCCCAGGTGATGTTGGCGGGGATGACGGCAGGGGTCATGGTCTCGAAGCTGACCCCGTTGACGGTCGCCGCGCCGCCGCCGCTGACCGCGTGCGTGTAGGTGTTGGCGGCGTCGATGCCGGAGGAGGCGTCGTCGGTCAGGACGACCAGGGAGACGGCGGGGTCGAGCGGCGGGATGTGGCCTCCGTCGGTCGGGTCGCCGCCGCGCAGGACCTCGAATCCGTCGCGGTATTCGTCGGAGTCGGTGTCGCCGAGGGTCGGGTCGGTGCCGGTGTCGTCGGCATCGGCGAAGGTGCCGCTGTTGGACTCCTGGCCGTCGGTGAGGGCGTCGCCGTCGGTGTCGGGGTTGGTCGGGTCGGTGGGCGGGCGGGCGCCGGCGCCGGCGACCTCTTCGCCGTCCTTCAGCTCGTCCATGTCGGTGTCGTCGGCGATCGGGCTGACCGCGGTTCCGGCGAGGTTGAGCTGGTATTCTTCGAGGTCGGTGAGCATGTCGGTGTCGAAGTCCGCGCCCCCGAGGCCGCTGAGGTCGGTCAGGTTGCCGCCGCCGCCGGTGTCGGTGGCCGCCAGCTCCCAAGTGTCCGGGAGGGTGTCGGCGTCGGCATCGGCGATCAGGGTGAGGACGAAGGTCGCCTCGCCCGCCTCGCCGGAATCGTCGCCGAGCCCATCGACACGCACGGAATATGGAGTGCCGTCCGGTTCGTCGAGGAAGTCGAAGCCGGCGGCGAGTTGGAGTTCGTCGCCGACGATCTGGAACTTGCTGTTGTCGGCATCGCCGGCGCCGGCGACCAGCGAGAAGGCTGCCGTCTCGGGCACGCCCTCGAAGGCGGCGGAAAGGGAGCCGACGGCGTCGCCCGGCATCAGCGAGGAGAGGAAGACGGCGTCGTCGAGTTCGATCTGGAAGCCGGAAGCATCGAGGGAATTCACCTCCAGGTTGTCGATGCGGACGTTCGGATCGTTGTGGCCTAGCTCCATGCGCATCTCGCCGCCGTTGCTGTCCCAGGTGAAGGAGTCGCTCGCGACCTCGAGCCCGTCGACCCACGAGGTCGCCGTCACCGTTTCGCCGTCGGCGAACGAACTGAACTCGTACGTAATCTCGACATGGCGGACGAGCCCGCCTGGGGTGGCGGGGAAGGAGCCGCCGGCGCCCATGTTCACCGAGTTGTCGAAGCGCTCGGTGTCCCCGTCCTGCCGGAAGAGGATACCGTAGTCGTCGTCGGTGAGGTTGCCGTTGTCGGCGTTGATGGTGCCGACCTGGAAGGAGACCCAGTCCCGGGTGGTGTTGCCGGCGGGGATCCAATCGAAACTCACGGTGAAGCCGCCGCGCGCCAAGATTTCGGCACCGGCTGCCCCGCCTGCCCAGTCGTAGCGGTTGTCCGCACCGAAGGTGCCGTCGTTGTTTTCAAACCGCACCCCGTTCGTGCCTGTGGGCATCAACAGTTGGTTGTTGCTGATGTCTTGCTGGAACCCGAACGAGCGCAGCACGACATCGCCGGTCAGCGAGCCGGCGAGGCGGCCTGCGGTGGGCGCACCGTCGAAATTCGCGGTGTCGGGAGCGTCGAAATTGTCCGAGAAAAGAAGATCGGCCGGGGCGGTTGTGATCGCTGCGGCAAAGGTTGCGATGAAGCCGAGGGTTTTCGCGTTGTTCATGGTGGGAGCCGTGGGGCGGAATTCGGGATTGGTGAGAGGAAGAAGGCCGACACCGCGAGCAGCGGTGCCGGCCTTCGAAATGGCGTTGGGAGGGGATTTCCTAGCGGCGACGGCGGGCGAGGAAGCCCAACAGACCAGCCCCGAACAGGGCGGTGGCCGAAGGTTCGGGAATGGTCGAGACGGCCAGGTTGTCGATGCGGACGTTCGGATCGTTGTGGCCTAGCTCCATGCGCATCTCGCCGCCGTTGCTGTCCCAAGTGAAGCTGTCGCTGGCGACCTGGACCCCATCGACGGTCGAAGTTGCGATCACCGTTGAGTTGTCGGCGAAGGAATTGAATTCGTAGGTGATCGCCACCTGTCGGACGACGCCGCCTGCCGATGCGGTGAACGAGCCGCCGGCCCCTAGGTTCACCGTGTTGTCGAAGCGCTCGGTGTCGCCATCTTGGCGGAAGAGGATGCCGTAGTCATCAT
>JAUIGD010000542.1 GCA_030430255.1 Verrucomicrobiia bacterium
CCAACGATGTAGTCAAGGGCGAAACCGAAGATCCATGGGTTCCGCTCGAAGAACTTCTGCCAGACGGCCTCACGGCCGGAACACTCCCATTCGACCCTTCTCCGGTCAAAAAAGTCTGGGTCCTCGATCAATGAAGACATGCAGTCAAGTTCGGCCTTCCTGTAGGCGACGGAAACCACGTCCGCCTGGTCGAGCTTCGATTCCACGAACTGCCGCACGGCTTCTGGATCGCTCTCCAACACAGCGTGGAAGAAGCTCGGATTGCCGACTACGGCATCCAAAAGAGCTGGCGTAAGAACCTCTGGGTCGAGTTCAAGAATACGGCTGGTCTGTGTCTTGCTTTGGTCCTGAATGATGGAGAGTTGGCCGAGATGCCTATAGAGCTTCGCCGCATCCTCTATCGGCAACTGCAGCGTGAACTTGGGCGTGTTCTCGCCTATGTCGAAGGCATACAGGCTCATCCGGAAGTCGCCCGCGTTCAGCACGCCAGAATTCCTGTCGCCCGTGAAGTTGACCATGAGCCGCGTCTTGCCATCATCGAAAACGGCCTCGTGGTACGGCGCCACCTCGTATCACACCTTGGCCAGGGGAAATTCGTAGGAATCGGAATTGTACCCGTCGGCAACAGAAAACGGTCCGCCCGGCATGCTCCGGACTGAGGAGATCTTCTCGAAAGAGAACTTTCGCCAGGGGTTGTCACTCCCTGAGAATGTGACTCCGCCGGTCATCCACACATCGACATAGACCTTCTCGCGCCCATCCTTCAGCCTCCTGATGAACACCGCATGAGGATGCCCGGTCCTGACACCCGGCGCGTCCGCGCTATCATAATGGAACGAAATAGGCGTCCGAGCCTCAATCGCATCCTTCAACAAGTCCAAAGTGCCCATAGCGCCTCCTTGGTTCCCGGAAAAGCTACCAGTCCGAGACGACGATTGCCACCGAAAGGTGGAGGGCTTGGATATGAGACTCTGCGTCGGGAGCGTCGCCGGGTCGAATACGGGGGAAGCCCGTACGACCATGTCGTCACGCTGGGCACTCGCCGCAGCCAGGGCGGTCCAGCGGATGTCCTCCGAGTAGCGCGCGGCCGGCCGAAGGTACAGCTTGTACAGCGCGGTACCTCCGCGGAATGCGAGGCGCTCGGCGATCTCGGGCACCGCGTATATCTCGGCCAATGCGCGGCTGATGACGAGGTCCTGCTCGACCATCGCGTTGGCGCTCCACGGCGCCTCCCGCCGCCACTCGACAATCGCTTGCTGCCGAATCACACGTCAGGCTCCACACCCGTGTTGATGGCCACCCGCCAGCGCGCGTCTCGCGGGGCGCCCTCCATCGCTTCCCAGGGAGCGAGCGCCACGGGGAAGACGTTGCTGTCGGCCAGGACCGTGTCGAGCCGCGCCGCCAACGGCTCGTGCTCGACGAGCGCCAACAGGTAACCGAGGCGCTGGACCCAGGCGACCGGCGCGCGGCGCGCCTCGGCCTCGAGGGCATCCGGGTCGATCGCTTCGGCGAGTTCGGCGAGCACGGTCGCCACGTTGTCCAGATAGCCGCAGCGTTCGGGGTAGCCGACGACCTCGAGAGCGGTCGCCGCGGGGGAGGCGATTCGGAGCACGCCGGTGGGTGTGTCGCGCTCGACGACGGTCGTGCTCTCGAGATCGTGACGCACCACGAAGTCGACGCGCACGCCGCCGCACTCCAAGTCTCGCCGGGGGCGCGGGACCATCACCTGGAACGCCATCGGAGCCTGGTGGGCGGCGCCGTGGTAGGCGGCGGCGCTGAGCAGGGCGACGTAGTAGGGTTCGCCGAGGTGGCCCATCAGCTGGGGCACGAAGTGATCCGCGGGCAAGCAGCCGAGGCGGCGGTACTGCGGCGGGACGATCACATGGAAGCCGCGCGCCGGATCCGCCACGTGGCCCTTCGCCTTCAGGCGGCGAATCTGCGCGCGCACCGCCGAGGGCGATCGCTGCAGCGCGTTCACGGCGTCCTCGGTGGTGAACGTGAGGCGGCCGTTCATCTGCAGGTTGTCGAGGTAGTCGGCTGCGGTGTCCATGCGGTGGTCCGCCGTTGCGAGGCGCTGCGAACATGGTGGCGCCGCTCATCGTCACGTCGGCCGCCCCTAAGTCCTCAATTGCACAATGTGACGAAAATCGTCACTATTCGCAATCAATCACTTCGACACCTGGTTCAGCCCGACACGTCAATGGCGCCAGCGGACGCCGCATCGTCCCCCCTCAAAACTCAATCACCATCGACACCCGCGCCACCCCCTCGCCCCCCTCCAACGCATACCCCGGCTCCGCCATCACCTTCGCCAGGCACGCCCGCCGCGCCGCGGACAGCCCCGCCCCTTGCAGCACCGGCTCGAACGTCTGGTCCGACACCAGCCCCAACCCCGGATCCAACTGCGCGCTCCAGCGCAGCGCGCCCGGGCGCTCGGCGCCCTCGAAGCAGCGCGCCAGCCTCGGCGCGCGGGCCGCGACCTGCAGGCGGAACGCGGGCAGCCACGTGTCGGGCTCGGGCGCCTCCTTCCCGAACGCGGGTCGCTCGCGCGCGACCAGGTGCACCTTGGCGCGGCGGGGTCGGCGCGCTGGCCGCGAGGCCGCCGCGTCGGGCGGTCCCGCGTCGCCGACGACCACCCCCACGTCCGTCGCTCCACCCAGCCCCGCGTCCGCCGCGCCCTCCACCGGCTCGTCGCACTCACACCGCATCAGCAACAGCAGCAGGAGCAACAGCAATACCACCCACCGCTTCCACCGCCGCCGCTGTGGCTGCTGCGCCCGCTGCGCCCGCACCGCCTCCTTGGCGCGCTCGCGCCGCGCCTGCATCTCGGCGCGCAGGGCGGCGCGGCGGCGCTTCAGCTCGCGCTGGGTGTCGCGGGCGCTCAGTCGGTGACCTCCCAGCCGAAGACCAATCTCCCCGCCTCGTCGCGCCACTCGACGGGGCGCAGGTTCAGCGCGGTGAAGACCGGGGGGGCCGTGACCTCGGCGACGCGGAAGGGCCAGGGCAGGTCGTCCGAGGGGGCGACGCGCAGGCTGCCGACGAAGACCTCGCGGCTGGGGTCGACGGCGCCGGTGGTGGCGTCGGGTTGGCCGGTCAGGCCGGCGATGATGGCGCGCAGCTGGTCGACGGTGTCTTCGAGGCGGGTCGCGACGCGCTGGCCCTCGGCGGCGGCGAGGCGGGCGCGCTCGGCTTCGAGCAGGCGGCGCAGGACGGGCAGGTTGCGGGCGCGGACCGCGGCGTCCTGGGCGCGCAGGCGGTCGAGGAAGGTGCGCAGGAAGCGTTGGGCGAAGGTGGGCTCTTCGGCTTGGGCCTGGGCGAGGCCGGCGAGGAAGGCGTCGCCTCGGCCCTCGGCGAGGGGGCGCAGCAGGGCGGCGCGGCGCAGGAGGGCGCCGCGGCCGCGTTGGTGGGACAGGGCGAGGTCGAAGGAGGCGGCGTCGCCGTTGAAGGCGGCCGTCCACAGCTGGTCCTCGAGGACGAGGGCGAAGTCGCCGCGGGGGGCGACGGCGCGCAGCATCTCGAACAGGGCGTCGGTGAAGCGGAAGCGGCTGGCGACGTAGGACACCCAGCGCAGGGT
>JAUIGD010000066.1 GCA_030430255.1 Verrucomicrobiia bacterium
GCAAGACCAGCGGCTCGCCCTCGATCAGCGGCCACTCCATCGACTTCTTGTCACCGTAGACCTCGAAGCTCTCCCGGTATTGGCGGGCGACGTCGAACAGCGATCGGTAGACGTAGGCGCTGAGGTCGGAGTCCTTGAACTTGATGTGCGTCGACTCGACCGCGAAGGGCGAGTTGTAGCAGCTGTGCATGTCCTCGGCGATCGTCCCCGAGGCGAAGCAGGAGACGTATTCGGCCTGCCCTTTGGTCAGGCCGAGCACCGGCCCGACGCAGTGGGTCGCGTAGTGCATCGGCGGCAGGCCCGGCCAGTAGCCCGGCCAGCCCTCCATGTCCTGCTGGTGGCTGGCCTTGAGGAACTGCACTTTGCCGAGCTCGCCCTTCTCGTACATCTCCTTCGCGAACAGGAACTCGCGGGCGTAGACCACGGTCTCCATCATCATGTACTTCAGCCCGGTCTCGGCGCAGAGCTTGACGATCTGCTCGCACTCCTCGACGGAGGTCGCCATCGGCACCGTGCAGGCGACGTGCTTGCCCGCCTTGAGCGCGGCGATGGACTGCTCGCCGTGATTGGGGATCGGCGTGTTGATGTGCACGAAATCGACCTCCGGATCGGCCAGCACGTCCTCGTAATTCTGGTAGCGCTTCTCGATGCCGAACTTGTCGCCGATCTCGTTTAGCGTCGATTCGGTGCGCTGGCAGATGGCGTACATGTTCGCCCCCGGGTGGCGCTGGTAGATGGGGATGAACTCGGCGCCGAAGCCGAGACCGATGATGGCTACGTTGAATTGCTTGTCACTCATGAGGGTTTCTGGGTTGGGAAAGCGAAAGGGGGAGAGTCTACACACTGCCGACGCCCGGCGTCTAGTGGCGGCTGGTCAAATTTTGGTATGATGCGGACATGGCGGCTGCCCGCCAGATCGGCGGCGACACCGCGGGGCGGTATGGGCAAATTCGAATCCGTTGCGCGCCGGAAAGGACAGGACCCACAGCTGCCTAGCCGGAATGGCGCTTGGTTAAGGAAAGGCATCGACGGGTGGCAGCGTCCCGGTGCCCGCTCGCTTGGAGCCGTCAAGGCATCCGGGGCGTCCCCGGGGCTCGACCCGCGGGTTTCATGGCGGGGTCCTTCCGGCGCTGCGCTTGTCAGGATGACACCACACTTCCTCGGAAGGGCTGGTGGCCATCTGTGCACACCGCCCTGACTGCCCTCAAGTCCGCGGAGCTGTCACCCTGAGCAACGCGAAGGGCCTCTCACCGCGGTCCGCGCCTCCGGAGCCAATCGTGTTGAACGATCCCACCGCCTCCCCAGTTGGGAACTCGACTCCGAGGGGCTGTACCGCGCACGGCTGAGACGGCGGCACCCACGAGGATCTCCCGGAGCGAGCATCGGTTCCGTCCTCGGCCAAACCGTCGAGAACCCGACTTCACCAAGCGCCATTCGTGATCGGTCTGGGCTAACCCGAATCGATCACCAAGCTCCGGGCTGTGGCTCGCCCTCGTTGACGCTGAGGGTGTTGGCGTGGTGACCGGCTCGGGCAGGGTGTTCACCCAGCCGCTTCGCCTGTCCCAGCCGCCGCCTACTCAGCGTCAACGAATGGCAGCGCCTCGCCGCGAATGTGGTGATCGGTCCGGGCTAAGCGCTGCCCGGCGCCTCTGGCTTCTCGCGCTTCCAAGCCACCACGCGGCCGGTATCGAGCCGTTCGACGAGCACTTCGTCAGGCCGCATCTCGAGGATGCGGAAGGGGACCGAGGTGCCGTCGGCGGTGCGGAGTCGGAAGCGGTCGCCGCGCCCCCCGCGGAATGATCGCCCGCGGGCATCGCGCAAGTCGACGGTGGTGAACGCGGAGCGGCCGGGATCACCGGGAGTCATTTCGAATTCCTTTCCGGTGCGCAGGTCGGTGATGCGCGCGGTTTGAACCAGGATGGGTTGACCGTCCTTGTCGGTCCCGGTCCGGTGCTCGACCGCATCGATCCGGAACGGCAGATCCGGGATACGCTCGCCGACCCGCACCCAGACGGGTTGTTGGGAACCGAACAGGAAGCGCAGCGAGGCAGCCCCTGTCCCGTCGGGGCCCTCGGCGATCGCTTCGAGTTCCATCGGCGCCCGCGCTTCGCGGTAGCGGATGAGTTTCGCGGCCGGTTCCGCGGCGCGGGCATCTCCACGACCGGAGGCGGCGCCCGGCCCGGATTCCAATTCGGCCCCATCGAGCCGCCAGACTTGCCCTGGCAGTTCGAACTCGGCCGCATCCAAGGCCGGGAGTGGGGCGCCGGGGATCTCGTCGGCGGAGGGCGGCGCCGCCAGCGCTTCGGCGATATCGGTCTCGCCGGAGCGTTCCGCGTGTTGTGCCGCGGTCGCGCCTTCCGGGTCGGTCGCGAAGCGGTCGGCGCCATGTTGCAGCAGGATCTGCACCGCGCGTTCATGGCCGCGCGCCGCCGCAAGCATGAGCGCCGTCTGCCCCTCTGGGGTGCGCCGATAGAGATCGGCGCCGGCGCCGAGGAGGCGGTCGATGGTCCCGACGTGACCGCCGACGCAGGCGAGCAGAAACACGCCGTCGAACTGTTCCGGTAGCGCGTGCGGCAACAGCGCGCCGACGATGGCCTCATGCCCGTGGAAGGCGGCGAGGCGCAGCGCGCTCCAACCCTCCACGTCGCGTCGCATGGGATCGGCGCCCGCGGCGAGCAGGCGCTCCAGCGAGGTGAAGTCGCCCGCTTCGGCGGCGCCCATCAACGGCGTCCGCAAACCGGCGCCGGGGGCGTCGGGCTCCGCGCCCGCCGCGAGCAGCACGGCCACCGTCTCGTGGTGCCCCCGCTCGGCCGCGAAAAGCAGGGCGCGGTCGCCGAACTCGTTCTCCGCGTCCGCGGCCATCCCGGCCGCGAGGTAGGTGCGGACGGAGTCGGCCTCGCCGTCCTTCGCCGCTTTGAGAAAGCGATCGACACTGAACGGTAGGTCCTTCTCGTAGAGCTGACCGAGCGCGTCCTCTTGGGGGTCTCCCCCGCAGCCGGGGAGGGCGATCGCGGCCGCCGCACCCAACGCGGCAGCCCAAAGCCGGGACCGGCCAGCGGCGGCGGCGCGTTGATGGGAACGACCGGGAGCGGGCATCACAGACGCACGCTACGGCGGCGAAAGTTCGGAGCAAGAGATTATCAAGACTCCCGAACAGATCGGCTCCGCGGGCTGCTCCCATCCCCCGGCTGTCCCCCGGGCCCGTCAGCTCTCCTTCACCAACTCCAAAACGGTGATTCCCGGCGTCGCTGTCCCGGCGTCGAACTCGGCCATCGCTCCGGCGAGGGAGTCGAGCTCGATCCGCCTCCCGATCAGTTCCGCGGGCGAGAGCCGCCCGTCGGCCACCATCGCGAGCATTTCCGGATACCGCGCTGCCGCCATGCCATGGCTGCCGATCAGCTTCAACTCGTGGGAGATGACACGATCCATCGGCACCGGCGGGGTGGCTTCCTCACCCAGCATCAGCCCGATCTGGACATGCCGTCCGCGCGGGGCGAGCGCGGCGATGGCCGCCAGGCAGGTCGCCTCGCTGCCGAGGGCGTCGACGGCGACATCGACCTCCAGATCCCGCGCGTCGGCAAACGCCAGCGCCGTCGATGCGCCGGCTGCTCGCGCCGCGGCGAGGGCGGCGGGGTTGACATCGACGGCGACCACCTCGGCGCCCACGGCGCTGGCGATCATCACAGCGGACAGACCGACCCCGCCACAGCCGAACACAGCCACCCGATCCCACTGCTGGAGATCCGCCTGATCGCCGTGCAGCAGCGCCCGGTAAGCGGTGGCGAAACGGCAGCCCAGCGATGCCGCCTCGGCGAAATCGACCGCTTTCGGCAGCCGCACCAGGTTGGTCTCCGCATTGGGGATGACCACATATTCGGCGAAGGCGCCGGGGCCGTGGAAGCCAGGTTGATATTGGTCGGGGCAGACCTGCGCGTTTCCCGAAGCGCATTGGGGGCAGCGCCCGCAGCCGCAGGCGAAGGGCGCGGTCACGCGGGCGCCGACCTCCCACGCCCGCACGCCTTCGCCGACCGCGGCGACCGTGCCGGCGAACTCGTGCCCCGGGATGTGTGGGAGCTGCCGGACGACCGGATCGTGCCCCCGCCAGGCGTGCCAGTCGCTGCGGCAGAGACCGGCGGCGTGGACGCGGACGAGGGCACCGCCCGGCGGCGGTTCCGGGACGGGCACTTCGACCAGTTCGAAAGGGGCGCCGAGCGTTCGATAGGTGGCTGCGAGCATCGAGGGCATGGCGGGGAGTAGAGCGCAGCTTGGGCGTGCGCGCACGCATCGGGCGTTGCCAAAACCGCCCCGTCGACCCAAAGTGGCGTCCCTATGGAACTCGAAACCCTCTGCCTGCACGGTGGCCACAGCCCCGACCCCGCGACCAACTCCCGCGCGGTGCCCGTCTACCGCACCTCCTCGTTCGTCTTCAACTCCACCGAGCACGCGGCCAACCTGTTCGCCCTCAAGGAACTCGGCAACATCTACACGCGCCTGATGAACCCGACCACCGACGTGCTCGAGAAGCGCGTCGCCCTGCTCGAGGGGGCGCACGAGATGGCCGGGTTGGGGGTCGCTTCCGGCACCTCGGCCGTCTTCTATTCGGTGATCAATCTCGCCTCCGCCGGAGACAACATCGTCTCCGCCCGCAACCTCTATGGCGGCACCTACACGCAGTTCAACGACCTCTTGCCAGCGCTGGGGATCGAGGTGCGCTTCGTCGATTCGCAAGACCCGGCCAGCTTCGCGGCCGCCGCCGACGAGAAGACGCGCGCCTTCTTCTGCGAGTCGGTTTCCAACCCGGCTTTGGAGGTCTCCGACCTCGAGGCCATCGCCGCGGGCGCGAAGGCGTGCGGCGTGCCTTTGATCGTCGATTCCACCTTCAGCACGCCGTACCTCACCAACCCGCTCGCCCATGGCGCAGACATCGTGGTGCATTCGCTGACCAAGTGGTTCGGCGGCCACGGCACCGGCATCGGTGGCGTGGTGGTCGATAGCGGTCGTTTCGATTGGTCGGCGGGCAGGCACCCCCTGTTCGACGAACCCGACACCTCCTACCACGGCCTGCGCTGGGGGCATGACCTCCCCGAGCCGCTCGCTCCGCTCGCCTACATTCTGCGCATGCGCACCGTGCCGCTCCGCAACCTGGGCGCCTGCATCGCGCCGGACAACTCGTGGATGTTCCTGCAGGGGATCGAGACCCTGCCGCTGCGCATGGAGAGGCACTGCGAAAACGCCCTCGCCGTCGCGGAACACCTCGCGGCTCACAGCGCGGTCGAGTGGGTGCGCTACCCCGGGCTCGAGTCCGACCCCGAGTACGCGAAGAACCAGAAGTACCTGCGCGGCAAGGGCGGCGCGATGGTGGTGTTCGGGATCAAAGGCGGCGCCTCCGCAGGGCAGAAGTTCATCGAGGGCTGCGAGCTCTTCTCGCATCTGGCGAACGTCGGCGACGCGAAGAGCCTCGCCATCCACCCCGCGACCACCACGCACTCACAGCTCAATGCCGAACAGCAGGCCGCCGGTGGCATCACACCGGAGTTGGTGCGCCTGTCGGTCGGCATCGAGCACATCGACGACATCCTCGCCGATCTCGATCAGGCGCTGGCTGGCGCGGAGTGAGGCTGTCTGGCGAAGAAATGCCCGACAAAAGGGAATGGTTCCATTTGAACGGGACATTCCCAGACGGGATTTGCGGAGTTTCCAAACACACTTGGATCTGCCCTGTTTGCCGGTGTTCGGTTCGACGTTCGCCGCACGATGATGAGGCGCCCCGTTGCCCTTCTTGCGCGGATCCCATGATCGGGTTCGGCACGGAGGTCGGGATTCCCAAAAAGAACGACTCGAAAGCGTGGAACCGGCTACGCGACCACTACGCGAGCCGATCAGACTCGCAAGAGGGATGATCCGATGTGGCTCGATCGACTGCGAAGGCACCCGGGAGCCTGTCAGACTTAGCCCGGATCGATCACCACATTCGCAGGCGAGGCGCTGCCATTCGTTGACGCTGAGTAGGCGGCGGCAGGGACCGGCGAAGCGGCTGGGTGAACACCCCGCCCGAGCCGGTCACCACGCCAACGCCCTCAGCGTCAACGAGAGCAAGCCGTAGCCCGGAGCTTGGTGATCGATCCGGGTTAGGTCTTTCGTCGTGGAATGCTCCGCCACGTCGTGCGCTTCGGTTCGAAGGCAGACGCTACTCCCGCCGCGTCGGCATCTTGGCGCCGACGTCTTCGCGCCAGGCGGCGAGCGCCGCCTTGAGCTCGGCGAGCTTGGCCGGTTCGGCTCCGGCGAGGTCGTTCGTCTCGCCTGGGTCGTCGGCGAGGTTGAACAACTCAACGGAGCCGTCCTCGTACCACTCGATGAGCTTCCAATCCCCGTCGCGCACCGCGGCGCTCGGCGCGCCTCCCTGGTTGCCGTAGTGGGGGTAGTGCCAGAAGATCGGGCGGTCTTCGCCAGCCTCGCCGCGCAGGAGCGGTGAGAAATCGCGCCCGTCCAACTCGGCGAAGGCGTGCTTGATTCCCGTCAGCTTGAGGATGGTCGGCAGGTAGTCGGTGCTGGTGATGACCCCGTCCGAGACGGCTCCGGCTTCGGTGACGCCGGGGACGCGGACGATGGTCGGCTCGCGGATCCCGCCCTCATACATCCAGCCCTTGCCCGCCCGCAGCGGCAGGTTGCTGGTGGGGTGTCCCTCGGAGGTGGAAAGCCCCCCGTTGTCGCTGGTGAAGAAGACCGCGGTCTCCCCGGCGATGCCGAGCTCGTCGAGTTTGTCGAGCACTTTGCCGACCGCGAGGTCCATCGCCTCGACCATGCCCGCGTAGACGGCGTGCTCCTGGACGAGGCGGACTTTGCGCTCGCGCTCCTGCCCCCACTCGGCCTCCAGCCCGAGTTCCTCCTTCTTGGCACGGTATTTCGCGGCGAGGTCGTCGCGGCTGATGAGCGGGGTATGCACCGAGTAGAATGACAGGTAGATCAAGGTGGGCTTCCCTTTGCCTGCGTTGTCTTCCAAAAACCGACAAGCTTCGGTCGCCAGCCGGTCCGGGAGATGTTCGCCGTCGGGCCCGTCGCTCAGCCGGGGGTTGCCGTAGGGGGAGAAGTACTTCTTCCCGCCGTAGGGGCCACCGCGGTCGATGCCCCCCATGTTGACGTCGAAGCCCTGGTGCTCGGGCCAGAAGGCCTCGCCCCCGAGGTGCCACTTGCCGGCGAAGAAGGTCGCGTAGCCGTTCTCCTTCAAGACCTCGGCCATGGTCGGGAAGCGGTGCTCGAGCTGCGGGGTGTACGGCGCGGGCAGGAGCTCTGTCTTCCTCCTCCACCGGTCGGGGCCGGCGGCGCCGATGTAATCGGTGATGCCGACCCGCTGCGGGTAGAGTCCGGTCATGATGCTGGCGCGGGTCGGCGAGCAGACCGGGCACGCCGCGTAGGCGTTGGTGAACTTCATGCCGCTCCCGGCGAGCTTGTCGAGGTTCGGCGTCTCATAGAACGACGACCCGAAGCAGCCGAGGTCCGTCCAGCCGAGGTCATCGGCGAGGAAAAAGACGACGTGCTTCGGGGTGGCGGGAGCGGTGCCGAGCCCGAACGCGAGGAGGGCGCTGAGGGTGAGGGTGGAGCGTTTCACGGTGCGCAGTGTGCCGAAGCCGGCGCCACCTGGCCAGCGAATTTCGGTGGCTGTCGGGCCGGGGGTGCGCGAGCTTCACGAAAGATTTTTCGTCTCCGCGCTCAACTTTTCGCCGCCGCTACGGTTCAATCGCTGCCGATGCCCCGCCTCCGCCCCCTCCTCATCGCCGGAACGCTGATCGCGGCGTCCCACGCTCCCGCGCAGGGCGCCGCCGACGCCGCGCAGATCGCCGCCGCCACCGCGCGCCTCGACGCCGCGGTCGATGCCGGTCTGGCCGCGGCCGGGCAGGGCTACAACGTCGGCCTCAACGACCACCTCTTCGTCCGTCGCGTCTACACCGACCTGGCGGGCCGCATCCCCAACTACGACGAGGTGCAGGCCTTCGTGGAGTCGATGGAGCCCGACAAGCGCGATGCCCTGGTCGACCGCCTGCTCGCGTCGGACGACTTCGTCAGCCACAGCTACAACTGGCTGGCCGACCTGCTGCGGATCCAAAGCGAGGTCCCGGGGACGAAGCTGCGGACCGACGCCTTCAGCTTTTGGCTGAAGGCACAGATCAAGGTGGGGCGCCCGTTCGATGCGCTGGTCCGCGAGATGGTGACCGCGGAGGGGCGCATCTGGGACAACCCCGCCGCCGGCTACCATCTGCGCGACAACGGGATGAAGCTCGACCACGTCAGCTACCTGACGAAGGCCTTCCTCGGTACGGACATCTCCTGCGCGCAGTGCCACGACGCGCCGTTCCACGACTGGACCCAGTTCGAGTACTACGAACTCACCGCCTTCCTCGCCGATCTCGAGACGCGGGAGAACCTGATGCAGCGCCCGGCGCGGGCGCGGAAGGTGAAGGGCAAGGCGGTCCCGCCAAAGCCGAACCCCGACAGCCTCTACATCGCGCGCGGGGCGATCAGCGATTTCCTGGCGAGGCGCAACGGCATCGACACCAAGACGGAGGCCGGCCAGCAGCAGCTGCGGCGTCTGAGCAACCGATTCAACCGCGCCTATCGCGAGATCGTCGCCGCCAACGAGCTGGTCGTGCACACCGATCGCGACGCCGTCCTGGAGTTGCCCGACACTTACGAATACGACGACGCGAAGCCGGGGCAGGTGGTCGAGCCGCGGGCGATCTTCGGCGCCGAGCCGCGCTCCGCCGCCAGCTCCGACCGCGATCGGTTCGCCGCCTGGCTCACCTCGGATTCCAATCCGCGGTTCAGCATCAATTTGGCCAACCGCCTGTGGGCGCGCTACCTCGGGCGGGGTGCGGTGGAGCCGCTGCACGACCTGCCGGAGCCGGGCTACTGGGATTCGCCGGAGCTGATGCGGGCCCTGCAGACGGTGGTGCTCGACCTGGACTATGACCTGCGCGCGATCGCCAAGGCCATCGTGTCGACCAAAGCCTACAACGCGCTGGCGAGCCGCGGGCCGGTGGCGCTGACCGACGAGTATCACTTCCCGGGACCGGTGTTGCGGCGCATGAGCGCGGAGCAGATCTGGGACTCGATGCTGACCCTGATGGTCGAAGACCCCTACGCCTATCGGCGCACGGCGGGGGGCGGCTACAACGCGATCATCAACATGACCGACGACCGGCCCGTGGACGTGGGGAAGTTCGCCGAGGCGATCCGCCAGTATCAGGCCTACAAGCCCGACCAGGACCTCGTCGACCGCGACGGTCGACCGATGTTCGCCGCGCCCAACGGGCGCCCGCGCAAGGGGGGCGACGAGATGATGGAGATGATGATGGTGCGCGACGCGCGCAAGAACCGCATGGTGTTGGCGAGGGCGTCGGAGCTGTCGCAGCCGGCGCCGCAGGGACACTTCTTGCGCGAGTTCGGGCAGTCGAACCGCGACTTTCTCGTCGGCGCGTCGACCCTCGAAGGATCCGTGCCTCAGGTGATGGAGCTCATGAACGGCGCCGCCACCGCCATCCTCGCCAACCGCGCCTCGTTGATCTTTCAGAAGATGAAGGCTGAGGCCGACCCGCTGAAGCGGGCGGAGGTCGTCTTCGTCAGCATCCTCAGCCGCGAGATGACGGCGGACGAGGAATCGCTGATGCGGGAGGAGCTGAAGCGCGGGGATTCGGCGCTGACCGACCTCACCTGGGCGCTGCTCAACACCCCGGAGTTCCTCTTTGTGAAGTGACCGTTGCCCCTGCTGAAAAATGAATCGACCCAAGCCTGTTCGCGTTCCGATCGTTCTGTTGTTGGCGTTCCACATCGCCGGGGTGAGCGCCGCATCGGCGGATACCGCTCCCGGGGATGTCGGCGAGCGGATCCGGGCCATCGACAAGCGCTTCCAGGCGCAGGTGGCGAAGGCGACCAATCCGATCCGGTCGCGGCAGGTGGTCGAGCTGAGCGCGTTGAAGGAATCCCTGGTCGGGGAGGATCGCCTCGAGGAAGCGCTGCTCGTCGAGGCGGAGATCGAGCGCCTCCTCAGCAGTATCGCGGCATCGAAACTGATGTTGGACCTGGAGGGGGCGTGGGAGTTCACGACCACCAGGAACCGGTTCGATGTCGCCAGCGACGGCCGGGTGTTCGCCGGCGATTCCGACGGGGTGGTCCGGATCTTGGATGCGGAGAGGCGCATCGTGCAGATCAATGCGCACCGCTATCAGCTGGCCCCCGATGGGCGATCCCTTTCCGGTGCGGGCCTGCCCGGGGGATCGAGACACCCGGCTCGGAAGCTGAGGTAGCGCCCGATTGGAGACCCAGAACCTCCCGATTTCAGATGAGACCATTCGCCCGCCACCTCGACGATTTGGAACGCCGCGAGTTCCTCGCCGGCCTCGCGAAGTTGACGCTCGGCGTCAGCGTGCTGCCGGAATTCGCCTCGGCGGCGGAGCGCGCCGGTGTGGGGCGCCTGCCCGCGACCGCGAAGAACGTCATCTTCGTCTACATGGCGGGCGGCATGCCGCATGTGGACACCTTCGACCCGAAGACCGACAACAAGGTGAAGGGGCAGGCCTCGCCGATCAAGACCAACGCCGACGGGGTGCAGGTGTCGAGCTTCCTGCCGGAGACCGCCGGGCAGGCTGACAAGCTGGCGATCGTGCGCAGCATGAGCACCAAGACCGGCGACCACGCGGGCGGGCGCTACCTGATGCACACCGCGTTCAAAACCCGCCCCGGGACCAGCCACCCTCAGCTCGGCTCGTGGGCGCAGCACTTCCTCGGGCGCCCGTCGCCGCGCATGCCGGCCAGCGTCGTGGTCTCCGGCGGCAACCCCGGGCCCGGCTTCTTCCCGCCGGACCACAGCCCGTTCCCGATCGGTGACCCCGACAAGGGCATCCGCGAGCTGCTGCCGCGGATCGACCGGGGCACCTTCGACCACCGCGTCGGACTGGCGCGCAAGTTCGCCGCCGCCTTCGAGGACCGCTTCCCCACCGACGAGGTTAGGGCCTACGCGCAATTCTACGAGGAGACGGTCAAGTTCTTCGACGATTCGACCGTCGACGCCTTCGACATCAGTAAGGAGCCGGGCGCCATCCGCGCCCGCTACGGCGAGGGCAAGTTCGCCCGCGGCCTGCTGCTCGCGCGGCGGCTGGTGGAGAACGACGTGCGCTACGTCGAGGTCCAACTCGGCGGCTGGGACCAGCAACACAACCGGCTCGATGCCGCGGCCGACCGCTGCGCGGAGCTCGATCGCCCCTTCGCCGCGCTGCTGGCCGACCTGAGCTCCAGGGGGTTGTTGGCGGAGACGATGGTGGTGTTGACCACCGAGTTTGGCCGCACGCCGAAGATCAGCGCCCGCGGCGGCCGCGACCACTTCCCCAAAGCGTTCTCGACCGTGTTGGCCGGGGGCGGGGTGCGGGGCGGGCAGGTGATCGGCGAGACCGATGCCCTCGCGACCCAGATCAAGACCGAGAGCTACGGTCCCGAGGATCTCCACACGACCATCGCCCACGCGCTCGGCCTGCCGACCGACGAGCGTGTCCATGGCTCCGGGGGGCGCCCGTTCTTCGTCGGCAACCGCGGAAAGCTGATCGACGGCCTGCTCGGGCGCGCTTGAGCTACGGCGACCGGAGGCCAAGAGCGCCGCTCCCGACCCAACCCGCTGTTGCGCGGGCGGGGGAGCGCCCTACAATCGCGGCTATGAACATCGCCAAAATGATGAAGCAGGCCCAGCAGATGCAGGCCAAGATGCAGAAGACACAGGAGGAGCTCTCGGGCCGCGAGATCGAGGCCGTCGCCGGGGGAGGGAAGGTGACGGTGACCGCCAACTGCGCGGGCGATGTGCTGTCGATCAAGATCGACCCCTCGATCGTCGATGCCGATGACGTCGAGATCCTCGAGGACCTCGTGCTCTCCGGCGTCAAGCAGGCGATCGAGAAGGGCCGCGAGGTGATGGGCGAGGAGATGGGCAAGGTCACCGGCGGTATGGGGCTCGGGGGCATGCCCGGGGGACTGTTTTAGGGCGGTGGCGTCACGCCTCCGGCGCAGGTGGCTTCGCGGGTGCGCATCGGCGGCCCGCGGGGACGCGTGCCCTCCGGTGGGGCGCCGGGTGTCTGGAGGGCAAACGTCCCCGTTTGCCGCGTGGAAGGTTTGTGCGGGGATCGGGATCAGGAGTGCTGGGCGCTGGGGTTTGCCCGTGGGACCGGGAGTCGGTGAGGGTGCATCGGCGGCACGCGAGGACGCGAGCCCTCCGGCCGGTTCACGTCGGCGGATGAAGGTCACCTCTACCGGCTGGGCAGATGGAGGGCGAAGAAGCGCCGCGCGTTGCCGCCCAGGATGGCGCCGGTTTGCGCTTCGCTGAGGCCGGAATCGAGCAAGGCTCCGGCGATGTCAGGCCAGCCCGCCGCGTCGGTGACGGTGCGGACCGCGCCGTCGAAGTCGGAGCCGAGCGCGACCTGCGCCGCCCCGTCGACGCCGGCTCCGTCGAGCAACTGGACGGCGTGGTTCACCGCTGCGGCGATGCCGGCGAGGGTCGGCTCCGCGACGGTCGGCTCGAAGAAGCTGATGCCGATCAGCCCGCCGCCGCGGGCGATCTCGATCGCCTGGCGGTCGGCGAGGTTGCGGCGGTGGTCGCGCAGGCCGCGCAAGCCGGTGTGGGACACGATGAAGGGCCGCGCCAGTTCGCCCGCGCGGCGCATGGCGAGGGCGTCGTCGATGGTCGCCTCCGAAGCATGGGCGAGGTCGATGATCACCCCGCGCGCGTCCAGCGCCTTGACCAACTCGCGGCCGGCGTCGCTGAGGCCGGGTTGGGTGCGCCGGCCGGGTGGGCCGTGGGCCGAACCGGCGTAGCGGTTGTCGTTGAAGTGGGTGAGGCCGAGGATGCGGAAGCCCGAGCGCTCCAGCCATCCGACCGGATCCTCGCGGGGCAGGGCGTGGGCGCCCTCGAGGGCGGAGAGGAGCCCGATGCGGCCGGAGGTGCCCAGCTCCGCGAGGTCTTCTTTGTTGGCGATGCGGGCGAGCTGATCCTCGGCTTTCCCGATCCAGGTCTCGAGCCGCCGGAGCTGCGTTTCGGCGCGCGCGCGGGGGCTCAGCCAGTCCTTGGGCCGCTGCTGCGAGTAGAGCGCTCCCCAGAAGAAGAGGTCGGCGGGGAAGAAGGTCGGGGCGCGTTTGGTGAGGACGAGCTTGGTCGGGACGGCGACCACCTGCAGGGCGACGCCGCCCTCGCGCAGGCGCGGGAGGTCGGCGTGGCCGCGCCGGTGCCGTTTGGTGAGGTCGCGCCGCCAGAGGCAGAGATCGGCGTGCAGGTCGACCACCGGCACCGCCTCAGGGGCGGCATCGTTTTGACCGCGGCGGCGGCGGAGCGCGACCCGGTTCGAGAGGCGGTCGAGCAGGACGTCGCCGATCGCTGCCGAGGCGATGACCCCGCCGGCGAACGGGAAGCCGAGGGAGATCAGGAAGGCGCCGGCGGCGATCGCGCAGGCCTTGGCGAAGAGGAGGGTCATTTTTCGGCAGGCGGGGGCGCCGCTGGCCGGCGCCGCCAATACGCGGCGAGGAAGCTGCCGAGCACGCAGTGATAGAGGGCGGAGATGGCGCTCGGGACGGGCGCGAGGGCCGCTTGGGCGGCGTCGGCAAACTGCGCCTTGAACGGGTCGGTCTTGGCGAGGCTGCTGCCCAGCCCCGAGTTCTGCATGCCGACCTCGATGCTCAGCGTGCGGCGGAAGTCGGGGGGGAATCGCAGCAGTTTGGCGACCGCGTAGCCGAGCGCGAAGCCGCCGGCGTGGAGGAGGAGGACGGCGACCAGCAGCGTGCCCGCATGTTCGACGATCTTCTCCTTCGCGGCGCCGATGATGCCGCCGACGATGAGGACGATGATCAACACGGAGAGCAGCGGCGACCAGGGGGTCACATGGCGCACCGCGCCGGGCAGCAGGCGGTTGAGGAACAGGCCTGCCAGCACCGGCACCAGCACGACCGCGATCATGTTGAGGAACAGGTTCCAGCGGTCGATGTCGACGTACTTGCCGCCCAGCCAACCGGTGAGGAGCGGGGTGAGGGCGACGGCGCCGAGGGTCGAGCACAGCGTCATCAAAACCGAGAGCGGCAGGTTCGCCCGCGCGAGGTAAGTCACCACGTTCGAGGCCGTCCCGCCCGGGCAGCAGGACACGAGCACGAGGCCGACCGCCAGCCCGGGCGGCAGGGCGAAGGCCGCGGCGAGCCCGAACCCGAGCAGGGGCATGATCGCGAACTGGGCGGCCACCCCAGCGGCGACGCTGCCGGGCACCTTCAGCACCGCTTTGAAATCGTCGAAAGTCAAGGTGATCCCCATGCCGAACATGATGAGCCCGAGCCCGAGGTGGATCAGTTTGACCCCGAACAGTTTCGAGTCCGGGGAGACGAACCAGGCGAAATGTCCGGGGAAGAACCAAGCCCACGCGGTGCCGAGGACGACCCAGAGGGCGAAGGCGTTGGTGGCGATGTGGAGGAGGCGATGCAGAGGGCGCACCATTTTCCATGAGCGGGGGGGCGTCAATGCGGGGGGCGGGCCTTGACGGCTCCCGCGGCGCGGGCGACGGCGGCGGGACGATGGAGATCGCGATGCAGTTGCCCGACCTGTGGCAGGCGCAGGCCGTGCGCCTGCTCAACGGCGGCGCCGACGTGGTGGTCGACGCCCCCACCGGGGCGGGCAAGACCTGGGTGTTCGAACTGTTCGTGAAGGGGCGCAAGGGCAAGGGCGGGCAGGCGGTCTTCACCGTGCCGACGCGCGCCCTGGCCAACGACAAGTGGCGCGAGTGGCGGCGGCTCGGCTGGGACGTGGGGATCGCCACCGGGGACCTCGCCGAGAACACCGGCGCGCCGGTGCTGGTGGCGACGCTCGAGACGCAGCGTGACCGGATCCTTTCCGGCGACGGTCCGGCGCTGCTGGCGGTGGACGAATATCAGATGATCGGCGACAAGGTGCGGGGGCTCAGCTACGAGCTGGCCGCCGCCCTCGCCCCGGAGGGCACGCAGCTGCTGATGATGAGCGGCAGCGTCGAGAACGCCTCCGAGGTGGTCGAGTGGCTGGGGCGCTTGGGGCGCGACGCGCATCTCGTCCGCGCCGGCGAGCGGCCGGTGCCGCTCGACGAGATGCCCTTCGAGCAGCTGCCCCGGCTGCCGGAGAAGGTCGGCGCGTTCTGGCCGCGCGTCGTGGCGGGGGCGTGTTTGGCCGATCTCGCGCCGGTGCTCCTGTTCGCCCCGCGGCGCGAGGCGGCGGAGAACCTGGCGCGCAAGATCGCGGCGGCGCTGCCGGACGACGACCCGATCGAGCTGCCGCCGGAACTGGCGGCGAGGGCGGGCAAGGGGCTGGTGCGGATGTTGCGGTCGCGCGTCGCCTTCCACCACAGCGGGCTCGACTATGCCACCCGCGCGGCGGTGGTGGAGCCGCTGGCGAAGGCCGGGCAGCTGAGGGCGATCGCCGCGACCACCGGCCTGGCCGCAGGCATCAATTTCTCCGTGCGCTCGGTCGCCGTCACCGAGACCAGCTATCGCGAGGGGGCGTTTCTGCGCGAGCTGCGCGCCGATGAGTTGTTGCAGATGTTCGGCCGCGCTGGCAGGCGGGGCCTGGATGAGGTGGGCTTTGTGATCACGGCGCGCGGGACGCCGCGGCTGTTCGACGCCGCGCCGCTCCGGCTGCACCGGGTCAACCAGATCGACTGGCCGACCTTGCTGCGCGTGATGGGGCGTTCCGCACGCGATGGGGGCGACCCGCTGGCGGCCGCGGCGCATGCCTGTGGGCGCCTGTTCAGCAGGCAGCGGCTCTACCTCGGCGTCGAGGAGGGGGCCCCGCGCGGCGAGGCGTCGGGCGCCGGTGTTCTCGACGGCCCGCGTCGCGAGGAGTTCCGCGATCGCGATGGTGTGTGGCGGCCGGTCGAGGGGGCGGAGGTGAGGCGCCCGCTCGGGCGGTGCTGGGTGCGTGGCGAAGGCGGCGGTTGGGTGCCGGCGCTGGAGTCGGCGGAGTTCGTCCGGGGGCTGGGGCGCGGCCGGCTCTGCCGGCTGGATGGGCGCCTGGGGCTGGAAGCCAAGGTGGGCCGCGTCGGCAAGCCGGACGCCGACGGCGGACGCAAGGTCAAACCGCTCGGGTGGGTGCGGGGCGCCTTGGGCGAGCTGGAGCTCGGGGCGATGGCGCGGGATGAGTTCGAGTCGCTGGTGTTGCCGGAGCTGTCGGGGCGGTTCGAACTGGGACAACCCGTGGGGCTGGTGCGGCGGGGTTCCCTGCTGGCGGCGAAGCTCGACCTGGCCGGGGAGGAACGGGAGGGGCTCGAGGGGGCGGACGGCTCCGCGTTGATCGACCCGGAGCGGCGCGTGGTCGCGGTGGACGTCGAGACCGCGTTCGTCGCCGCCGGGCGGAGGGTCGAGCCCGCGCCCGGCAGCGCCGCGCACGCGTGGCGGAAGCTGGGGCTGATCGACGACCGCGGGGCGCCGACCCGGCGTGGGGGGATCGCCTCGCTGTTCCAGGGCGGCGAGGGGCTGGTGGTCGCGGCGGCGCTGGAGGACGGGAGCTATCCCGCCGACGAACTGGCGTGGCACCTCGCCAACCTGCGGGCGGGACACCGGTTCCGCGAGACCGAGGGCGGCGGCAGCGCGCGGCTGGCGGCGGTGGCGCACGCGGCCTACGGGCTGGTCGACCACGAGGGCTACCTCGAACTCGGGCTGCCCGCCGGCTACGGCGAAGGGGCGGCGGAGGTGCTCGCCGATGCCCTGCAGCAGGGCCGCGCGGCGCCGGAGGGCTTGGCGGCCGGCGACCTCGAGCGGGCGAAGTTGGAGTGGCTCAGCCTGCTGCGGCACGTCTCCGGTGCCCGCGGTCCGGACTGCCCGCGCTGGGCGGCGCTTTCTGATGTGTGCAACGAATTGCTAGAAAAATTCGCGGCCGACCCCGGTGACCTGCCGGGAGAGATCGACGCCGCGCGGCACGGGCGCCGGCCGCGGGGGTTGCGCCGCGGGGACTTCCCGCGGTAGGGGCCGGTCGGACTTGCCCGTCCCGGCGCCCGTCCCGGCGCGGATCGTGTTCCAATCCGCCCAAACCGCCCCGCCGTCTCGTCGCTGATCTCGATCAACTCCGCGCCATCGACGATTTGGATCGAGATTCGAAAACGTTCGGGCTCGGAAGTCCCGAGTCCGGCAGGCTCCCCGCGCTGGGGTTCGCGTCGCCCTACGCCACGGCGGCGGCGCGGAGGTCCGCGTCGGCCGCATCGGCGGCGATCCATCCGGACATCAGTGCCGCAGCGGCACCGGGCCCGGGGTGGGCGCCGGCCCCGGCCAGGTAGAGTCCGTCGAGGTAGGGGCTGCGGT
Organism: Verrucomicrobiia bacterium; assembly: GCA_030430255.1. GTDB lineage: Bacteria > Verrucomicrobiota > Verrucomicrobiia > Verrucomicrobiales > DEV007 > JAUIGD01. The sequence goes on from JAUIGD010000066.1 coordinate 17,326, forward strand.
TGGCCGGGGTGGGGGAGCCGAGCAGGGCGCCGCGCGAGGCGATGCCCCCGAGCGCCCCCGCCGAAGCGCCCCACCGGCCGGCCAGGTCCGCCGGGGTGAGCACCGCTTCGCCCTCGATCCTTCCGGCGATGCCATCGAGACCGGCGGTGGCTTGGAGTTTGGTCAGCACCGCCGCCCGGTAGGCGGGGAGCTGGCGCTCCCAGTCGTGGTGGGGGCGCAGCGCCGGGGCGCCGGCGAAGACGCTGAGCGAGCGGCCGTCGGGCGAGGCGAGGATCTGCAAGGTCGGATCGTCCGGGGCCTGGCCATCCTGGAAGAGCGCCCGGGACTCCTCGGCGGCGTCCGCAGCGAAGGCGACGTTGTTGGGGGCGAGATGCGGATAGCCTTCGCTCAGGCGGAGGAACAAGCCGACCACCGACCCGGTCGGTTCCGCGCGCGCGGCGCGGAAGGGGCGCTTCAGCGGTGCTTCCACCAATTCGCTATAGGTCCGCAGGGCGTCGCAGTTGGAGATGACCGAGTCGAAGGCGATGCGCTGCCCGCCCACATCGACCCCGGTCGCGCGGCCGCCATAACCGAGGATGTGCGAGACCTCGGAGCCGGTGCAGATCTCGACCCCGAGTTCGCGCGCCAGTTGCGCCAGGGCCGCGACGACCGCCGGCGTGCCGCCGACGGGAACTTCCAGCGCTCCGCGGAGTTGGGTGTGGGCGCGGCTGCAGAGCAGGGCGGGGGCATGGTCGGCCGCGATGCCGGGCCCGGTGCACAGCCGCTCGAGCATCTGCGCGACGCGAGGATCGTGGGCGAAGCGGCGCACCGACTGGGCGACGCTACCGCCGGCGCGCAAGCGCAGCAGCTCGGCGCGCGCCGCCGGGTTGGCGATGCTGCCCCCGCCGGCCCGCCAGTGGTAGCGGTCTCGTGCCACAGCATGGAGCTGTTCGCAGAGCGCGGCAAACTGGCGGTAGCGGATGCCTTCGCCAAAGTCGTTGGCGAACTCGATCAGCGCCTCGGCCATCGCGTCCTCGCCGCCGACCAGGTCGAAGCGTTCGCCGTCGGCGAAAAAGCAGCGTTGTTGAGGTTCTGACTTCTCAAATTCGAGCAGTTCGTCCGCCCGATACCCGGCGGAGCGCACGAGCCGGCGCAGCACCGGGGCGAGATCCCCCTCGGGACCGCAGGTGTCCAGGCGGATGCCTTCGAGTTCGATCCCACTGGCCTTTCCCCCCAGCCCCTCATTTTTTTCAAAAAGCGTCACCCGGTGGCCGCGGGCGGCGGCGGTAATCGCGGCGCTGAGGCCGCCCAAGCCACCGCCGATGACGGCGGTGAAGGGAGCGTTTTGCGAAGAATCCATGGGAAAGAGAGGAGTGTGTCAGGAGCGGATTGAGATTGTAGCACTTCACGAGCCGCGAAACAGGCGATTTGGCGTATTTTATAAAATTTGCGCATTGTGGCCGGGTTCCTGTCGATATTGTGGAAAATGACTGCGAGTGCGGATAACTTCTGCAGACACCGAAAATTCCAATCCCGAATGCCCCCCATGCGCCCCTTCTGCTCCGCCTTCCTCCTCTCTTTTCTGATGGGGGGGGCATCCGTCTCCGACCTTTCGGCGAAGCCTGATCGCTCCAAAGACAAGGCCGCTCCCGCAGAGGCGGCGGAGGGGGGCGGCGCTGCTGTGGCAGACGATTCTGCCCCCACGGAGGTCGGGGCAGAGGAGGAGTCGGTCACGCACGGCGAGGTCAAGATCGGTGGCAAATCGGTGCGCTACGAAGCGACGGCCGGCACGATCACCTTGCCCGCGCAGGGGAACCGCCCTTCGGCGTCGGTGTTCTACGTCGCCTATGTCAAGGAGGACAAAGCGGGCGCCGCGCGGCCGTTGACCTTCTGTTTCAACGGTGGCCCCGGTTCGTCCTCGGTCTGGCTCCACCTCGGCGCCTTCGGCCCGCGGCGGGTCGCCCTCTCGGAAGATGGGACCGAGACCCCACCGCCGCCGTACCGGCTGGTCGACAACAACCATTCGCTCCTCGATGTGACCGATCTCGTCTTCGTCGATCCCGTCAGCACCGGATACAGCCGCGCCGAGGAGGAGGACAAGTCGGGCGCCTTCCACGGCTTCCGGGAGGACATCGACTCGGTGGCGGAATTCGTCCGCCTCTACGTCACCCGCGAAGGGCGATGGGCGTCGCCGAAGTACCTCGCTGGCGAGAGCTACGGCGCGATCCGCGTCGCGGGCCTCGCCGCCACCCTGCAGGGGCGTTACGGGATGTATCTGAACGGGGTCGTCGCGGTGTCGGGGGTGTGGGATTTCAAAACCCTGCTCGCCCAGCCGTCGAACCTGTGGAAGCCGGCCTTCTGGCGGATGCTCTACGACATCAACCGCTTCTTCTCGGATTTCTCGCAGCCCGACAGCGCCGACGCGCTCGACGGGT
>JAUIGD010000067.1 GCA_030430255.1 Verrucomicrobiia bacterium
CGCCGGGGATCTGGTTGCCGTTGCGGCTGCGCCATGGGTCGGGGTCGCCGGCGGGTGGCGCGGGCTGGTCGAGGACGTCGTCGAGGAAGAGGTAGGTTTGAGTGTCGACGTTCGAGGGGCGCAGGGCGTCTTTGAAGGCGGCGGCGCGCAGCGGGGTGGTGGTGGTGATCGGCACGACGGCGGTGGGGGGAGTCAGTGCGTCCGCGGCGGCGACCTGGGTGCCGTTGGCGAGGGTCGGGGTGCTGCCGTCGGTGGTGTAGACGAGGGTCGCGCCCGGGGTGTTGCTGGTGATGGTGACGTCGAAGGGGGCATCGAAGAAGCCGCGGTCGATGTCGAAGTTGGTGTCGCGCACGAAGCCGGTGTACTCGATGGCGGCGTTGGGGGCGCCCGGGGTGGGGGATTCGAGGTAGCCGGTTTCGAAGCCGCCGGAGAGGTCGACGAGGGTGGCGCGCAGCAGCGGGGCGAGGACGAGGTCGGAGCTGGCGAGGCTCCGGTTCAGCAGGTGGAAGGCGAGGATGTTGGTGCCGGGGGTGAGGAGGCCGGCGAAGTCGAGGTCGAACGATTCCATGGCATCGCCGGCGCGGACTTCGCGGCCGCTGTTGGCGATGGAGTCGTGCGTGAGCGTGTCGGGTGCGTTGCCGGAGGCGACGGGGTTGCCGTTGAGGTAGGCGGCGAAGCCGTCCTCGTAGAAGAGGTCGAGGGTCAACGCCTGCACGGCGGCCGGATCCTCGACTTCAAAGGCGATCCGTACGTAGGCGCCCGGGGCGATGTTTTGCATGGCGGACTGGGTGTCGCCGCCGGCGCCGATGAAGTTCGGGAAGTCGTAGCCGTAGCCGATGCCGGTCTGGGCCGCGTTCCATCCGATATCGTCGAAGCCCTGCTCCGCCCAAACGGTGCCGCCGAGGTCGCTCGCCACCGTCCAGCGGGCGGCGGTCGGCCAGGGCACGAGTTCGACATCCTCGGTGGCGGCGTTGGTGCCGATGCCCCAGGAGGTGCCCCAGAACTGGCGCGGGAAGCCGGCTTCGAAGCCCGCCAGCACCGAACCATCGGCGGCGCGCAGGGTCAGGTGCTCGCCGCCCGCGGAGAGCGAGAAGTTGGTGTGCAGCTCCGATCCCGCGACGGCGCGGTCTTTGCCCGAGGCGAAGACCACCTGGTAGCCGCCGGCCGGGACCTCGACGTCCGGGCAGACCCATTGCGCGGGCCGGTCGGGGTCGTCGGTCAAGAAAAGGCCCGCCATGGAGGCTGGGGCGGCGCCGGTGTTGTGCAGCTCGAACCAGTCGCTGGCTTGGCCGTCTTCGTCGAGCAGGGCGCCATCGCTGTCGGCGACGATCTCGCTGATCCGCCAAGCAGCAGGGGCGGCTGGGGTGGCGACGGCAAGGAGCAGCGCGGTCGCCGCCGCGGGGAGGTGGGGAATCTTGGGCATTTTCGGGGGAGTGCTCCTCAGTGTAGCCCCCCGGTTCGACGCAAGGCAAGGCGCATGGTGGGGCGCGGATCGCCCGCCATCCGCTATGGCACCGAACGCATCGATTGGCGCAGATGGGGGAGGGCGTGTCGCGCACCTTGCCCCGATCGCTCACCCAGCTCCGGGCTGCAGCCTGCCTTCGTGGGCGCCGAGGGCGTCCGCGTGGGGGGCGGCTCGGGCAGGGGTGTTCACCGAGCCGCTCCGCCGGTCTCGGCCGCGGCCTACTCTGCGGACAGAGGCCCTGTTCGGATCGGCGGCGCGCAGCGTGCGCCTCAGAGCGAAGCTTGGTGGGAGGGACGGGCCGAGTCGCTGCCACCGTACCAATCGAGCAGTTCGGCGCCGCCCTGGGACGCCGGCCCCGGGGTTTCGGTTTCGGTGGCGAGGATCACCTTGAGCTGGAGTTCTTCCGAGGCCAGCAGCGGGGTGCCCGGTGCGGGCACGGCGATCGCGCGCAGGGTGATGATCGGTTCGGAGGTGGGCCACATCGAGGGGTGGAGCGGCAGCGGGTAGTCGGCGAGATCCGCGGCGAAGTCGGTGATCTCGCCGGCGGTCTCGCTGTCGAGCGGGTCGCTGCCGTCGCAGGTCCAGCGCACTTTGAAATGCTCGCCGCTCACCATGGCGATGGGGATGCCGTGGCCGTCCTCGAGGCCGACCACGGGCAGCAACGGCGCCGCCGTCTCGGGCGAGGCCAGCGCCGCCACCGGGATGGGCCGACCGGAGGCGGTGAAGGTGAGCGGGAGTGGGGTGGGCGCGGCTTCGAAGCCGATCAGCAGCGGGCCGCTGTCGTCCCAGATCTCCGGTGCGGCGGATTCGCAGTAGGCGAGGATCTGGGTGCCCGGAGCGATGGGGATCTCGTCACCCTGGTAGGATCCCCACGGGGCGGAGTCGATGCGGATCTGGATGGCGCCGAGCTCGCCGTTCGGGTTCGCGAGCGTGACGGTGAGGTCGGTGAATTCGGCGAGCGGGAGCCGCCCGCCCGGATGGGAAGCCACCGGGCGGTCGAGTTGGTACTGGAGCGGGTTGTCCGGCAAGGAGCTCTCGATGTTGGGCCGGCGCGGGCGGGGCGCCGCCGTGCTCGCGGCGGAGATGCGGGTTCTCGCGTGGGTCGAGATGGTGGCGGCGGGTGGCGCTGCGGGGGCGAACCCGGCGACGGCGAGCTGGGCGGGGACGCCCGCCGGGGCGGCGATCGGGGCGTAGGCGGCGCGCGAGGTGGGGAGGGTGTCGCTGGTGATCGGGGAGCCAGCGCTGCTGTCCGCGAAGGCGACGATGACGGGTTCGTCTTCGGGCGGTGTGCCGCGGCCGAGTTCGAACCGTTGCCGTTGGGGGTTCCAAATTGCCCATGGCTGGCCATTCGCCGCCTTCCTCAAGACGGGAGCGCGCTGGAGTTCGTGCAAGGCCGCGCCATCGGGCGTGGCTTGGCTGGCGTAGCGGAGGCGCGAGACGACCAGTTCGACATCGTCGCGGTCGGAGAAGGTGCCACCGGCGCGTTTGTAGGCGGTGATCGCTTTGTTCAGTCCGGCGATCTCCGAGGACAGGGACTCCGTGGTCACAGCTAGGCTGGGAAGGAACGTGCCGAGCAGGATCAAAGCGGCACCGATGGAGCAGGCGAGAGCGGAGCGGTGAATCGGGGAGATGACGGCGCCTTGAAATTTCATAATAAAAATTATGAACCATAAAAACAACAGTTCAAAAGAATTTTGCAATTTTTGGAATCAAATGGGGTGAATTTCTCCATTTTGAGAACCCCATCGCTTGGATCGATTGCCCAATCCGCAGGCGAGTGTCTCCTTCCCCGCCCGCTTCGCGCCCGGCAGGCCACCGAAGACGTCCCGGTGGCTTGGCGCGCCGGTTTCAGCGCGGGGTCCTTCCGGCGCTGCGCGCGACAGGATGGCACCGCACTCCCCTGGAAGGGCTGGTGGCCATCTCCACACACCGCCTTGACTGCCCTCGACTCCCCTGAGTTGTCACCCTGGGCAACGCGATGGGCCTCTCACCGCGGTCCGCGTCTCCGGAGCCCTCCGCTGTTCGATGACCCCAGCGCCCGTGGGCTGGATCAGCGACGAGACAGCGCGGCGATTTGGGCAAATTCTAGAGCGATTCGCGCCGGAACGGGCAATCCGACAGGCTCCTAGCCCGAATCGGCTCACCAAGCTCCGGGCTGCGGCTTGCCCTCGTTGAGGCTGAGGGCGTTGGCGTGGTGACCGGCTCGGGCAGGGTGTTCACCCAGCCGCTTCACCGGTCCCTGCCGCCGCCTGCTCAGCCTCAACGAATGGCAGCGCCTCGCCTGCGGAGGTGGTGATCGATCCGGGCTAGCTTACGGACGCGACTCGGCGGGGCACTTCGGCGCGCTTGCAACGGTAGCAGCCAGGGTCTCCTCGAGCGGGCATCGATCCCCATCTTCCGACTCAATCCGTCGAAGATTCGGCTTAAACTAGCGCCATCCGGGCGAGGCCTGCACCACAGGCAAAGGCACTCCCGGTCGGCGGCTCATCCCCCTGCTTCGGTGTCCATTTCACGAGGCAACGCGTCGCACGGTCGGGAGACGGTTTCGCCTTTACCTGCGCGCGGCGGCGCCCAATCCTCCGGGTGATGGCGGAGGCGACCGAGACCAAGGCTTCAAGGCCGAGACACAAGCGTTGGGTTCGGCGCGGGATCGTGGTGCTGGTGTTGGCGATCCCTGGGTATTTCTATTTCCGCGACGACCCGCTGGATGATTTCAGCGATCTGGAACCGCCGCATGCGCCGGAACCCGGTGCGGTGTACGCCGAATGGCAGCGCGTGTGTTCACTGACAGACAGGCTGGTCTACTCGCAGGAGGTTTGGGAGGGACACCATTTCAATCAGCGGATTGACGGGCAGTTGCCGTGGCTGCAGGAGCCGGTTACGCGAGTTCTCGATGCGAATGCGGAGGCGATCCAAGGCGCACTCACGGCCGATGCGTTGGGGCCGTTCCGGTTGCCGGTGAGCGACTGGCTGGTAGACGACCTTGCGCATCTCTCCGAGATCCGCTATCTCGCTAGGCTGCTCAAGATCGACGCCCTCGATGCCTACCGGAAGGGGCGCGACGAGGAGGCGGTGGAGGCGCTGCTGGTTGGCCATCGGCTCGGGGATCGGATGTTGGAGGCGAGTTTCACCCTCTTGGATTGGCACAACGCGCTCTGGACTGTGAGAGCGATGGAGGCGGCGATGGAACAGGTCGTTTCCTCGGTGCCAGACGATGCAATGCTCCGCGCTTTGGATTCTGCTCTGCTGGCCGAGCAGCCGTCCAACGCGGTTCTGCAGCGGGTGTTTCGCACGGAGTTTTGGTTGACCAAGCGGCTGCTGGAGAGCGACGAACTCTGGGACGCGGTGGGGTCGCACCATTGCCCCACCGCGCTTCTCTACCGCAAAAACCGCACGATCAATCGTGCGGCCGAATCCTTTCGGGAGGCGATCATGTGGGCGGGGAAAGCGCCACACCAGCGACCGGAGGCGAGCCTGTCTGATTGCGGGTTCGACGGCGGGTCCCGCTTCGGCAGCAACGCCTGTGGGGCCTTGGCGCTCAGCCGGATCATCCCTTTGTCCGATTCGGCGATCCGCTCGGCGGACAACGCCCGTGCGATGCGCCGGGCCTTGCGCATCAAGATCGCGCTGGTGCGCCACCGGCGCGATCGGGGGTCGTTGCCCACGGCCTTGATGGATCTGGTACCGGACTACCTGGACGCCGTTCCGCTCGACCCGTACGACGAGAAGGCGTTCCGCTACGACCGCGAGCGAGGTGTGGTCTGGTCGGTCGGCTGGGACGTGGTGGACGACGGCGGGGCGACGGAGCGGGATTCGTATGGGATGAGGACATGGGATCGCGACCCGACCCTGTGGGTGGATCCGCTGCCGGTGCGGCCGGAGCCGCTGCCGCCGGACTTGTTGCTGTAGCGGCGGAAGGGCCGCCGAAACCGCCGCCGGAGCGCCATCGGTGGCATCAGCGCGGCGTCCCGCCGATGTCCGTGCCCGGGGGCGTCCCCGCGTCCGGCCCGCTCCGTCGCGAGGCGACTACGGGATTTCCTGGCCGGAGCCGGTGTAGATCCAGTCGAGGACGCGATCGCCGTCGATGATCGCCATGCCTTCGGTATCGAAGGTGCCGAAGAGGCTGATGGTGGGGTAGGTGACGGTGGCGGTCCAGACGGGCTGGCCCTTGTAGATCTGCGGCCGCGCGGCGCCCCACTTCTTGATCTTGGCGATCTCGATCTCGTTGACCTCACCGCGGCGGATGCTGTCGAGCATGACAGGGTAGACTTGACCTTGGCGGGTCGGGGGCTTGGCGATGTGGTCGGCGTACTTGGCGCGCTCCTCGGAGGTCATGGCGCGCGGGATGTGGTCGTACTGGCCGTATTCGTAAGTGGCCTCGTCGGGCGCCGGCGGGGTGGCCTCGGGTTCAGCTGGCGCCGGGATCGGGACGAGCGGGGGGCGGGGTGCGAGCGGGGGGCGCGGGAGTTCGGTCGGCGGGGTGACCTCGGGTGCCGGTTCCGGTTCGGGCGGCGCCGGCGGGGCGGGGGGCCGGGTCAGGGCGAGGCGGTAGTCGCGCAGAGCGATGGCTTTGTCGATCTCGTCGGCGCGGGTGAGTTCGGACTCCAGCTCGCCGAGCGCTTCGTCGAGGACGAAACGGGCTTCCCCGTCGCGGTTGTTGCGCAGGGCGGTGATGCGCTGGAGGTACTGCTCGTACTGGCCGCGCATCTCGCGGACGTAATCCGGTGCGGAGTCGATGTCGGGGGAGCGGCTCGTGTCGCCGGCCTGGATGCGGCCGATCTCGCTATCGAGGGCGGTGGCGGCACGGGCGGCGCCGATCTTGACCATGCGCTCCCTGGCGTTGGCGAGGGCGCCGATGTAGCGCTCGTTGAGGGTGCCCATGTATTCGCCGTGGGCGGCGCCGCTCTCTTCGAGGGCGCTCTCGAAGGCGCGTACCGGGGTGAGCTGAGCGGCGGACAGGAAGTCCGGCGGGTCGGGGAGAGCGGTGGCGGCGGGTGCCGCCCAGGTTCCGGCGAGCGGGGCGAGGACGGCGAGAAAGAGGGGGCGCAACGGCATGGTCGGGTCGTTTCGGGTCGAGGTCGAGGGCGGCGGGGTTCGCCCCTCAAGATAAGACGCGTCGCCGGCGGCGATCTTAGCCCAGAAAATTGATCTGCGGTGCTGCCGCCGGCAAGCTCAAGCCTCCGCCGGCAGGCCTTTGATGGCGTCGCGGTCGTCGCGGTAGGACGGAAAGCGCTCCTTCAGGCGGGCCCGGAGTTCGGCGGCCTTCTCCGTCTGGCCGAGCGCCTCGTGTGCCTTGGCGCTCTTGTAGAGTGCGGTGGGGGTGATCTCCTCGTCATCGATGGCGTAGGTGGGTTTGACGAGCCGCTGCACGGCGCGCTCGGGTTCATCGGCGCGGAGGGCGATCTCGCCCCAGAGGATGCAGAGCTGGCCGTAGACGCGGCTTTGGGGCTGCAGGCTGAGGGCTTCCTCGACGATCTTCTCGGCCTCGAGCGGCTCGCCGAGGACGAGGGTGGCGACCGCCTTGTCGTGCAGCACGCGGGCGCGGTTGGTGGCGGGTTGGCGGCTCTCCAGGTAGTGGTCGAAGGCCTCGATGGCAGTCCCGGCGGCGCCGGTGTAGAGGCGGGCTTCGCCGAGGCGTTTCCAGATGACGGGTTGGGTGGCGGCGGGGTCGGCGTGGTTGACGGCGCGGGAGAGGTAGGTGGCGGCCGCGGTGTATTCGGCGGCGTCGTAGAGGTTGACCCCGAGCCAGAGGTAGACCTGGGGCGGGATGGCGATCGCCGTGCCGTCGGGGATGGCCTCGATCTCCGAGCGCACGGCGGCGACCTTCTGTTGGGAGTACTCGGAGAGGACGATGCGCAGGGTGGCGCGCTCGTAGAAGGTGGCGCGGTCGAGCTCGCGCGCTTTGCGCAGGGATTCGGCGGCGGCGGCGAAGTCCTTCTCCTCGTATTGGCCCCAGCCGATCCAGAAGTGTGCTTCCGGGACAGCCTTGCTCTGGGGGTACTTCTCGAGCAGGGCGGAGAAGCTCTCGATCATGCCCTTGTTGTCGCGCTGCTGCCCTTTGATGAGGGCGACCTGTTGGTAGGAGAGTTCGGCGGCGTCGGACTCCGGGAAGTCGGAGATGATCTTTTCGAAGTCGCGCAGCGCCGAGGTGTAGTCGTCGACCGAGCGGAAGCTGATGGCGCGTTTGGCGAGCGCGGTGGCGGCGCGCGGGTCATCGGGGTAGCCCTCGAGGAAGTCGCTGTAGGCGCGGACCGCGAGCGTGTGGTTGCCGGCTTCGGTGTGGGCCCAGCCCCGTTTGTAGAGGGTGCCCGAGCGCAGCGACTCCGGCAGCTGGGCGACACGGATCTGGTCGTAGGTGGCGCCGGCGGCATTGAAGACGCCGTTGGTGAAGAGCTGCTCGGCTTTCAGGAGGCGCGCCATGTCGATGTGTTTGTCCGAGGCGTTGCGGCGCGACTGCCAGTCGATGTAGTCGTCGACGAACTCCGGCAGGTTCGGGTTCCGCATCTTGTAGAAGCAGATGAGCTTGTAGTACTCCGCTTCGGCGGCCTCGCGGGTGGCCGGGTAGTGTTCGCGGAGGAGGAAGTAGACATCGACGGCTTCGCGGAAGCGGTCGATTTTGCGGTAGGCGTTGCCGACCATCAGCAGCATGCTGGAGCGGAGTTCGTCGGCCATGGCGAAGGCGCCCTTGCGGTAGATCTCGGTCGCCTCGTTGTACTTCCCGGCGACGTAGTAGCGGCTGATGAGGTGGAACTGGGCGTCGGGCTTCCATTCGTCGCCGCCACGTAGGTCGAGGGCGGCCAACAGCGCGGCCTCGGCGGCCTCGTCGTCCCCGAGGGAGCTGTGCAGCAGCCCGGATTTGACGAGGGCCTCCGCTTTGAAGTCGGTGCGGCGAGTGGTCTCGGCGAGTTTTTCGTAGGCGGCGATGGCGCCGGCTTTGTCGCCCGATTTCTGGGTGAGGCGGGCGATCGATTGGAGCGCCGCGTCGATGTAGGGGTTCGCTTCGGGGTCGATGCCCTCGAAATCGGCGACCGCCTGGAAGGCCTCGATCGTCTCCTTCTCCATGCCGAGCTCGCGCAGGCAATGGGCGCGGTAGTAGGCGGCGGAGAGTTGGATGGCGGCTTTCTCGGAGCGCCTCTGGGCGATCTCGAAGTAGGGGTTGGCGCCCCGGTAGTTCTGCCGGGCGTAGTAGAGGGTGGCGAGCCGGTAGGCGGCGGCGGGGCCGAAGGCGCTCTCCTTGTGGCTGCGCATCACCTGCAGGTAGGCCTGCTCGGCGGCGACCGAGTCGTCGCCCTTGAAGTGGCACTCGCCGAGCCGGTACCAGGCGGCGGCGGCGTCGGCGCCGCCGGGGAAGCGCTCGAGGTAGCGCTTGTATTGGCTGGCGGCCAGGTTCCACTGCTTCTGGCTGTAGACGTAGTCGGCGTATTCGAAGAGGTTCTTGTCCGGCTGCTGGCTGAGGTTGCCGCCGGCCGGCGTGGTCGGTGGGGCGACCGGCTCGGCGGGCCGGACGTCTTGCGCCCCGGACGGGCCGGTGCCGAGACCGAGCGACAGGGCGGCGGCGAGGGCTGCCGCCGGTAGCCGGCGGGTGAGGGGGCGGATCGCGAGGCGTTTCATGCGGGCGGGGCGCCGGCAGCCGCTGCCTCCGGCGGCTGGGTCGCGAAAGAGATGTTCCAGATCTTCGCTTGGCTGCAGAGGTTCAAGACACGGATCGTGTGTTTGTGGGCGGTGTTCTGATCGGCGCGGAGGATGACCGCTTGGTCGGGGTAAGCCTCGGAGATGTCCAGCAGCATTTTGAGCAGCTGCGCCTCGGAGCGCGTCTTCCCCTCGACGATGAAAGTCCCCTCTTTGTCGATGTTGACGACGATCTCGCCGATGTTGCGGTCGGGCTCCTCGGCCGCGGACGCCGCCGGCACGGAGATATCGAGTTCGGTCTCGAAGCGGGCGTAGTTCCACAGGACGATGAAGAAGATCAGCAACAGGAAGACGATGTCGATCATCGGCGCGAGCTGCATCGTCGTCCGCTCGGAACCGAACTGGGGCTGGAACTTCATCGTCGGGCGGCGCCGCCCCGGGCCGGGCGCGGCTGGGTCGCGTCAGACACCCTGCACTTCGTGCTTGTCGTCGAGGTTGTATTTCGACTGCCGCGGGCGGTTGCCGCCGGCGCCGGCGCGGGAGGTGGCGCGCTTGTACTGGGCGGCGAGGAGCGCCATGATGTGGGTCGAGGCGGCCTCCAGTTCGGCGATCAGGCCTTGCACGCGACCGCGGAAGAAGGAGTAGAAGATGAGCGCCGGGATGCCGACCATCAGCCCGCCGGCGGTGGTCAGCAGCGCCTCCGAGACACCGCTGGCGAGCCCGGTCTGCTTGGAGCCGACGAAGCTGTGCTGGGCGATCTCGCGGAAGGCGCTGATCATGCCGAAGACCGTGCCGAGCAGGCCGACCATGGGGGCGACGGCGCCGATGTCGGCGAGGTACTGGATGCGCTGGTGGAGGATGCTGGCCTGGCGCGAGCCCTCGGCCTCGGTGACCTCGCGCACCTCGTCGAAGGAGGCGGTGGGGTTCTTGGTCGCGAAGTCGAGCGTCTTGGCGGTGATGCGCGAGATGCACTCGTCCTGGCGGTTGCAGACGGCGAGCAGGCCGAGGTAGTCCTGCTTGCGGATCAGGGCGTCGGCGGAGTTCATGAAACGGTCGCTGACGACCGCGCCGCGGCGGATGGTGAGGACGTAGAAGATGATGAGGAAGACGGCGGCGACGGAGAGGGCGATGAGCGGCCAGACCAGCGGTCCGGCCTGCTTGACGATGTCGATGATGCTCAGGTCGCCCCCGGGGGCCGCCAGACCGGAGGCGGGGGCATCCCCGGCGTCAGCCTCGCTTTGGCCGAAGGCGGTGGCCGCCGCGCCGAGGGCGAGGGAAAGCTGGAGGGTAAGGCGTCGGAGAGGTCGCATTGGGTGGCGGAGCGGGGCGCTCCTCCGCGGGAGGGAGCGCCGCCGAAGAACGGCTAGGTTCGATGAGTTTCGGAGCATTTCAAATTCCAGATGGATGAACAATTTGTCCTCAAAGCCGCGCCCGGCGTGGAAACGGGGCGCGTTGGGGCTACGATACGGTTCTTTTGAGCAGCGACTTTCAACGCCAGCCCGTCGATCTGCCGGCCAAGCTCCGCGAGGTGCCGCACAAGCCCGGCGTGTACCTGATGCACGACCGGCTGGGGCGGGTGATCTACGTGGGCAAAGCGCGCGACCTGCGCAAGCGCCTTTCCAGCTACTTCGCGCCCTCGCGGCGGACCCGGGCGGATTTGAAGACGAGGGCGCTGATCGAGAGCATCTGGGACTTCGAGACGCACACGGTGCGCAGCGAGCCCGAGGCCTTGCTGCTCGAGGGCAAGCTGATCAAGGAATACCGGCCGAAGTACAACGTCAGCTTCCGCGACGACAAGCGCTTCCTGCTGCTCAAGGTCGATGCCGGCGCGCCGGTGCCCCGGTTTCAGCTCGTGCGGGTGCGCCGCGAGGACGGGGCGCGCTACTTCGGGCCCTTCGCCCACAGCGGCGCCCTACGGACGACCTTGGACTGGATCAACAGGCGCTTCGGGCTGCGCACCTGCCGGCCGCGGAAGCCGGGTGAGGCCGACTACAAGCACTGCCACGCCGACGTCATCCGCAACTGCAGCGCCCCCTGCGTCGGCAAGGTGTCGCCGGAGGAGTACGCGGCGCGCGTCGAGGAGGCCTGCGCGTTCCTCGACGGCGGCTGGCGCGAGAGCGTCGCGGAGATCGAGGAGGCGATGCGCGAGGCGGCGGCGAGGGAGGACTTCGAGGGTGCGGCGCGCTACCGGGACATGCTCGACAGCCTGCGCAAGACGCTGCAACCGGCGCGCCGCTTCACCCGCGGCCGCGGCGCGCCGCTGGGGGAGGGGATCGACCCGCTGGCGGACGTCGAGGAGCTGCGCGACGCGCTCGGTCTGGAGTCGGCGCCGATGGTGATGGAGTGCTTCGACATCTCCAACATCTCCAGCAACCACATCGTCGCCTCCATGGTGCGCTTCAAGGCCGGCGTCCCCGACAACGCCAACTACCGCCGCTACCGCATCAAGACCGTGCGCGGGCAGGACGACTTCGCCTCCATGGCCGAGGTGGTGCGGCGGCGCTACTCCAGAATTTTGTTAGAGGGGCGGCGCCGGGCGGGTGCCGATGAGGCGGAGTTCTCGCAGGAGGCGCCGCTCGACGCCCTGCGGCGGCTCGGCGCCGAGGCGGAGGCGGAGTCCGGCGGCGGCAAGGGCAAAGCCGCGCCGTACGTGCGGCTGCCGGACCTCGTGGTGGTGGACGGCGGCAAGGGCCAGCTGAGTTCGGCGTTGAAGGAGCTGCGGCGGCTGGGGCTCGGCGAGCTGCCGGTGATCGGCCTGGCGAAGCAGCGCGAGGAGATCTTCCGCCCCGGGGCGGAGGCGCCGCTGCGGCTCCCGCACGAGACCGGCGCCCTGCGGCTGCTGCAGCGCATCCGCGACGAGGCGCACCGCTTCGCCAACGGCTACCACCAGCTGCTGATGAAGCGCCGGGTGGAGGAGAGCATCCTCGACGACTGCCCCGGAGTCAGCGCCGCGCGCAAGGCCGAGCTGCTGCGCAAGTTCGGCTCGGTGTCGCGCCTGAAGAAGGCGACCCCAGAGCAGATCGCCGAGGTCCGCGGCATCAGCGAACGCGGGGCGCGGGGGATTTTGGAGTTCCTGAATGGGGGGTAAATTACCCTTTGGAGCGAGGCCGAAGTCCCCTTGCCCGCGCGTTCCCGAACTTGACGTAATCCATCCTCTCGTCAGCCCCGCGACGATAGCGCGGTCGGCGGGACACCCCGCCTGCTGCGCGTCCTGGCACTTCTACTATTTCGGCTAAGGGCGGCGGCAGCTCAGAAGATCAACGGGCATCATAAGTAGGAACTCGGCCGAGGTCATTCAATGATTACAATTCCTCGCTCTGATGCCGACCAAGGCCGAGTAACCTATCTCCACCCTACAGCCTCAGTTTTCAATCAGGTGCAACCGGCGAGATGATCTTCAATCCAGCTGTTTCTACAATCATTTTTCCAAGCTCGAGGCGGTCGAGAGGATGCGTGAACCCCGGCCGCCAATCGCCCGCACCGTCCACCGCGGCTTGCACCTCCGGAAGACGTCTTGCATGGATCCGCGACAAGACCGGCTGCTCCGATCCATGCGCTTTCTCTTTGCTCCGGGAGGCCGGCCTTGGCTAGGTTCACCTGCATGTCTCGCGCCGCTGCACCTGCCCGTGAACTTCTCGACGTGCTCTCGTCCCTGACTGGCACGGGGGCGTTCTGTGTGGGCGGGGTGCGGGATTTCATCTTCCCGGAGCTGAGGCTGGCGGGGGGCGAGGAGCTGGCGCTACCGCTCTCCGCCGCGCAGGTGCCGGCCATCGAGGCGGCCGGGGAGGCGGCGCCGTACGGCAAGGGCGAAACGACGGTCCGCGACGAGGACGTGCGCCGCTGCCGGCAGATCGATGCCGCGGAATTCGACATCGCCAACCCGGCGTGGGGGGCGATGGTCGATGGGATCGCCGCGTCGGTGGGCGAGGCTTTCGGCGTCGCGGGAAAGGTCAAAGCGACGCCCTACAAGCTCTTGCTCTACGGGAAGGGCGGGCACTTTAAGCCGCATCGGGACACCGAAAAGCTGGCCGCGATGTTCGGCACGCTGGTCGTGGTGCTGCCGTCGCGGCACAGTGGCGGCGAGTTGCGCGTCCGCCACGCGGGGCGCGAGGAGCGCTTCCGCTTCGACGCGGAAGACAGGCTGAAGTCGATCCAATATGCGGCGTTCTTCGCCGACTGCGAGCACGAGGTGCGCCCGGTCAAAAGCGGCTACCGTCTTTGCCTGGTCTACAATTTGACCCGCCCGAGGTCGCGCAAGGAGCGGCTGAACCTCGCGCCGGGCGAGCGGGCGGAGGGGCTGATCGGGCCGCTGTGCCGGTTGGCGGGGGCGAGACCCGGCGACCTCGACGTGATCCTCCTGGACCACCGATACCCAGAGAAGGGCTTTTCTGTCGCGGGCTTGAAGGGGGCGGACCGGTTGCGCGCGGCGGCGCTGTTGGAGGCCGCGGAGGCGGGTGGGCTGATCGCGCGGTTGGCCTTGTGTGAACTCTACCAGCTCGGACAACTGGAGGACGATTGGGATGGCTACGATTCCGACACCAGCGATCACGAAGACGAGGGAGGCGTTGGGGAGATGGGCGACCTGATCGAGGAGGGGTTGACATTGACTCACTGGCGGGACGCGGCGGATCGGTCGGAGCCCCTCGGCTCCTATTCGATCGAGCGCTCTTGCTTGGTCGCCGCCGCGGACCCGGATGCAGGGGAGCCGGACGAGGAGTTCGCGGAAGGTTACACGGGGAACGCGGGCTGCACCAAAGAGCACTGGTACCGCCGCGCCGCCGTTGTGGTGTGGCGGCCGGAGGACGAGCCGGGGATCACGGCGCGCTATCGCTTCGGCGAGTCGGTGGGGAAATGGGTCAAAGCGGCGCGCGGCAGGCAGCGACGGGGCGCGGACTTTCACGCGCTGGGCGGGGCTTTGATTGGTGCAGCCGAGCCTCAGGTCGCGCGCTACACCGCTGGCGGTCTACAGGCGCACAGGGGCACGCTTTTTGCGCTGGCGCGCGGCATCGCCGAGTGCGGAGACGCGGGCCTGATGGCGCGGGCGGAGAAAATGCTGCTGCCGGCCATCGCGCCGCAAGCGGATACCGGGACGCTGGCGGCGCTGGTCAGGGTGCTCGGTGCACAGCGGGTTGTCGCGCTGTGCTCTTCACCGGAAGCGCCCGTGGGGGGGGAGGGCAGGGAGTACGTCCGGCGTGCGCGCCTCCGCGGCGCCGCCGACACGCGCTTCCGCCTGCTCGCTGCCCTGCTCAAGAACGTCGGCGAGAACGGCCCGGCCGCGAGCGAGATCGCGGGGGAACTCGCCCCCCTGCTACCGCATGTTGGCTATCAGGGCGTGTCCTTGACGGAGCGGGCGCACCTCGCCATCGCCGCCTCGTACCTGCTTGAGGAGAAGGCGAAACGGAACGCGCTGCGCTGCGCGGTGCTCGACGGCGGGAATGTGGCGCGCGTGCGGGAAGTGCTGGCCCCCGCTCTGCTGCAGAAGTCCTTCCGGCGCCTGTTCGCGAAGCCGGGATCTTTCGCGGCGGAGGTTCTCTCCCACTGTGTCGAAATGCTCGAAGCCGAAGACGCGAAGGCGATCGCTGCATTCCCGGACTGGCGGCGTTTCTGTCCGCCTGCGTTGGTGGAGAAGAAGGGGGCGCGCGGCGTACTGTCTTGGGGCGGTCACCAGCGCGATGAATTCGAGAAGATCCTCGTCGTCTTTCGGCGCTTTATGGGATCGGCGGACACCGAAACATCCCGCTTCCCGGCGCGGCAGGATTTGCGCGATATGTTGACCGGCTACATCGACAGCAACCAGCTCGATTTGGAATACCGTGTCGAGAAGAGGGGCAGCCCGTACGCCCTCGTCTGCACGAAGACCAGCGCCTCCCTCACCCGTGATCGGGCGCTGCAAAAGGCCGACCGGAAGCTGCTGGCGGAGCTGCGGGCGATCGAGATCTCAGGGCGCTGAGCGGGAGCGGCCGCCTTTCGATCGTCTCTTGCGGAACCGCGCTGCGCATCTGGAGGGAGTGCAGGTCAGAAGAGCACCGAAGCGACGAACTGGTCGATGGCGGTAGAGCGGTAGGGCATCGACCTGGCGGCGATCCAGAGTGTCCGCTCAGGCGGGGAAACCAAGGTGGACACCGCGACCGGCCTGCGATGGGCGTAGAGCGGCAGGACCCGTCTGGGTACGATCGCGATGCCGAGACCCTGAGCCACGAGGTTGACGATCAGGTCAAAGCTGTCGGGTCGCATCTTCGGTCGGGGTGGCTTCAGCCCGCGCCCGGTGAACCAATCCGAGATGGCTGCCGCACTGGCTGAGGGGGGGGCGAGCGAGATCCAGGTGGCGCCTGACAGGTCGCGCAGCTGTGCTTTGCCGAGCCGGGATGGGATCCCCGAGCCCTGTGGTGAAACCAACACAAAGCGGTCTTTAAATTGGTGGCAGACGTCGATGCCAACGGGTTCCTCGCCCCCGCCGGTGACGATGGCGACATCGAGCTCTGCGCCCCTGAGCGCAGAGAGGAGTTCTCCCCCCGCCCCCTCCCGGACGGTGATCTCGACTTCCGGATGATCCCTTCGAAACCGGGAGAAGAACGCGGGGAGGTAGCCGACGCCCACCGAGCGAGAGAGCCCGACGGCCAGCGTGCGCTTCGCGAGCCCGAAACGTTGCTTCATCTCCCGGCCGATGTCGGCGGCTTCGTTGAGCAGAGCCTCCGCACGCCCGACGAAGGCTGCGCCGGCCGGAGTGAGCTTCACGCTCCGGGTCGTGCGCTGGAACAGCGACACCCCGAGCCGCTCCTCGACGTTGCGGACGGCGCGGGTGACCGCGCTCTGAGTCAAGCCGGCCTTCTCGCCGGCCCGGGTGAAGCTCCGCGCTCGGGCGACTAGGCAGACGAGCTTGAGGGCGTGTAGGTCGATGGTGGAAGCGCCAATCAATTCATTCATTGTAAGAATCAAATAGTAAATATAATGAATTTCACGCACATCGAGCAAGCATGCAAGGTGCGCTCATGATTGAGAACCGCTATTCAGACAACGCCGCTGGCCGCTGGTATGTCAGCGACGAATGCATCCACTGCGACCTCTGCGAGGACTTCGCCCCCACGATCTTTGCGCCGTCGGAACTGGGCGACCACCATGTCGTCGTCCGCCAACCGCGCACTCCGGAGGAGGGCGACTAAGCCCGGGAGGCCTTGGAGAACTGCCCGGTGGAGGCGATCTGCGACGATGGGGAATGAGGGGTGGGCTGGCCGTCAGGGCGCCCTGGGCGATTGGGTCGCCGCCCGGCACGCGATCGCGCTCTACGTCGAGAACATCCAGCGGGCGCTCGCCTGACGACCTTCGACCCGCAGATCGCGATTCGTCGCCGGGGGGGCGAGGCGCGGGGTGCCTTGCAAATGCGGGGGCATTCCGGTAAATTCCCAGAGGCGCCAATCGGACACGCGCTCGTCGACGGGGTTCGCGCCGGGGTTGGAGGCGCACACACGCTCGCCTTCCTTCTGCACGTTCAAGATCAGTTTCATCTCCCATGTCCGCACCTCATTCCAATTCGCGACGGACAGCAGTGTTGCTCTTGGCTGGCGGGGTGCTCGTGATCGGTCTGCTGTTCTATGGGCGGGGGATTCGCCGCGACGATCCAGCCGAAGGGGACGGCGCCCCGGCTGGGGAGGCGATTCCGGCATCGCGGCCGGGCCTCTCCGAACCCGTCTCGGCGATTCAGCGCGTCCCCGAAACCCATGTCGATCTGGCATCCCTGAGCCTCGATGAATTGGTCGGGGCTCCGGCTTCGGACCGCGCCGTGGTCGAAGAACTGATCGAGCGCCTCCCTCGCTACAAAGGCAGCCAGCGGCAGTACGTGGTCACCTCACACATCGCCAATATCGCCACCGACGAGGATTACCCGCTCGTGGAAGCGTTGATCCTCGCGCCTGAGGCCTTGGAGCCGGCCGCGCTCGACGTTCTCCTCGCCGATCTCCACTCGCGCATCGATGAGGTCAAACTCCCCGTCTTCGCGGAGATTTGCGATGACCGTCAGCATCCCTCGTTCAACGAAGCCTTCCAGTCGCTCCGGACCTACTTCGAGACGGATGGCACGGACGATTTGCCGGACTGGCAGGTGGCGGCGCGGGAGTTGGCGGCGGACGAGGATCGCTGATCGCGATTCTGAGTGGGGATCACGGGGGCAATTCGTCGTCCGAGGCGGAGGGATCGATACCCAATCCGACGGGTCGAGTGGTGTGCGAAGCGGGCTGGCATGCACTCATGCCAGTCATTTTTGCGAGTTTTTGCAATTATTAACATCCAAATACAGTCAAATTTTACTAGATTTATATAAAAGCCATAATAAACTTAAATTACCACACGAACGGAGGGCTGCTTGGCTCAGCATTAATTTAGAAATATGAAAGGTATGACTGGACGGAATTTACAGCAGAATTGGATGAAACTGCATCTGCCGAATTCGTTTCGATTCGGATTTGCACGCTTGCTCGCGTGCTTTTGGCTGATGGCGATCGGCGTGGCGTTTCCGCCGACCGCCGGGGCGTCGCAGGCTGAGTACGAAGGGTCTCCTGGGAAGGGTGGCCAGATCGCGTTTGTCACGAACGATGTAACGGACAGCGAGCAACTTGCTGGACTCATCGCCGAACTCGCCCCGGGCCTCGAGGTGTGCGTCCTCGACGCGGGAGCGACGGGGATCTCCGCGATCGCCGCCCACCTCGAAGGTCGGATGGGGCTCGATGCGATCCACATTTTCACCCACGCGCAGTCTGGCGCGTTCGAGTTCGGAGGCTCCCTTGTCGATGCTGCCAGCGTGGCCTCCCAGCACGTGGGGGACTTCGCCGCCATCGGCGATGCGTTGTCGGACGACGGGGATCTGCTCCTCTACGGATGCCGACTCGCCGGAGCGCCCGAGGGCCGCGCGCTGATCGATCTGGTCTCGGCCCAGACCGGGGCCGACGTCGCTGCTTCGGTCGATGTGACGGGCCACGCCGGACTCGGTGGCGACTGGGATCTGGAATATGCTCAGGGGGCGATCGAGGCGGTTGCGCTCGCGCCCGCCGGCTGGTTCGGCACACTGGACCTCTCACTCTCGGACGTCGGGGCGGTGGGTGCGAACGGTCTCGCGCAGGAGATCTTCGGCGACGGTGTGACGACGAACTCGGTCAGTTTCTCCGGCGGCAACCAGCAGGCGGCGGTCTTCAGCACCGGGGCTGGGGTCAGCTTCGGGGCGAACGTTCTCGCCTTCCCTGATGGGGTGATCTTCTCCACCGGGACGGCCGCTTCGGTGGCCGGCCCGAACACGGCGCTCGATTTCAGTGTGAATGCTCCCGGGATCGATTCCGACCCTGACTTCAACGCCCTCTCGAGCGCGAACACGTTCGACGCGAGCTTCCTCAACGTCGACTTCACGCCGGATGTCCCGCCCGGCGCTTCGGCGGGGGACTCAGGCCGGATGACCGTGCAGATCGTCTTCGGATCCGAAGAGTACAATGAGTACGTCTACTCCGGGTTCAACGATTCGATGGCGGTCATCGTCAACGGGGTGAATCAGGCGGTGGTGCCCAACGGGCTGGCGTTCGGGATCGACACGATCAACGACGCGGCGAACTTCAACCCAGCCTTTGGGAGCCCGGCCTCCGACCCCAACCCCGAGCACACCGCCGCCGGGTTCGAGTCCGCCAACCCATCGATCTACCGCAATAACGAAGCGGCGGCGTTCAACACCCAGATGGACGGGTTCACCATCACGATCCCGGTCACCTTCGACGTGACCGTGGGCCAGCCGAACACGATCAAGATCGGGGTCGCGGACACGCTCGACGTGTTCTACGACTCGTGGGTCTTTATCAAGGCCGGTTCGGCCGAAACCGTCATCGTCGCTGAGAATGACAGCGTCACGACCCCGACGAACATCGCCAAGGCGGTCGACGTCACGGCGAACGATTACGACCTGCAGGGCGATCCCCTGACGGTGACGCACATCCTCGACCAGCCGGTCGCGCCCGGAGGGACGGTCACCCTCGCCTCCGGCGTCACGGCGACCCTCGGGCTCGATGGGAAGACCATCACCTTGGCCGGGGACGGCACGAACCCCGCCGATGACACGTTCACCTACACGGTGACCGACGGCAACGGCGGGACGTCGATCGCGTTCGTCGATGTCACGATCACCGCGCCGGTGATCAACACCCCGCCCGCCGCGAACGACGATACCTACGTCGTCGCGCCCGGCGAAAATGTGGTCGACCCGGTGGGCGACAACGATAGCGACGCCGAAGGCCACACCCTGACCATCACCCACATCACCGACCCAGCGACCGGAACGCCGGTGGCGATCGCGGTGGGCAGCCCGGTGACGTTGGACTCCGGCACGGTGGTGGCTCTCAACGCCGACGGCACCCTCTCGGTCACCCAGGCCGCCGGGGCGGACGGAAGCGAGACTTTCGACTACACGGTGGACGACGGCTACGAATCGGACGTCGCGACGGTGACCCTGCAGACCGATACGGACGGTGACGGTGAGGCCAACAGCGATGACCTCGACGACGACAACGACGGCATCCCGGACAGCGTCGAGATCGCGACCGCCACGAACGGCGGCGACACCGACGGCGACGGGGTCCCGGACCACCTCGACCTCGACGCGCCGGCCTACAAG
>JAUIGD010000543.1 GCA_030430255.1 Verrucomicrobiia bacterium
GGTGCTGAATGTGATCCAGCGCTCCAACCGCACGAAGCCGACGACGGCGCCTTCTACGCCGGTGATGTAGCTGTCTTCGACGGCGGTGAAGGTGCCGCTGTCGGTGCTGTAGCTGATGAGGTCGTTGGCCCAGGTCTGGCGCGCGCCGATGCCGAGGCGGAGGTCGAGCTCGACGTTGCGGCGGCGCAGCACGCGGAAGTTGCCGCCGGCGCCTTCGAAGAGGCGGAGGGGGGCGAAGGTGCCGCCGAGTTTGACGCGGTCGGTGTCGGGGATGGTGCGGATGACGTTGCCGTCGGTGTCGAGGACCTGGCGGTCGGCGGTCTCTTCGAAGGCCTGGTCGCGGTCGAGGAGGCTGGTCTCGAGGCCGAGGCGGGCGTAGGGGCCGAACCAGGGGACGACGACGTAGGTGTAGATGGTGTGGAAGTAGAGGCGGTCGGCTTCGTTGACGAAGTTGTCGTCTTCGGGGGCTTGGGTCTGTTCTTCTTCGAGCTCGAGGCGGGTGTGCCAGAGGTTTTTGTCTTTGCGGTAGATGGCTGCGCCGTCGAAGAAGAGGCTGCCGCCGTAGGTTTCGCCTTCTTGCACGCCGACCTGGTCGCTCTGGTTGAAGACGAGGCTGGCGCCGATGACGCCGCGGATGGTCCAGGCCTGGTCTTTGGCGACGGTGGCGCCGGGGTCGACTTCGCCGGCGCCTTGGAACTCTTCGGTGTCGGGGTCTTGCACGAGGATGAAGCGGGTCATTTCGCCGGCGGTGAGGCGGACGGTGGCGAAGTCGACGCGGTCGCGGTAGGTGCCGCCGGCGCGGATGATCTTGTAGAGGCCGGGGGGGAGGACCCAGACGCGGGGGCGCTCGCCTTGCTGTTCGTCGGCGCCGAAGCCGACGCCGTAGTCTTCGCGGGTGTCCATGCGAATGAGCTCGTAGGTGCCGCGGAAGGGGACGAATTGTTCGTCGACGACGTCGACCTGGAGGGCGGCCCAGGTGGGGGGGATGATGGTGGTGCGGCCTTCTTCGACTTCGACGCGGGCGCTGTGTTGTTGCTCGACGCCGCCGGCGCCGTGGCGGACTTCGTAGAAGCCGGGGGGGAGCACGATGCGTTTGCCGGGGCGGCCTTCGGCGATGACGCCGCTGCCGTCGGGGGGGTAGACGGCGACGAGGGGTTCGCGGTCGGAGTTGCTGAGGGAGGGGACGAAGACGGCGCCGAAGCCGATGCCCATGGGGGTGTCGTCTTGGCCGAGGCCGACGAGGTCGTTGAGGTCGCTCTCGGCGTCGTAGCGGATGACGTCGGCGATGGGGTCGGGGGTGGCTTCGGTGCCGGGGACGACGGGGGGGGGCTGGTTGTTGGCGAGGCGGGGGGTCTCGGGGTCTTGGAGGTAGAGGGCGAGGTCGTCGAGGGCGGCGTCGAAGCTGCGTTGGAGGATCTCGCTCATGGCGCGGACGGTGCCTCGGGTGGCGGCGCCGTCGGCGGGGCCGACGGGGCGGCGACGGTCGAAGCGGTAGGTCCAGACGACGACGTCGTCGGCGTAGCGGATGAGTCGCCAGTTCATGGCGAGGCGGGCGTATGCCAAGTCGCCGCCGATGACTTGTTCGATGGCTTCGACTTCGCCGGTGAGGGTGTAGCCGGTGGGCGGCTGGCCGAGGGCTTCGTCGACCTGGCGGACGAGGTTGCTCTGGCGAAGCTGGTCGGTGACGAGCGCGGTGATCATCTTTTGGGGGCGCTCGCTCCAGCGGCGGCTGGTGTAGTACTGGAGCTCGTGGCGGTCGGGGCGGAAGGCGAGCTCGCTGCGGCGGTAGCTCTCGCGGATGTCGACTTCTTTGACGCGGATGGTGACGGGGCGGGCGTCGGGGAACCGGGTCTCTTCGATGGGGTAGGTCAGGTCGACAATCTGCACGGCGCTTCAGACTATCCGTCGCGCAGGGCTTGACGCAAGGCGCCCGAAACGCCGATAACGGAGTGCGCGCCCATGAGCATGAAAGATCGAGTCGCCGTCATCACCGGCGGTGCAGCCGGCATCGGTAAAGCCTGCGCCATCCGCTTCGCCCATGAGGGCATGCGACTCGTTCTGGGAGACGTTTCCGGCGACGATGGCGAGAAAACGCTGCAAACGCTCCGAGAGATCGGCGCCGAAGCCGTCTTTGAGGAAGGCTCGATCGCCGACGAGGCATTCTGTCAGCGCCTCGCCCGGGTCGCCGATGAGCGTTGGGGACGCCTCGACGTCCTGGTGGCCAACGCCGCCCATCGCAGTTTCACCCGCGTCATCGACGCCTCTGCCGAGGAATGGGACCAGATGCTGGCGGTGAACCTTAAGGGCACCGCGCTGAGCTGCAAGGCGGCGCTGCCCAAGATGATTGAGCAGGGGCGCGGCTCGATGGTGCTGCTGTCGTCGGTGCACCACGCGGCGGCGCGTAAGGAGATGCCGCTCTACGACGCCACCAAGTCCGGCATCGTCTCCCTGACCAAGAGTCTGGCGGTCGACCACGCGGCTGACGGCGTGCGCGTTAACGCTGTGTGCCCGGGCTTCACGGTCACCGACTATCACATCCGCAAGGCGATCCACGAAGGTCGCTCGGTGGATGCGCTCAAGCAGACGCAGATGGGCCTGCTGGGGCGTCCGGCGGACCCGTCGGAGATCGCCTCGGCCATCTACTTTCTGGCCGGCGACGAGTCTTCCTACATCACCGGTGAAGTGCTGATGGTGGACGGTGGCTTCTCGATCTAAACAGGACGATGAAAAAGACACTTTTGGGCAAACCCAGCCGGCGGCAATGGCTCTCCAGCGCCGCTTCCGCTCCGCTGCTCGGCCTGGCCGGCTGCGCGAACGACGCGCCGAAGAAGACCGCGGCGCCGAGCTCCTACCTCGCACAACTCGGCATCGAGCCGATCATCGACGCCGCGGGCTATCTGACGGCACTGGGCGGTGCGGTGATTCCGCCGGAGGTGGCCGACGCCATGCGCGAGGGCGCCAACGCCTTCGTGCCGTTCTACGACCTCTACACGAAGGCCGGAGAGCGCATCGCCGAGTTGATCGGTGTGGAAGCGGCTTTGGTGAGCGCGGGCGCAGCCAGCGCGGCCACCATCGCCACTGCCGCCTGCATGGCCGGATCGGACCGCGAGAAGATCCACCGGCTGCCCGACGTCACCGGCATCAAGAACGAAGTCATCATCCAGAAAAACCACCGCCAGGGCTACGACCACGCGCCGCGTTCGGCGGGCTGCACGTTTGTGGTGGTGGACAGCGAAGAGGAGTACCGCGCCGCGTTCAACGAGAACACGGCGATGGTGTACCACCTGGCCGCCGAGCGCCACTTCGGCAAGCGCGAGCCCGGCAAGGTTCCGATGGAGCGGGCGATTGCGATCGCGAAGGAAAACGGCGTGCCGTTCTTCGTGGACGCCGCCGACGAGGCCCCGCCCAAGCACATCCTGACCTACTACCTCGAGCGCCTTGAACTCCTGAAGTTCCTGGTTGGCAACGAGCAGGACCGCAGCGACTGGAACATCGAGAAGTTCGCCGAACGCGTCCAGTTCCACTTCGGTGGCATGATCGTGTTCACCCCGCACTT
>JAUIGD010000068.1 GCA_030430255.1 Verrucomicrobiia bacterium
TCTGACAAAGGTTGGCTGTCAGCTGAAATGGCCGAAGCAGATCGTAGATCGTCGCGTAGATATCGAATCCGCTGTAGTATTTCTCTTCCCCGCCAGCCGAGGTGATGACCTGAAGATCCTTGCCCTTGAGCTTGTCGCCGGTGCTTCCATAGGCGAAACCATAGGTTAAAACGTCATCGAGCCACTTCTTAAGGAGCGGCGGACATGAATACCAGTAGAAGGGAAACTGGAATATGATCCGGTCGTGCGCCAGAAGGAGTTCCTGCTCGCGCTCAACGTCGATCATGAAGTCAGGGTACTCAGCGTAGAGATCCCTCGACGACGACACCTTGCCACTCTCCTCCAGTTGCTCTTTCCATCGACGATTCACCCGGGACCCTTGTAGGTCAGGGTGAAAAACAAGATTCATGATTCTCATGGTTCTGCTCTCCTCAGATCTGCTCGGACGGCTCATTACATGCCGAAGTGGTCGAGCGCCCTTATCGCCACGAGTTCGCCCTGTTCTTGCACAAAGTGATCGGCTTCCGGAAGTTCCAGTGGTTCCGGGCATCCTTTGATCAAGTCCTTCATGTAGTACATCACTTCGGGTCCCAACATCTTGTCCTGCATCCCGATTGCCATAAACGATTCTCCTTCCCATTGCTCGCTCCAGAAGGGGATCGCTTTGCGAGAGGTCTCCACGCCCGGAACATCCGGCGTTTCCGCGACGAGGGCCGGGAATTTCCGAACCCCCGCTTTGAAGTCCTTGGTCGGAAAAGGCGCTTCATAAGCCTGCGCTTCGTCTTCGTTGATGCCCGGGGCGTGACGCCTGAAGACCTCGGCAATCGGCACATCCGAATCGCTGTCAATCAGCGCTTTCCACTCTGCGAAGGCTTCACCCGTGCCTTCTCCGACATTGAGAGCCGTATTCATGATGAGTAAACGCTTGAAACGTTCCGGCATGTCCTGAGGCAAAGTCAGCCCGAGCAAACCACCCCAGTCCTGACACACCAGAGTGATGTTCTGCAAATCAAGTGCCTCAATCAACCTCAGCAGATAGTCGCGGTGAAAGTGGAAGGTGTAGGTCTCCTCATCCACTGGCTTGTCCGAACGGCCGAAGCCAATAAGATCCGGTGCGACCACTCGAACGTCTGCGTCCACGAAGACCGGAATCATCTTTCGGTAGAGGTAGCACCAGCTCGGTTCACCGTGCAGGCAAAGAAAGACTTCGGAGGCGTCTGGATCGCCTTCATCCAGATAATGTCCTCGGAGCCCATCATACCCGGGCAGGTTCTCGATGTAGTGGGGTTGAAAGGGAAAACCGGGCAGGTTCTCGAAACAGTCGTCGGGTGTTCGCAGTGCGGAAATCATTGATTTTTGTGGTTCAGGTAAATTAGGTCATGTGACCTAATTGACACCCTAGGTCACATGACCTAGGGTGTCAAGGAACCGAACCAAGAAAACCTGATCGACCCCAAAAATTCTAATCATGACGGACGGCCGAAATACCAAGGATCAGATCATCCGGTCAGCGATCGAGGTCTTGCAATCTCACGGCACTGAGGGACTGACGATGCGCAAGGTTGCGGGAGAGGCGGAAATGAGCCTCGGGAATTTGCAATACCACTTCAAAGACAAGGCGTCTCTGATGTCAGGGCTGGCGGAGCACTATTTTGGGGAGTGCACCAGCATGCTGGACGGCTACACGCACACTCCGCCGAAGGGATCGGCAGAGGAGCAACTGCACCAATTCATTTCCATGCTTCTCGATCACGTTGATCACGCCGATGGGATCAGTGACATGTGCCGTATTCTTCGAGAGATGTGGGCGTTATCGGCGCGCAATTCCGAGATCCATCGGCAATTGGTGGACTACTACCGGGTCACGTTCGACAAGCTAACGAGCTTGTTTCTCCCCATTAGCCGCAATGAAGAATCCGCCACCCAAATGTCGAGTTTGATCCTGCCATACCTAGAAGGCTACTCCATTGCCTGCGAAGCGTTGCCGGTGAAGAAAGGAGAGACCGCATTGATGCTGACCCAGCTTTGTCGGGCATTCCTTCGGGACATTTGATCTGGCCCGACCGATCAGGATTAGAGCGTTGTACCGCAGGGATCTTCTTGGGCGAACGTCAAAGCTGACCCAGACCTGACCGGAGGGCGAGCGTTGATTTCATGGTTAAAGTTCGAACTGGCATGACGGATTCAACTCGGCGCGGGTCAGGTCTTGGTGTCCAGCGTCTTGTTCGCTCCGGTTATTTCCAGAACTGCCATGGCTTTTTGTTTTTGGATCGGTTCCACTTGGAGAAACCTCGATCAAAGAACGCCTTGATCTTGTCGTAGTTCTCCCACGTGTCCTCGACACCGAAAAAGTCATTACCGCCGCCCACCGAAAAGGCACGCTGATAGTCATCGACAAACTGCCCTGACTGGAAGTCAAAGTAGTGCTGCGAAAACGCGTTGCCGTCGTCGTTCAGCATGTCATCCACGAGTGCGCCATCGCATCGGGAGTAAATCTCGGGTCCGGTGAGCTTCCTGTCCTTGAAGGCCGCTACTTCTTCAACGAGAAAATCGTCGACGAATTCGTCATCCAGTAGGCCGTTCTCAATTAGCCAGCCGAGGTAGAATCCAGTATGCACGAACTCCTGGCCTTCCGGCAGCCCCTCCGTCTCGACCGACTCGGAATGATACTTGGCCTTGTCGTAGACTATGGGTGATTCCATTTTTTGAGCGAACAAGTTACTATAGAGTTGTGGGTATCCCCACGATTTGTAAGGATATTGTTACCTAGCCGCGTTGTCTAGCGGAGGGGATCGTTGGGCATCACGAAGTTAAGTTTCCGGGCTTGGGTCGTTATGGGAAATGTGGTTATTGGGGTGGCCGGTGCTCTTGGTTCCGCCTCGAGCGTAGTTCGACTTTCCAAGGTCGAGGCTCAGCTCCCTTCGAGACATCGACCAGAGGGAACGACCGGCGTGCGGGAGGCGGCAGACCTCTCCTGTGTCCAAGCGATTTTCCGGGGCACCGCATCGTTGCATCTCGGCGCGAGCCTCCCCCACTCGCCGCAGGCGGGACGCCCCCGGCGCGGACATCGGCGGGACGCCGATGCCACGGGGGCGATTCCTTCGCCTCTCTGGACATTTTCGCGTGACATGGCCGGGGTGCCGCCTAAGGCTCGCCGCGAGTCCCGATTGATGCCGCCCGACGCTGTCGCCGCCCCATCCCCGAGCCGCTCCGTGCCCCTCGACGCCCTGCGGGAGCCTTTCTACGTGGGCTCCGTGCAGCGGCTGTACGCGATCCCGGGCGACGAGGCGCACATGGTCACGGAGACGACGTCCGGAGGCTCGGTGTTCGACGTCGGGACGATCTTCGAGATCCCGGGCAGCGATGTCGCGCGCGCCGTCTTCCGGCATGTGTTCTACACTCGGCTCGGCGAGCCGGACACTTGGCAGGAGGTCGCGGAGGCGATCGGGGCCGAGACCGGTTTGCCGGCGGCGTATCGCGAAGAGCTGTCCGCAGGGACCTTGCCGCGGCTCTGCCAAAGCGGGGCCCGCACCCACCACGGGGGGATGCTCGACGCGACGACGGGTGCGGTTTCGACCGGCGGCCTGCCCGCCGCACCGAGCCCGTTCAACATCGTCCGCCGCTACACGATCCGGAAGCCGGAGCCGCTGCGGCTGTTCGGGCGGCGGCTGTTCGACTACAGCGGCTACGAGGGGCGCGACCGCTACGTCGTGCCGCTCGAGTGCATCGTCCGCTTCGGCGTCACCAGCGCCTCGTCGATCTACAAGCGCTACCTCAAGCTCGCGCCCGCCGAGCGCACGGCCTTCGAGGCCGAACTCGGTGCTGGCGGGCCCTTGGAACCTTGGCGCTACCTCGCCGCGCCGGTGCTCGATTTCACCAGCAAGTACGAGCCCGAGGACCGCGCCGTCACCCGCCAGGAGGCCTTCAACATGTCGGGCCTGGGCGGCGCGGAATTCGCCGAGCTGAGCCGGCTGGCGCTGCTGGGCGGCTACGCTTTGAAGGTGCTCGTCGAGTCGTTCGGCCTGCGGCTCTGGGATTTGAAGTGGGAATTTGCCAAAGACGGGGACGACTTGGTCTTCGTCGACACCATCGACAGCGACTCCTTCCGCGCCACGGCGACGCTGGAGGACGGCGGCGACCGGATCGCGGTGCACTACAACAAGCAGGCGATGCGCGATTACTACCGCATCGCCCACGCGGGGTGGCTGGCGGCGGTCGATGCGGCGAAGGCGGAGGCCGCGGCGCAGGGCGTGCCCTTCGTCGAGATCCTGCGCGCCGAGCAGGCGGCGGGACGCGCGCCGGGCGACCCGCAGGTCGAGGCGGAATTCGTCTCCATCCAAGAGGCGAAGATGGCCGCCATCCGCGACGGCATCACCGGCGCCGCGGACGGCGGTGCAGTCCGCGCCGCGCTCGAGCGGGCGGGCCGGGAGGAGATCGCCTTCTACACCGCGCGCGGGTTCCGCGAGGCGCTCGTCGCCATCAACGGCATCCCAGCGCCCAGCAACTAGACCTTCCGCCCCTTTCACATTCCAACCTTCCCGCTCCTCGCAATGTCCACCCTCACCGCCGAAGTCGTCGGCCTCTACGACCAGCCCGGGACGGCCGACGGCCTGCTCTACGCGCCGCTCGACCAAGCCTGCAGCTTCCGCCGCACGCGGGTGTACACCTTGACCTACGAGGGCGAGGAGGCGGATGCCGAGGCGCTGGTGCGGCGGGTGTTGGTGGATGCGTTCGCCGAGGACGTGCACTTCGGCGGCGCGCCGGCGCTGGCGGGCTGGCAGTTGATGCTCGACTACAAGATGAAGCCCGGCGCGCTGGACCTCGAGCGCGAGGCGGTGCTGGCCAGCTACCGCGGCGCGAGGACGCGCGCGGTCGAGCTGCAGGCGCTGGAGATCACGCAGCGCGTGTATTTGTTCGGCGAGGGCGAGCTGCCCGCCGCGCGCTTCGTGCGCGACATCTGCAACCCCGCGATCCACACCTGGACCCTGACCGACACCGATGGCCGAAACGTCGCCTGACACCCCGCCCCCCAGCCACCGCGAGATCCCGATCCGCGACCTCGACCGCGACGGGCTCGCCGCGCTGAGCGCGGCGATGAAGCTCTCGCTGTCCGCGGAGGACATGTTCGAGGTGCAGCTCTACTTCGCCGAGCAGCGCCGCGAGCCGACGGACGTCGAGCTGGAATGCATCGCGCAGACCTGGAGCGAGCACTGCAAGCACCGCATCTTCGGCGCGCGCATCGAGCACTCCGGGCCGCGCGGCGAGGAGGTGGTCGACAGCCTGTTCAAGACCTACATCAAAGCCACCACCGAGCGCATCATGGGGCGCAAGCCGGGCTTCGTGCTCGGCTGCTTCGTCGACAACGCCGGCTTCATCGCGCTCGACGACGAGCGCGCGGTGTGCCTGAAGCTCGAGACCCACAACCACCCGTCGGCGATCGAGCCCTACGCCGGGGCGAACACCGGGCTGGGCGGCGTCATCCGCGACATCCTCGGCGCCGGCAAGGGCGCCAAGCCGGTGGCGAGCCTCGACGTGTTCTGCTTCGGGCCGCCCGACACCGACCCCGCGGCGATCAAAGCGGACGACGTCATCCACCCGCTCGGCATCATGCGCGGCGTGGTGCGCGGCGTGCGCGACTACGGCAACCGCATGGGCATCCCGACCACCGGCGGCGCGGTGCAGTTCGACCCCGCCTACATCTACAACCCGCTGGTCTTCTGCGGCACGGCCGGCGTCATCCCGCGCGGCGACATCGACAAGGAGATGCGCCCGGATCTGAAGGTGATCGCCGTCGGCGGCCGCACCGGGCGCGACGGCCTGAAGGGCGCGACTTTCTCCTCGGCGGCGCTCGACACCGAGAGCCACGAGGAGGACCAGCAGGCGGTGCAGATCGGCAACCCGATCGAGGAGAAGAAGGCGGCCGACTTCATCCTCGAGGCGCGCGCGCGCGGCCTGATCGTCTTCGTCACCGACTGCGGCGCCGGCGGTTTCTCCAGCGCCGCCGGCGAGATGCTCAGCGAGGTCGGCGGCCACCTCTACCTCGACCGCGCGCCGCTCAAGGAGCCGGGGATGACGAGCTGGGAAATCTTCCTCAGCGAGAGCCAGGAGCGCATGGTGCTGGCGGTCGAGGAGGCGGACCTGCCCGAGCTGCGCGAGCTGGCGGAGACCTACGAGACCGAACTGACCGAGCTCGGCGAGTCCGACGACTCCGGCATTCTCAAGGTCTGGCACCACGGGCGGCTGGTCTGCGAGATCGACAACTCGCGCCTGCACGAGGCGCCGACCCGGCAGCTGAAGGCCGAGTTCGAGCCGGCGCCCGCCGCGGCGTTCGACCCCGCCGCGGTCGCTGGCGTCGATCTTTCCAACGCGTTGCTAGGCGCGATCGGCGACTTCGCGGTCGGCTCGCGCGAGCCGATCATCCGCGAGTACGACCACGAGGTGCAGGGCAACACCGTGCTCAAGCCGCTGGCCGGCGCCGCCGGCGACGCGCCGCAGGACGGCTCGGTGGTGCGGGTGGACGGCAGCGACCAGCTGCTGGCGCTCGGCCTGTCGCTGCTCCCCGAGTGGGGCAAGACCGACCCTTACGCGATGGCGCGCGCGACGGTGGACGAATGCGTGCGCTCGCTCGTGGTCTGCGGCGCCGACCCTGAACGGATCGCGCTGCTCGACAACTTCTGCGTCGGCAACCCCGAGGACCCGCGCGAGCTGGGGATGCTGGTGGAGACCTGCCGCGGCATCGCCGAGGCGGCGGACGCCTTCTCGGCCCCGTTCGTGTCCGGCAAAGACTCGTTCTACAACTACTTCGAGACCGACGAAGGGCCGGTGTCGATCCCGACCACCTGCCTCATCAGCGGCATGGGGGTGGTCGCCGACGCCGCCCACGTCACGGGCTCGTCCCTGCGTCACGCGGGCAGCGTCCTCCTGCTCGTCGGGCCGACCTGCGGCGCGCTCGGCGGCAGCGTCTTCGCACGCAGCGAGGGGCTGGCGGGGCTGAAGGTGCCGGAGACGGACCTCGACGCGGCGCTGGCGACCTACCGCGCCTACCACGGTGCGGTGAAGGCGGGCTTGGTGCTGTCGGCGCACGACCTCTCCGAGGGTGGGCTGGCGGTCGCGGCGGCGGAGATGGGCTTCTCGATGAAGGCCGGGCTGGAGATCGATCTGGACAAAGTGCCCGCCGCGCCCGGGTTGGCCCCCGCCGGGTTGCTGTTCGCCGAATCGCCGTCGCGGATCTTGATCGAGGTGGCCGCCGCCGACGCCGCGCGCGCCGAGGAACTCTTCGCCGGAAGCGCGGTGGCGCGCGTCGGGCGCACGAGCGCCGATGCCTTACAGCTCCGGTTCACCCATGGCGGGCAGACTTTGATCGACACCCCGCTCGCGGACCTAAAGAAACGATGGAAACACTGCCTCACGCCGTTCTACTAAAATTCCCCGGCACCAACTGCGACGCCGAGACGGCGCGCGCGCTGGAAGCGGTCGGCTTCACCACCGAGGTGCTGCCGATCAGCCGCGCCACGCCCGCCGGTCTGGACAAGGCGCAGCTCGCCGTGCTGAGCGGCGGCTTCAGCTACGGCGACTACGTCATGGCCGGGCGCCTGGCGCAGCTGGAGACCGAGCGCAAACTCGGCGACGCGCTGCGCGGCTTCGTCGACGGCGGCGGTTACGCCCTGGGCATCTGCAACGGCTTCCAGATCCTCACCAAACTCGGCCTGCTGCCCGCCGGCAGCCTCATCCACAACACCAGCGGCCGCTTCCAGTGCCGCTGGGTGGGCCTGGAGAAGCGCGCCGCCGACAACCCGTTCCTGCAGGGGCTGCCCGACCACTTCGAGCTGCCGATCGCCCACGCCGAGGGACGCTTCGTCGCGCCCGAGGGCGAGGCCGAGCGCTACGTGGCCGAGGGGCTCGGCGCGCTGACCTACAGCGACGACGTCAACGGCAGCAGCGCGCGCATCGCCGGCCTCGCCGACGCCAGCGGGCGGGTGCTCGGCCTCATGCCGCACCCGGAGCGCTTCCTCTGGCGCTCGCACCACTACGACCCCGACTGGCGCGAGAACGGCGAACTCGGCTGGGGCCACCAGATGTTCCGGTCGATCCGCGAGGCGGTGGCTTGAGGGCGGCGGGTGGTTGCCGGTCGCCCTTGCCGCTGGGTTTTGGGGCGGCACTTCGGCGGCCGGTGAAGGCGCCTGCCTTCCGTCCCGGCCGCGGTGGAGACGGAGCTCCGCCGTCCAGGTCGGAGCGATTCTCGGCTTGCGCGTCGCGTCGCCGCTCGCGCATCGTGGCCACTTGAACGAGCTCGCGCACATCTCGCCCTATGCGGACGCCGCCCACCGCGGGGCGGTGATCGCGTTGTGGGAGAGCGCCTTCGGCTATGCCGGCGCCCACAACGCGCCCGGCTTCGCCATTGATCAAAAGGTCGCGGCTGCCGATGGGCTGTTCTTTGTCGCCCTGCTCGGAGGGCAACCCGTGGGGACGATCATGGCCGGCTACGACGGGCACCGGGGTTGGTTGTACTCGCTCGCGGTCGCTGCCGCGCACCGGCGGGGCGGGATCGGGACGGCGCTGGTGCGGCATGCGGAGGCTGAGCTGGCCACCCGCGGCTGCGCCAAGATCAACCTGCAGGTCCTCCCGGCGAACGCCTCGGTGACGGGGTTTTACCGCGCGCTTGGCTACGCCGTCGAGGAGCGCGTCAGCATGGGCAAGCGGCTGTTGGGATAGGGTGTGGGTGCCGACCCGCCGGGATCGGCTGCGGTCGATCCCTGCCGCCGCCTGCTCAGCCTCAACGAATGGCGGCGCCTCGCCTGCGGATGTGGTGATCGATCCGGGCTAAGGCGTCTGTTTGAAGACGCGCCGGAGGTCGCCCAGGGCGATCTTCTGCTCGCCGAGCCGGAGGGTATCGATCACCAGCTCGCCGCCTTCGACCCGGATCGACTTGCCGACCAGCTTGCCGCCGGTCCAGGTCTCGGCGCGCCATGGGAGCACGGCGAGGGGCTCCTCGGCGGCCGGTCGCAGCACCAGGGCGTCGGTCGGACCGCGCAGGTCGAACTCGCGCTTGCCGAACAAGGGCGAGCCGCTGGTGAGCCGGCCCTCCGCGATGGCGGTGAGCTTGCTTTCGAAGAAGTCTCCGTTGGCGAGCAAGACCCCGGTTCGGTCGCCGGCGAAATGGTGGTGGCGGTCGTGACCGATCGGGGTGAAAAACTCGACCCGGGCGACCGTGGCCACCGGCAGCACGCGGCCGGCGTTGTCGCCGCCGAGCCGGAACAAGGTCGCGGTGGCCGACTCGATCGGGCTGTGGAAGACGGTGCCGTCGGCGAGGGTGAACTTCGGCTCGACGAGACGCAGGCCGCCCATGCCGGCGAGCGTGGTGACATCCACATGTTCGAAGGTGGCCGGCCACTGGCGGCGCGGGTTGTCGCCCATGGCGACCAAGCAGGCGTAGACCTGCCCCTCGAACTCATCCTTGAACGAGGCGACCTCGCGCCAGGAACCCCCGTCGCGAGAGATGTAGGCGGCGACTTCACCGCCGGCGCGGACGAGGCGCAGCCAGTGGCCGGGGCGGACATCGCCGCGCCGGTCGCTGACCGTGGTGCCGCCTTGGCGCTGCCAATGGCGGACGCGGGCGCGCTCCCGGTGTGAGACCGAGAGGAACACGTTCCTCGCGTCGGCGCCGGTGCCGTCGCGGAGCATCACCCCGGCGCGGGTGTCTTCCTCGTAGGTGTCGATGCGAGCGGCGAAGGCGGTGAGTTGGGCATCGCCTTCGGGGAGCGGGCGGTAGGCGCAGTAGAAGGAATCGAAGCCTTCTTTGTCGGGGGAAGACGTCGAAATGATGAATTTGCCGCTCTTCACTTCGGCGCCGCCCCCGTGTGGGAGGTCGCCGACCGCCCCGTGCTTCCAGGGATCGGCGAGCGCCCCGTCGGCGGGCTTCTCGGCGTCCCAGACCAGTCGCGGGACGTCGAACTCGATCCGCGACGCGTTGGAGGGATCGACCTCCCGGACCTCGCCGGAAGGCTCCGTGAGGGTCATCCGCGAGCCGTCCCATTCCACACGGCCGTAGCGGGTCGGCTCGCCGGGCACCTCGACGCGCGCGTAGTGCTCGCCGGCGGGGGATCCCGCGCAGACCGCAGGGGTCGGTGCGGTCCAGACCAGGCAGGCGAACAGGGCGGCGGTGGCGCGTGGGGCGGAGGTGTGCTTCATCGCGGGCGGCGGGGGGCAGGGAGAAGAAAAGACCCCGGTGGGGGACAGTCAATGGCAGGCGCTGGGAGTCGGGGAGGTCGGCCTCCCAAGCCCCAAATCTGGGGGGAAAGCTCAGCAATAGGCAACTGCGCAATCACCAAATCCGCAATAATTGTCAATTTTTCTTTATTTTATGGTAAATTTGACAATATTTTGTTTCTCCATGCGCTGGTTGTCTTTGAAATGGCTCGCCCCGCAAGGCGGCGGGGAACCGGCAGCGGGGCGCTGC
Source organism: Verrucomicrobiia bacterium (assembly GCA_030430255.1). Taxonomy (GTDB): domain Bacteria; phylum Verrucomicrobiota; class Verrucomicrobiia; order Verrucomicrobiales; family DEV007; genus JAUIGD01. The sequence continues at coordinate 10,457 of JAUIGD010000068.1, forward strand.
CCGGCTGCCGAGGAGGAGCCGCTTTTGCGCGAGGTGGCCCGCCACGCGGAGGCGCTCTTGGCGCCGGTCTTCACGGAGCGGTTCGACGACGAGGTGTTTCTCGCCGGCGGAGCGTTCAAACCGGTCCTGAACCCCGGGCACCCGGTGCGCGACCTCGACTTGTGGGTGCGCGACCGCAAGGTGCGGGAGCGATTGCGCGCCCACCTGGTGGAGCGCTGCGGGGCGGAGGTGGTTCACGACTTCCACCCCTACTGTATCAAGTTCCGCGCCGCGGGCGGCGAAGAGCTGGAGGTGACCTATCAGAACGTCAAGGACAGACCGATCGCGGACGTGCTGTATGGTTTCGATCTCGCTCCGGTGTCGATCGCGGCTTGCTACCGCGGTGGCGAGGTGACCTCGGCGGTGGTGACCGAGGAGGCGCGGCGGGCGATCGAGCGGCGCGAGGCGTTGTTCAACCGGACCTACCTCGAGAAGTTGGAGGCGGCGCGCAACCCGGACGTGTTGCAGGCGCTCGACCGGCTGACCCGCTTGTCGGAGGAGCTGGGCTACGCCGTGCCGGAGGACGAGGTCGAGCGGCTCTGGGAGATCTATGAGGGGATCTACGATCGCGGGGAGCAGCAGGCCTGCGTCGATACCTACCTCAAGACGACCGTGGACTACAAAGGGCGTTGCGATCTGCGCCTGTTGCAGCGGGCGAGTGCGGCGGAAGTGCTGGGTTCGTAGGCGGCTGAGGGATCGATCGAGGTGCCTGCTCCCTGCCGGACCGGAGCTCGGGAAGCTCCGCCACCGCACCGGTCAAGGGGAGATGTCGTCGAGGAGCTCGCGTGCGGCGGCGTAGGCGGGTCCGTTGGTGGGGTGCGCCGGGTTGAACTGGGAGAAGGCTCGGGCGCAGAGGGCGAAGGCGCGTTCGGCATCCGCCGTCGGCAGCCAGTGGATGATCTCGGGCAGGCCGGAGGCGGCGTACCCCCGGGCGAGGGCGGCGAGCGCGGGATGTTGGGCGGGCCGGGCGACGACGCGTTTGGGGTACGGTTTCGCGCCGGCGGCGAGCCGGTCGAAGACGCCGCCGTAGTGGGGGTCGGGTTGGGCGAAGACAGCGCGGCGGATGTTGGTCATCAACATCATCCCGGCGCACATCACGCAGGGCTCCAGCGTGGTGTAGATGCAATGCTTCGCGAGCTCGGTGCGCTCGGGCTGCGCCGCGATCCGGCCGCGCATCAGCCGCAGTTCGGCATGTTCGGTGAGGTCGCGGCGCCCGCTGCTCTCGTTGCGGGCGAAGGCGACCGGGAGCCCCGCGGGGTCGACGAGCACGGCGCCGATGTTGTGCCCCGGGCCCTGGCCGAGCGGGGAGGGATCCCACGTGGCGTGGACCGCCGCGGTGGCGAGCAGCGCGAAGAGCGTGTCGCGTTCGTCTTCGGCGGTCGGTTCGGTCGCGTCGGGCATGGGCGGGATGGGGTAGCGTAGGGTCGTCGCCGCGCCGTGGCCAGCACGCATGGCGGCTCGGCAGCTCTAGCCCGGATCGATCACCAAGCTCCGGGCTGCGGCTTGCCCTCGTTGATGCTGAGGGCGTTGGCGTTGGGATCGGCTCGGGCAGGGTGTCCACCCAGCCGCAGCGCCGATCCCTGCCGCCGCCTACTCAGCGTCAACGAATGGCAGCGCCTCGCCTGCGGAGGTGGTGATCGATCCGGGCTAGCCCGAATCAATCACCAAGCTCCGGGTTGTGGCTCGCCCTCGTTGACGCTGAGGGTGTTGGCGTGGTGACCGGCTCGGGCAGGGTGTTCAACCAGCCGCAGCGCCGATCCCTGCCGCCGCCTACTCAGCGTCAACGATCGGCGGCGCCTCGCCTGCGGAGGTGGTGATCGATCCGGGCTAGGAGCCTGTCGGACCTCAGACTTCCGAGCCCCAACGTTTCCGAAATTTCGATCCCAAGGGTCACGATGTTGCGGAGTTGATCGAGATCAGCGACGAGACAGCGGGGCGATTTGGGCAAATGGGAAAACGATTCGCGCCGGAACGGGCAAGTCCGGCAGGCTCCTGGGCGAAGGGTGGCGCCGCTTTACACCCCTGTCCGGTCGGGGTAGATTTTTCTCAGCGCCCCCCAAGCGCGAACCCCATGCCCCGCCCCCCAAAAACACCGCGCGCCGGCGCCGTCCGGCGGGATTCCGCGTGCTGTGGACTGGTGTTCGCGTGGCTGGCGTGTGCGCCCGCAGAAGAGGTGGCCGACACGAAGTTCAGCGTCGACCGGGGCTTCTTCGAGGAGCCCTTCTTGCTCGAGATCACCTCGGCGACGCCGGGCGCGACGGTGCGTTTCACCACCGACGGCAGCGTGCCAACGCTCTCCCGGGGACAAACCTACACCGGTCCGCTATTGGTCGCCGAGACCTCGGTGGTCCGCGCCGCAGCGTTCAAAGCGGGTCTCGAGCCCACCGATGTCGACACCCACACCTATCTGTTCCTCGCCGGCGTGTTGACCCAGGACGGGGAGGGGTTCCCTCCCACCTGGGGGAGCTACGGCGACTTCGACACCGAACCCGGCGACCTGCCTCCGGGCCCGTACCCGGCCGACTACGCCGTGGACCCGGACATCGTCGGGCACCCGGAGTACGGGGCGACCATCCTCGACGACCTCCGCTCCATCCCTTCGCTGTGCCTGGCGCTCGACCCCGACGACCTGTTCTCCGCCGCGCCGCTGCGCAGCGAGGGGGGGGAGGTGGTCGAGGCGCGCGGCATCTATCCGGTCGGCAAAGGCTTCGAGCGCGCGGCCTCGGCCGAGCTGATCCTCCCGGACGGTTCGACGGGCTTCCAGATCGACTGTTCGGTCGAGGTGCAGGGGGCCACGAGCACCGACCGCTGGAAGACGGACAAGCTGTCGATGCGGCTCAAGTTCAAGGCGCCCTACGGGCCGAGCGAGCTCGACTACCCGCTGTTCGGTGACGACGCGACCGACAGCATCAACACGGTCATCCTCGACAGCACCAACCAGCAGTCGTGGACGCACCCGGACCCGGCGCAGCAGCTCCGGGCGCAGTATCTGCGCGACCAGCTGGTGGGCGACCTGCAGAACGCCATGGGCGGGATCGCCCCCCACGGGCGCTACGCGCACGTCTACCTGGACGGCCTCTACTGGGGGGTCTACTGGCTGCACGAGTTCGTCGAGGAGGGGTTCGTGACCGCCTACCGCGGCGGCGAGGAGGAGGACTACGACATCCTGCGCCACCGCGCCGACAACGTCGTGGCCGGCTCGGCGGACGGCTTCGCGGCGCTGCTGGAGGCGGTCGCCGGCGACCTGGCCGACCCGGCGGACTATCAAGCGGTTGCCGACAAACTCGACATCGCCGCATTCGCCGACTACATGCTGTGCAACTTCTACGCCGGCAACGCCGACTGGGCGTTCCAGAACTGGAACGCCAGCGCCCACCGCAGCGACCCGGCGCGCAAGTGGCTGTTCCACAACTGGGATGCGGAGAAGACCTTCCAGTTCGTCACCGACGACAACACCGGCGCCGACGACCCGGATTCACCGACGGCGATCCACCAGCGGCTGCGGGCGAGCGCGGAGTACCGGCTGGCCTTCGCCGACCGCGCCCACCGGCACCTGTTCAACGGCGGCGTCCTGACGCCCGCGGCGGCGGTCGCCGCCTACGAGTCCCGCGCGGCGATGCTCGACCGCGCGATCGTCGGCGAGTCGGCGCGCTGGGGCGACAACCGCAACCCGGGGGCGGCTCCGTACACGCGCGAGACCTGGCTCGCGGAGGGCCAGCGACTGCGGGAGGAGTGGTTCCCCGGGCGGACGGCGGTGTTGCTCGCGCAGCTCGAGGCCGACGGCCTCTACCCCGCGACGGCGGCGCCGGTCTTCTCCCAACACGGCGGGGAGGTCGCGGGCGGCACGGTGTTGGGCATCACCGCGCCCGGCGGCGGCACCCTGTTCTACACCACCGACGGCTCCGACCCGCGCGGGGCGTCGGCGCTCCAAGGCGCCGCGCACACCATCACCGGAAGCGTCCGGGTCAAAGCGCGCGCCCGGTCCGCCGGCGGCGAGTGGAGCGCGTTGACGGAGGCGCTGTTCAGCGTCCCGGGCAGCGCCTGTGCGCTGAGGGTGGTCGAGCTGATGTTCAACCCCGCCGGGCCGTCCCCGGGCGAGCGGTCGGCAGGCTTCGATGACGCCGACCTGTTCGAGTTCGTCGAGCTGCGGAACTCGGGGGCTTCGGACTTGGAACTCGCGGGGATCGCGTTCACCGAAGGGGTGACCTTCACTTTCGCCGGGGGTGTCCTCGCGCCGGGCGAACGGGTGATCATCGTCAACGACCTCGCCGCGTTCGAGGCCCGCTACGGTGCGGGATTGGCGGTCGCCGGCGAATATGGCGGGACGCTGAGCAACGCGGGGGAGACGCTGGCCTTGGCGACGCCCTTCGGTGAGGAATTGCAGCGGTTCACATATGCGGACGAGATCGAACTGGCGGACGGCGGCGGGCATTCGATCGCCGTCCTCGACGAGGCCGGTGACCCGGCGAGCTGGGACGAGCCGACCTTCTGGCGGCCGAGCGCGCTGCCCGGCGGTTCGCCCGGTGCCGCCGCACCGGCGCTGCCGCCGTTCGTGATCAGCGAACTGCACTATCACCCGCGCGAGCCGGACGAGCCGGAGGAGTTCGCCGGGTTCACGGACGAGGAGCAGTTCGAGTTCATCGAGGTTTTGAACGCCGGGCCGGCGGCCGCCGACCTCGATGGCTGCGCCCTCTCCGAAGGGGTCGAGTTCGCCTTCGGTCCGCTGGTCTTGGCGCCCGGAGGGCGGGCGGTGGTGGTGGCGGACGCCGCTGCATTCGCGCGGCGCTACGGCGGCGGCGTCGCCGTCGCGGGCGAGTTTGCGGCCGGCACGTTGAACAACAGCGGCGAGCGCCTGGTGTTCACCGGCGCTGCGGGGGAGGTGGTCCACGACTTCGTCTACGAGGATTCCTGGCAGCCGGCGACGGACGGCCCCGGGGCGTCGCTGGTCATCCGTGATGTGGGCGCGAGCCCCGACCGCTGGGTGCGGGCCGACGCCTGGACAGCGAGCGCGTTCGCCGGCGGCTCGCCCGGGGTCGCGGAGCCGCTCGCGAGCGCTTCCCCGTTCCGCATCACCGAGGTCATGTTCAACCCCCCGGAACCGAGCGCCGCGGAGTCTGCGGCCGGGTTTGGGGACAACGACGACTTCGAGTTCGTGGAGTTGACCAACATCGGCACGGCGCCGCTGAACCTCGCGGGACATCGGTTCGCCGGCGGGGTCAGCTTCCAATTTCCGGCGATCGCCATCGATCCGGGCGAGCGGGCGGTGGTGGTGAAGGACGAGGAGGCCTTCGTCGAGCGCTACGGCACCGACGACCCGGTGATCGGCGAATACGGGGGTAACCTGAGCAACGACGGAGAGGCCGTCGAACTGGAGGACGGCGGCGGACTGGTCGTCCTGCAGTTCAGCTACGAAGACGGTTGGTACGACAGCGCCGACGGTGGAGGCCGGTCACTGGAGATCGTCGATGCGGGCGCCCACCGGGTCTTCTGGGGGGTCGAGGAAGGCTGGCGGCCCGGGCCGGTGGCGGGTGGGCCGGGGCTCGCCGAAGACGCCTACGATGTCTGGGCCTGGAGCGCGTTCGAAGGCGATGAGGAGGCGGTCGTCGATCCGGCGATCGGGGGGGCGAACGCCGATCCCGACGCCGATGGCTTGTCGAACTTCTTGGAGTTCGCCCTCGCCACCGCTCCGCTGGTGCACGCGCCCGATGGGGGTTGGGGCGGTTCGTTGATGCGCTTGTCGGGGCAGCGGGCGTTCGTCTTCGTCCACCGGCTCAACCCCGCCGCCACCGGCGTGGGCTACCACGTCGAGTTCTCGGTCGACGGCCGGCTCTGGGAGGCGGCGGACTTGCTGGGTCAAATCCATGCGGAGGCGGACGCGGTCGACGGCTCGCGATGGCGGGCAGTCGTCGCCCCGGGCGAGGGGGGGGGCGGCTTGGGGGACGTCGGGCTGGCGCGCCTCCGGGTGGTTCGATGAGCGCCATGCGCAGGCCGCAAAAAGTGGCGGCCGCCATCCGACATGGATGACGACCGCCTGCGGGTTTGGGCTGGGATCGATTCGAGACTTGGCTGTCGACCCTTTGGGGGAGGGGAGGGCGGCAGGTTCTCGTTCTTACTTATAACAACGTCACCGGTAGAATATCTTATCGAACTTTCTGTCGGATTGGGTGACGATTTGTTCATTGCGGGAACCGTCGATGCGGGCGTTCGATCATCGGTTCAGCGTCGCGGTGACGAATCGCGTGGTTCGATCGCTTCGACGGTTGGAGTCGCCTCGCCTCCGGACAGGTGAGCGATCGTGGCGGGTTCACGAGAGTGCCCGGTAGGCGCCGCAGGAGGCATCTGTGAAGGTGACGGCTCCGTCACATACGATCGACTGAGATCTGGGTTGGTTCGGGGCATCTTTCCGACAGAACGAAGATGAGTATCCTTGCTACCGAATCGCTAAAGACCCCCGACCTTCCCGCGACAGGTGTGTTGGCTGACGTCACGGCCGAGGCGCGCGAGCGCCTGGCGGCGTCAGGGCGTTTTGTCGAGAAGCGGCTCGGAGACTACCTGACGGTGCAGGGGCAAGCCCATCGGGAGTTGGCGCTCATCCTGTCGGGCCGGGTGGCCGTCAGCGCCCATGCGCACGGCGACCGGGTAGACCTGGCTGTTTTGGGGGCGGGCGATGTCGTCGGGGAGATGGGCATCATCGACCCCCGCCCAGCCAGCGCGACCGCGCGGGTCGCCGCGGGGCCGGCTCGGGTTTGGCTGATCGACGGCGACTCCTTCGACCGCTTCGTCGCTGCCGATCCCGCTTCCGGATTCGCGCTCATGCGGGCGCTGGCCAGGGTGCTCTGCCGCCGCGTGCGGTCGGACAGCGAGCACATGCTGCGCAAGGCCTCCGAGTTGAAGGCGCACTTCCTCGACATGGACTACTGAGCCGCGGGGCGAACGTTTCGGGATCCCGTCGGGTCGCCGCCGGCGCCCTGCGCTTCGGCTGGTGAAATCTCCGGGCGTCCGGGAGTAGGACGGGGAATCCATGCGCTTCCGCCCGTCATTCCCCACCGCCACCCTGCCCAGTCTCGCCATCGCCCTCGCATTTGCCGGCGGCGCCAGGGCCGAGCCGGCCGCTGACGGCGGCGCGCCCGCTACCCATCCGGGGGCCGCGATCTATCAGATGCAGTGCGTGGAATGCCACGGGGAGCACGGCGAGGGCAACGAGCTCGAGGAAGTCGATGCCCTGTACGGCGACCGTTCGGTGGCCTCCCTCACGCGGCTCATCGAGCGCACGATGCCCGAGGAAGACCCGGAGACCTGTGTCGGGGACGATGCCCGGGCGGTCGCGCAGTACATTTACGACGCGTTCTATTCGCCCGCGGCGCGCGAGCGGATGGGGGCGGGGGAGCAGGCGCGGGTCGGCTTGGTGCGCATGACCGTACCGCAGTACCGCAATGCGGTCGCCGATCTGCTCGGTCGGTTCGAGCGGGGGCGCCGCGATGCCGGCGAGGGCGAACCCGGGCTGCGCGGCAGCTATTTTTCGTCGGACGGGATGAACAAGAAAGCCGGCAAGCCCGTCGAGAGGCGCGATCTGGCGATGCAGTTCGACTTCGGCGAGGGGCCGCCGGCGGAGGGGCTCAACGCCGAGCAGTATTCGGTGGTCTGGGAGGGGTCGTTCTTCGCCCGCGAGACAGGCCATTACGAGTTCAGGACGACGACGCCGAACGGGGTGCGCTTGTACGCCAACGTGCCGATCAGCAGCCGCGACCGCAATTACCGCGACGACAGCAGCGGCGGGCGCGCCGCCCTGATCGATGACTGGGTAAGCTCCGGCGCCGAGGATCGGGTTTCGACCGCGCGCGTCTACCTTCTCGGCGGGCGCCGCTACCCGCTGCGGCTCGACTACTTCAAGTACAAGGAGAAGCTCGGGCGGGTGACGTTGGAGTGGAAACCCCCGGGCGGCGTATGGGAGGTGCTCGGTGGCGACGTGCTGTCGACCTCCGTGCCGGCGAAGACTTTTGTGGTCAGCGCGCCCTTCCCTCCCGACGACCGCAGCCAGGGATACGAGCGCGGGCTTTCGGTGTCCAAGGACTGGCATGCGGGGGTCACCGCGGGGGCGGTGGAGGTCGCGCGCGAAGTCGTGGAGAGGATCGACCGCCTCAGCGGCATCCGCGGCGATGACCCGGAGCGGGCCATCCCGGAGCTGCTGCGGATCTACGGCGGGATGCTCAACCGCATCTTGGCCTGGGTTCCGCAGGTCGGGCGCCAGGAGATCATCAACGAGACCCTCTACAAGGCCTGGGTCAAGCGCCATCAATACGACCGCGAGCGCGGCTCCTTCTCGGTCTGGTTCCTTCAGATCGCCCGCCGCTGCGCGATCGACCGCTGGCGCCAGGAGAACAAGGCCCGGCTCAAGCAGGCGGAGCTGCGGGCCCGCCGCGAGCGCATCGCGGAGATCCGTTCCTCGGAGGAGTTCCGCGAGCTGCGGCGCCGGGTCATGGGCGCCCTCGAGCCCGGGCGCGGCCTGTTTCGCGGGCTGCAGCGCGCGGTGCTCATCGCCGACATCGAGGCCTTCCCCGAGGCCATCAGCGGCGAGCGTCTCGGCGCGCTGCTCGGCACCGGCCGCGACTCGATCTACAGCCAGCGGGCCAAGGCCTACAAGAAACTCAAAGACCAGGGAATCGAGGATCCTCGGAAAAATCCTCGCTTCCGCCTTTCGTGAACCGAAGACGAGGGAACGCGATGAGCGACCACAACGACGAATCGGAGCTCGGCTTCCTGTTCCCCGAAACGGAGGAGGAGCTCATGCACTTCGACATCCACAACAAGGGCAAGGACGGCCTGGCCGAGGCCGAGATCGAGGCCGTGGCCTCGCGGGTGCTGGCTCGCCTGGGCGAGAATCCCGGGGTCGCCATCAACCTGGCCTGCACTTACTGCAAGGGCGGCCTGGCCCGCGGCGGCTCGGTC
>JAUIGD010000069.1 GCA_030430255.1 Verrucomicrobiia bacterium
GATGGCAGAGGCCGAGCGGGAGGGCTACGGGGTGTCGGTGTTCCCGCACATGGGCGTGGCGCTCCACCGGACGCCGGAGAAGTGCGTCAGCGTTTCCTGGAAGTCGGGCGCGGGCCCGGTCTACGTCCTCCCCGAAGGGAACTCGACCTTCGCCGATCCGCCGTTCTTCTTTCCCTACGACCCCCGCAGCGGGACGGCCGATGTCGCTTTGGTCGGGGAGCGCCCGTCGCGCGTGACCTCTCAGAGCCAAAACCCGAACCGGCCGGCACGGCACGCGGCGGACGGTGACCCCGCCACCTTCTGGGTCTCGCGCGCGGTCGGAGAATGGCTGTCGTTCGAATTCCCCGAGGCGGTCGAAGTCTCGCACCTGAGCTTGCGGGCGCGGGGAGGATACGGGCCGAAATCCTTCACCGTCGAGATGTCAGATGATGGCGAGACGTTCGTGGGCGTCGCCACCCTGGAGGCGGAGGACCACGACCGGACGCAGCGCTTCACCTTTCCCAAAACGACCGCCAGATGGTTCCGCCTGCGTATCCGTTCCGCCTACGACCGCTCGCAGCCGGCGGATCCGAGGAACGCGCAAATCCGCGAGGCGGCATTCTCCGCGACCGCCATCCCGCGCGCGGGAGCGCCGGAACTGGTTTCGGCCGGGGAGAGGGAGGACGGTTCGATGTTCGTCTATCAAAAGCGCACCTGGCCCGGCCACGCGACGCGACACTTCGCGGTGATCTCGTGCGGCGATGAGGTCACCGCGTTGGCGACCGCCATCGAGGCGCACGCCGACATCCACTTCCGCGCCGGTCCGCACTTCCCGTTCCGGATCGGGGCGCCGCCGGGGTTCGGCAAGGACGTGCGGTGGGAGCCGGTCGAGGGCGGCGTGACCTTCGCCGGCCACAGCACCTACTTGAGCCCCGACCCTGTCCCGGCGGATCTCCCACCGGATCGCTTCCAAGCGTCCACCACCCAGTTCCACCGCGCTAAAGCCGGGGAATGGGCCGACCCGCGGATGCTCGTCATCGTCTCCGGCAAACGCTGGCAGGGCACGGTCACAGAGATCTCGCGGGGGCAGACCTGCGAGCTGGAGATCCGCTCCGGCGGGCGGGAGAGGCGGATCGTTTTCCCGTTCACCGAGACGCCGGAGTAGAGCGGGTCCCCGAAGTTTTCCGAACAGCAGCCGGGGCAAAACGGCGCAGATGCAGGCGCCGCGAGGGAGTGGGTGAACCCCCTCGACCGAACGGAGGCGCTGTAGCTGCGCTGCGTTGGCCGGAAGCCAAGCTCGCGCAGATGGTCGATGCGGCCCTCGCCCTCGATGCCACCTCGCCCGGATCGATCACCACATCCGCAGGCGAGGCGCCGCCATTCGTTGATGCTGAGTAGGCGGCGGCAGGGATCGGCGAGCGGCTGGGTAGACACCCTGCCCGAGCCGGTCACCACGCCAACACCCTCAGCGTCAACGAGGGCGAGCCGCAGCCCGGAGCTTGGTGAGCGATTCGGGCTAGCGCCAGAACAGGTAGACCAGCATCTGGATCAGCGCGATGACCACCGCCCAGGTCCGCACCTGGTGGTGGAGCGGCTTGTCGCTTTCCCCGAGCAGCTCCCTCGGCATGAGGGTCAGCCAGAGGACCAGCGTGAAGAACACGGCCGCGAAGGCGAGCCGTCCGGCGAGCGGGGCGATCTCGGCGAGGATGATCATGCTTCACCCCCTTCCGTCTCGGCTGGTGCGCCCGGCAGGAACCAGACGAGCCCGCGCAGGCGTTCCTCCGGGTGCGGTCTGGTAAAGAGACTGACGAGGATCCCCGCCCCCAAGGCGGTGACGAAGGACCACCAGGCGATCCACAGGAAGTGCACGCCCGACCAGTTCATCCACAGCGCTGCACCGACCCCGCCCAGCAGCGCCGCGACACCCGCGGCGGGCGTCGTGCGCCGGGTGAGCATCCCCAGCAGGAGCAGAGCGAGCAACGCCCCCTGGATGAGCGAGAGGTAGGTCTGGAAGGCCTCGAAGACGGAGCTGAACTTGCGCACCTGGTAGGCGAGCAGGATGCCGCCTAGCAGAAACACCACGATCAGCACACGACCGGCGACGAGGCACTCGCGCTCGCCCGCACCCTTGCGCAGGCGCGCTTTGTAGAGGTCGGTGACGACGAGCGTGGAGGCGGAGTTCACGTAGGAGTCGAGGTTCGACATAATCCCGGCGAGAAATGCGCCGAGGACGATCCCGAGCACGCCGCTCGGCAGGAGTTTCACCAGCTCGGGCAACACGCGGCCGCCGGTCCAATCTTCCGCCCCGCCGGGGCCGATCTTCTCGTGGAACAGCGCCAGCGCGATCAGTCCGGGCACGACGAGAAGCAGCGGGAAGATCGTCTTGATGGCCGCGCACAGCACGTAGGAGGCGCGCGCCGCGGACTGGCTGGTGGTGCCGAAGGTGCGCTGGACGATCGCCTGGTTGCCGATCCAGTAGGCCGGGCCGAGAACGAACCCGAGCCCGAGCAGGACCGCCGGCCAGCCGTAATCCGGATCGGAGGCCGGGCGGATGACATTGAAGTGGTGCTCGGTGTCCGGCAGCGCGGAGACCTTTGCGCGCAGCGCCTCCCAGCCACCGACCTCGCCCAGCCCGATCAGGCAGATGAGCGCTGCGCCGACGATGAGCACGATGCACGAGACGAAGTCGGTGTAGACCACCGCCTTCAACCCGCCGATGACCGTGTAGAGCCCGACGACCAGTGCGGTGATGAGGATCGACATCTCGAACGACCAGCCCAAGAGCGTGCCGAACATCGAGGCGGCACTGACGTAGATCACGCCCAGCATGGCGACCATCGACAGCGCGAGGCACACCCCGACGAGCGTGCGTACGGTCTCGTTGTACCGGCGCCCGAGGTACTCCGGGATGGTGTAGACGCCGGCGAGCCAGAGGTATGGCATGAAGAGGAAGGCGGCGACCAGCACGGGGAAGACGCAACCGATGAGATCGAAGTTCGCCATCACCAGCCCGTAGCGGTAGCCGTCGTCGGCCAGCCCGACCATGTCCTTCGCGCCGATGTCCGAGACGACTAGGGAGGTGCCGACCGCCCACCACGGCAGCGACCGGCCGCCGAGGAAGAGATCTCTCCCGCTCCTCACCCCGCGCCCGACCCAGATGCCGACACCGGCGATCGCGGCCAAGTAGAGGAGGATGAGGGCGATGTCTAGCGGTTGGAGTTGCATGCGCCTCGAACGGTTGGCGTGGGGGTGTCAGGCGCCGGCGGGGCGATTCGGGCGGCGGAGCCGTCGTCGGGGAGCTGCAACTCCGTGGTCGCGCCGCGCCAAGTGGCGGTGACCTCGCCGCCGCGGTGCGTGGGGTCGGCGACGAGGAGTTGATCGGAGTCCCAGAAGGCGACGCAGGGGGCGCTCACCTCGACCCCGCCTGCGCCCGCCGGTCCCGCGAAGGTCGCCATCGTCGGGCCGCCTTCGAACCGGATCGCCTGCACCGTGGAGTCGTTGCGCAGCACCGCCCAGGGCGGCGCAGCGTGCAGGGCAGCGAGTTCCTCCGCATCCGCCCCGAGCAGCACAGCGAAGCCCTCCGCCTCGCCGGGGAGGGCGATGTTCAACACCGGCTCCCTAACACTGTCCTTTTCATCGTGGTAGCGCTCGTTGATCGACGACCAAGAGCCTGCGGCCTCGTCCCAACTGACGTCGAGCGAAGCGCCGCCGAGGGCCGAGTAGCCGACGCCGTTGTGCAGGGTCCAGGACTTGTCCGCCGCCGCGGGTACCTCCACCGCTCCGCGCAGCCGGCATTGTTCGAGGGAGGTGCTGGCGGTTTGCCCCTCGGGAACACTCCAGCCGCCGAGCAGGCAGACCATGAGATCGCCGTGGAAGAACCAGCTCTTGCGCACGGCGAGCGCCGTCTCGTCGCCCTCCCGGGTGCGGCGATACTCCATCGTCAGCATCCCGCTCCGGCCGTCTCCGACACCACCGGCGAAGGGCCTCTGCGCGAGCGTCGAACCCTCACCCGCCATCGTCAGGCCGGGCAGCCGCGACCAATTCCAGACCGGCGCCAAGCCGCGGTACTCCTGGCCATCGCCGACGATGTAGTGGTCGCCGTGGTGCAGGTAGGGGCGCCCTTTCAAGTTCTCGCGGTTGGTGGATTCCGTGCCCTTGGTGCGGGCCGATAGAGTTTTGACGAAGATGCTGCCGGCGGGGCGATGGTAGGTCGCCAGTTCGCCGAAGGGAAAATGGCGGAAGCCGAAGGGGCGTTCGCTGGCGCCGCGCTGGTGCGCGAGAAAGGCTTCGGTCTCGGCTCGCCGCACAGGGTCGACCTCCGCCCAGCGCGGGAGCAGGCGGCGCAGGTCCGCTTTGCCCATCGCCTTGATGCGGCTGATCTCGCGGTCGATCGTGCCCGGCGGAGTGTAGGTGCCGCGGCACATCCATTGCAGGCCGTCGAGGATGAACGCGGAGAGGATCTCGCGCTTCGCGAGCGGCATCTCCCAGCGGGTGCCGCGGCTCTGCCAGGCGAGGTTGACCGCGCAGTCCAAGAAGCTGCGGCCGTAGCCGAAGGCGTGCATGCGCTCGCCGTGCTGGTAGAAGCTGTTGTCAGGTTTGATGCCCTCGCGCCGGTCGGTCGTGATCTCGCCGAGGATACGCGCCACCGCCGCGTCCGCCTTCTCGACATCACCGGTGAGGCAGGCGTGATGGAAGCCAAGTTCGGCGCCCCACACCAGGTTCGCGCCGGAGCTGCCGGTGTGGTGCCGCGCGATGACAGCGATTGCTGCCTCGCGTTGGCCCTCCGCGGCATCGCTGCCTAACAAAACCAAAACATCGCGCGCCAGGCCGGGCGCGCCGATCTTGTTCCACCACCAGTTCACGCAGCGGTAGTCCTCCTCCAGCCAGTGCCTGAACGCTCTCCTGGCGCCGTCGAGGGCGGCGGGATCGCCGTGCAGGGGGTGCCCCGGCGAGGCGAACGCGTGGGCGATCGAGCGGGTGCGGTGCAGGTGCGTCGCGGGCGGCCAGTCAGCGGGGTGATTGAACCCGTAGTCCAGGTCGGCCCAGGTGCCGGCCGGAGAGAGGTCCGCCAGGAGCTGCGCCACGTCGATCGGCAGGGTCTGGATCTCGTCGCAATGCGGTTCGGCGAGGACGATCTCGCGGTAGCGGGCGAGCGCGGTGTCCATGTCCGTCCCTGCCGGGCACGGCGCCCCCAGTGCCACCATCAGGCCGAGCAGGACAGCGGGTTTGAACAAATTCATCGCAGCCGGGGGATTACACACCGCCGAAACCGCCTTGCCAACCACAGCATTCAAGAAGTGACAACCCGCCCGGGGCGATCATTGTATCTGCGATGACGCCCCTGACCCGCCAGCCGCTCGCCCGTCGCACTTTTCTCCGCGGCGCCGGGGCGTGTCTCGGCTTGCCCCTGCTCGAGGCGATGCTGCCCTCGCCCCTGCGCGCGGCACCGTCGCGGTACCGGCCGATGGCGAAGTCGCTGGGGCGGCACCCGCGGTCGATCTTCTGCTACGTGCCGAACGGGGTGAACATCATGCAGTGGGTGCCGGAGGCGGCGGGCGATGGCTACGCGCTGTCGCCCACGCTATCGGTCCTGGAGGGGCACCGGGAGAATTTCACGGTGCTGAGCGGCCTGGGGCACCCGAGCTCGAAGGGCGGGCACTCCGGGGCGGACACCTGGCTGACCGGCGCGGATTTGGGCGCGGTGCCCGGCAAGCAGTACGCCAACACGCAGTCGGTCGACCAACTCATGGCCGAGCGGCACGGGCGCGAGACGCGCTTCGCCTCGCTGCAGCTCTCCGACCTCTCGGGCACGGGGAGCGCGGGGCACTCCCACACGCTTTCGTTCGACCGCAGGGGGACGCCTCTGCCGGCCGAGGACCGGCCCTCGCGGTTGTTCGAGCGCCTCTTCGTGCCGGACGACGCGGCTTCGCGGACGGAGACGCTGCGCCGCTACGCACAGAAGAAGTCGATCCTCGACAGCGTGCTCGCCGATGCGAAGGCGCTGGAGCGGGAGCTCGGCGCGGGCGACCGGGTGAAGCTGGACGAGTACCTGACTTCGGTGCGGGCGACCGAGCAGCGGGTCGGGCGGCTCGAGTCGTGGGTCGATGTGCCGAAACCGGAGGTCGAGGACGAGGGGTTGCAGCTGGGCATGCAGCCGAACAACGGCCATGACCGGCCGATGTGGATCGATGTGATGATGGAGCTTTGCTACCTCGCGTTCGCCACCGACACGACGCGGGTGATCACCTTCGAGTGGTCGCGCGAAGCCGGGGGGCGCGGCGGTGGGGGGGAGAACCATCACGAGCTCTCGCACCACGGCGGCGACGCCGGGATGTTGGACAAGCTGGCGAAGATCGACCGGTTCCACCTCGAGCGGCTGGGGCGGTTCCTGACCTTCTTGGGGAGCACCGAGGAAGCCGGGGGGGCGATGTTGGACAGCACCATGGTGCTGTACGGTTCCGGGATGAACAGCGGCGAGGGCGGCGCCCACTCGCCGAAAGACCTGCCCCTGCTGCTGGCGGGCGGCGGTTCGCTCGGGATGAAGCACGGGCGGCACCTGCGCCACGACCCCGAAGACCACCCGCCGCTGGCCAACGTGCTGCTCGGCATGGCGCAGGCGATGGGGGTCGAGTCCGGCGAGTTCGCCGATGCGACCGGGGCGCTGGGCTTGGGCTGAACGGAGCACGGCGATGCGCATCAACCCAATTCCGATCGCGATCGCCGCCGTCTCCCTTGCGGCGGCCCCCGAGGCGGGCGCCGAGGAGCCGGACCTGCTTCCGGTGCGGCAGTGGATCGCGCATTCTGCGGAGGTGCGCACGGTGCGGGCGGACTTCGTGCAGATCCGCGAGCTGCGGTCCCTCAAGCGGCCGATTTCAAACCCGGGCCGATTCTGGTTCGCCGCGCCGGGTTCCTTCCGGTGGGAACTCGGCGAGCCGGCGCAGACGGTGGCCGTGCAGACCGAGGGGGGTGGCCTGCTGGTGCTGCGACCGGCCAAGCGGGAGGCGCAGCGCTTCACCCGCGAGGAACTGGCGGAGCGGGCGGCCGCGGGGGGGCTCGGTTTTCTCGACGCCGGCTTCCCCCGCGACTACGAGCAGTTCGCCGCGAGCTTCGAGGTCGATACAGTCGAGCGCGACGGCGGGGACTGGAAGTTCACGGCCGCGCCCACCGACCGGCGCACGGCGCTGGTGCTGAGGAAGGTCGTGTTCACCATCGATGCGGAGACCTTCCGGCCGCGCGAGGTGTACCTGCGGTTCCGCGATGGTTCCTCGGTGACGACACGGTTCTCCAACATCGTCGAGAACGGCGAGGTCGACCCTGCTCGCTTCGCCGTCGATCTGGGAGGCTACTCGCTCAAGTAGCGCAGGCCGGCCGGCGACCGCCGACGTCAGCCGGTAGAGCTCCCGTACCAGACCCCGGTATCGGGGGATCGAGGGGCGAGCGCAGCTCGCTGCCCACACGCTACTTTTGCGCGTATTCGGCCTCGACCTTCTTCGGGTACTTCAGCTTGGTGAGGACGTCCCGCGGGCTCATCCTCCGCACTTCTTCCTCGGGCATGCCGAGCCCGATCAGGCGTTTCTTCTGATCGGCCTGCCGGCGGCGCTTGGCCGCGCCTCCCTTGCGGGGGCGGGTGAGAACGGTCTTGCTGTACTTTCGCTTGTCGGTGCGCATGGCGTTGGATGGGGAGAGAGTTGGGAAATCGGGCGCGCAAGATGTACTGAAAGGGCGCGCGAGGAAAGCGCTTTCTCAGCCCCCGGCGACCTCGTTCCGCAGGGCGTCGAAGGCGGCTTCCGGGACGAGCTTGGAGACGTGTTCCTCCCAGCCCTCCGGGCCGACCAGGCCTTTGACCATGCTGCTGCTGAGCTCGGCGAGTTCGCGCGGCGGCATCAGGAAGACCGTGGTGATGCCGTCGTTGAGGGCGGCGTTCATGTGGCGCATGCCGCGCTCGTACTCATAGTCGGGGGCGGAGCGGATGCCGCGCAGGATGTAGCGGGCGCCGATCTCGGTGGCGTAGTCGACGAGGTAGCGGTTGCCGAAGTGGGCGATCTCCAGCTCCGGGCAGCGCGGCAGCGAGGCGCGCAGGATCTCGAGACGCTCCTCGAGCGCGTACGTGTAGGCTTTGTCCGGGTTGACGCCGATGGCGACGGTGAGCACGTCGAAGAGCTCCAAGCCCTGCTCGACCATCCAAAGGTGGCCGTTGGTCAGGGGGTCGAAGCTGCCGGCGTAGACGGCTTTGCGGGGTTTGGAGGGCATGGGTTGGTGGGCTCGGTGCGAGCGAGGAAGGTGTCGCGCCTGCCGGCGAGGTCGCCGACCACGTGCAGAGGGGGGCCGGGCGCGAGTTCGAGCGACTGGCCGATCCCCAAGCGCAGGTGGAGGTGTTCGCCATCGACGAACACCCTGCCGCGGCGCGTGAGGGATTGCAGGGAGAGCGCCTCGACGAGTTCGGGGCGGGCATCGCGGGTGCCGCGGTGGAGGACTTGGAGTCGGGGGTCGGCGATGGGCATCGGCTGCCCACCTTCCTGGAACATCCATGCGGTGGATCCCGCCGCGGTGCATGCCAGCAGGCCGCTGTTGCGATACCGCACGTCGCCGATGCGGTAGCGGGTGGTGGCGGCCGGGTTGGGGCTGGCGAACAGGATGTCGTTGAGCACGGGCGGGCCGGCCGGCTCGCCGTCGATCCGCACCGCCGCGCGCTCGACGCGGGTGCGCGGGGCGGAGGCCAGGCCGGCGAGGGTTTCGGCGACGTTGTCCGCGTCCGCCGCGCAGAAGAAGCCGACGCTGCGGGAGGGGTCGGAATTGACGCCGAGGACCGGGGTGTCGTCCCCGAGCCAGTGGCTGGTCTCGATGAAGGTGCCGTCGCCGCCGACGCTCATGGCGAGGTCGATGCCCGCGAAGCGCGGGGCGGCGAGGTCGCCGCGGTAGGCGAGGTCGACCTTCGCGTCGATCGCTGCCAGCGCTCCGGCGACCGCGCGCAGCGTGTCTTTCTGGATCGAATGGCTGGCGCGGAAGGTGTCGGCGTCGCGCCCGGACTCGGCGAGGAAGGCCGAGACATTGGGGTCCCCGGAGCTGCTGAACAGCTCCCAGGCGCTTTTCTTGTAAACGACGAGGACGCGCATCGGGGACGCATCTTGTTCCGGGTAGCAGGGGGGAGCAAATGCGGAGTGCCGGGCGCCTCTGGGCGGCTGTCTCGATTCTGCCTTGCGGTCGGGTGTCCGGCGGTCTTTGCTTCCGTTCCGCCCTCGCCCATGTGGTATCGCCTCGTCTCTATCGCCATCGTCGCTTTCTGTGTGGTGATGACGGCGCTGCTGATCCGCAAGGTCTACCACCCGGAGCTCGACCGCTTCCCCGAGGTTCCCGTGCCGGAGGTGATGGAGCGGTTTTTGGGCCAGACCGATACGTCGCCGCTCTACGTGTACCGCAACGGGCGGGCGGTCGGGGACTTCAGCCTGATCCCGCAGGTCGATGATGAAGGGGGGGTGGCGCTGCAGTTTCAGGCGCGTGGGGAGGTGGCGCTCGGCGGCGCGCCGACGCCGCTGGTCTGGCGCGGGGCCTTGAATTTCGGGCCGGCGCCGGGGCGCGAGCTGAAGGCCGTCGAACTGGAGTTCGACCAGCGACCGCGGCACGTGCGCACGGTCTTTTCGGTCGACCCGAAGACGCTCAGTTTCTACACCCGGAGTTTCGAGAAGGGGGTGTTGGTCTCCGACTCGCGCACCGACCCGGCCGCCGCGGCGGCGATGCTGCCGGTGATGATGTCGGCGATGGGCGGCGCGGGCGCGGGCGGCGCGGGCGCGGGCGCGGGCGCGGGCGAAGGTGCGGGGGGCCTCGCGCTGCAGTGGACAGCGCGCTACGGCAACGTCGAGCTCGGCGGTCGTCGCCAGAGCGCCTATTTTTTGATCACCGAGATGCAGGGGGCGGGCCGCGTCGTGTTCACCTTCACCGAGGTCGGCGAGCTGATCCACGTCAGCACCGATCAGCTGGAATACGAGGCTTTCGCCAAGGCGGTGCGCCTGCCGCCCGACCCGCTCCCCTATCTCCCCTACACCGACTGACCGAGACGCGATGATCGAGATTGAACAACTGACCGTGCGCTATGGGGAGTTCGTCGCCGTCGACGCCCTCGACCTGACCGTCGCCGGGGGGGAGCTGTTCGCCTTCCTGGGGCCGAACGGTGCCGGCAAGACCTCGACGATCAAGGCGCTGACCGGCCTGCTGCGCCCCGACGGGGGGCGGCTACGCGTCGCCGGGCACGACATCGCCACCGAACCGCTGTCGGCGAAGGCGTCGATGGGGTATGTGCCGGACGTCGCCGTCTTCTATGACAAGCTGACGGCGCTGGAGTTCATGCGCTTCATCGCCGACCTGTTCGAGATCGAGCCGGCGGCGGCGCGGGAGAGCATGGGGGGGCTGTTCGAGCGGCTGGATCTCGAGCGCTTCGCGCACGACCCGGTCGAGACCCTCAGCCACGGGACGAAGCAGCGGTTGGCGATCGCTTCGGCGCTGTTGCACGACCCGCCGGTCTTCGTCATCGACGAACCGATGGTCGGCCTCGACCCCCTGCATGCCCGCGCCGTCAAGGCCGAGCTCAAGGCTCGCAGCGAGGCCGGCACGACGGTGTTCATGTCGACGCACCTTCTCAACGTGGCGGAGGAGATGGCCGATCGGATCGGCATCATCGACCGCGGGAAACTGGTGGCGCTGGGGACCTTGGCGGAGCTGAAGGCCGACGATCACAGCGGGGCCTTGGAGGAGATCTTCCTGCGGCTCTTCGATGGCGAAGGTGAGGGGGGCGATGTTTTGTTAGGAGGCGGGGCTTGAGAGATGGTCCCGCCGGGGTAGTTTGGCGGTGATGACCGCCCCGCCACCGGATGCAGGCTGATTTCGAATTCCATATCAACGGGTTGCCCCACCGCGCCGCGGGCGGGGGGGTGGCGGTGCGCCTGCTCGACTACCTGCGCGAGCAGATGCTGACCGCGGCCAAGGACGCGTGCAGTTCGGGCGGGTGCGGGATGTGTTCGGTTCTGATCGAGGGCGAGGACGCTGGCGGGGAGGCGGCCTTCTCGGCCGTGAACGCGTGCATGCTGACCTTGCCGATGGTCGCCGGGCGCCGGATCTGGACGGCGGAGGCCCTGGCTGGAGGCCGGGGCGGGGCGCCGCACGCGGTCGCTGTGGCGTTGGCCAGGAAGGCGAGCGGGGGATGCGGCTACTGTCTGCCCGGGGTGGCGGTGGCGCTCTGCGCGAGGGACGCCGCCGGCGGGGAGTTGTCGGCCGGGGACGCGCGTGCCGCCGTCGGCGGCGTGCTTTGTCGCTGCACCGGCTACAGCCCGTTTGTCGATGCCTTGGTTGCCGCGCGTGGCGCCGTGGCGGGGGGGGCACTGGGCGGGACGCCGGGGCGGCGGACGGTGGAAGTGCAGCCGATCACCTACCGCGATGCGGCGGGGGGGACGTTCTATCGGCCGGCGACGGTGGCCGAAGCGCTGCGGCTCGCGTTGGCGCACCCCGGCGCCAAGATCGTTGCCGGCGGTACGGCGCGGTCGAGTTTCGCACCGGCGGGCGCGTCGGCGGCGACCGTGATTTCGCTCGAGGCGGTCGCCGAGATGGGCGTGATCGAGCGCTCGGAAGGGGAATGGTCGATCGGCGCGGGCGTGAGCGTCGCGTCGCTGTCGGCACGGCTAGGGGTCGAGTTCCCGATGCTCGGCGAGATGGAGGCGCGCTTCGGGAGCGTCCAGGTGCGCAACCGGGCGACCGTCGGTGGCAACCTCGCTGCCGCGGCACATCACTCCGATTTGGCGCCGGTGTTGTTGGCCCTGGGGGCGCGGGTTCGGATCGAGGGGCCGGACGGCATCCGCGAGCTGCCGCTCGACCAGTTTTTTGTGGGCTATCGGCAGACGGTGTTGTCGGAGGGGGAGCTGCTGGTGGAGGTCGTGGTGCCGCGAGCGCCGGAGGGCGCCAATCCGGCGGTGCGCCGCTTGGGGGCGTTCTACAAGGTGTCGAAGCGCCGCCATCTCGACCGGGCGATCGCCAACGCGGCGTTCACGGTGGTGGTGGATGGCGGGGGGCACGTGGCGGCGGCGCGGTTGGCGTTCGGCGGGGTGGCCGCCTATCCGGTGCGCGCCTACGAGGCCGAGGACTTGCTGGTGGGGGCGGCTTGGGAGGGGAAGGCCGCGCAGGCGGTGGCGGCGAAGTTGAAGGAGAGCTTCCCCGCGTCCACCGACGCACAGGCGACCGCGGCCTACCGCAACGCGCTGGCGTCCGGCCTGTGGCAACGGTTTTACGCCGCCCACCGCGATCCGGGCAAGCCGTCGCCGGCCGACGGGGCGGTGCGGCAGATGCTCTCCCGCCCGCTCGCCGGCTAACCCATCGATGGAACTCAACCCCACAGAGCGCAGGGCGCTGAACGCAGCCACGGGCGCCGCGAAGTTCACGGACGACCGCAACCCCGCGAGGCGGATGCTGGAGGTCGTGGCGGTGGGCAGCCCCTATGCCCGCGCCGCGCTGGAGGGGCTGCAGATCGGTGCCGCGAGCGCTGCCCCAGGCGTCCGTGCGGTGATCACCGCGGCCGATATCACCGGGGAGAACGAGCTGTCGCCCGGGGGCGGGACGATGCCGCTGTTGGCGGAGGGCGAAGTGGCGTTTCACGGGCAGCCGGTGGCCTTGGTGGTGGCCGACGACCTGGCCGCCGCCCGCGCGGGTGCGGCCCTCGTCGAGGTCAGCTATCGCCCTCTGCCGCCGGTGTTGGGGGTCGAGGAAGCCATCGCGCTGCAGTCTTTCCACGGGGGGGAGGAGTCGGTGGAACGGGGGGATCCCGACCTCGACCTCGGGAAGTTCGACGCGTCGTTGGCGAAGGGGATGCTGGTCGCGGGCCAGGAGCACTTTTCGCCAGAGCCCGGGGTGGCGTGGGCGGAGCCCGGGGACGAAGGCGGATTGCGGGTGACGGCGGCGGCGGAGGATCTCGGGTTCTTGCGCCGGGGGCTGGCCTCGCTATTGGGCCTGCCGATGGCGAGGCTCCAAGTCGCCTGCCCGCGGGTCGGTGCGAGCAGCTGCGGGTCGAAGTTGACCGGGGGGCTGATCCCGGCTGGCGGTGCCGCTCTGGCCGCCCAGGTGACCGGGCTCCCGGTGCGCTTCCGGTTCGACCGGGAGGACGAGTCGCGCCTCACCGGGGGGCAGAACCCGGCCTACGCGGAGTTCCATGCGGCATATAGCAACTCGGGGTTGATCGAGATGGTGGACTGCACGGTGTACATCGACGGTGGCTGGTCACCGGACCGCGCCCACCTCGTCTTGCGGGATATCCTGCACCATCTCGACGGCGCCTATTACGTGCCCAACGTGCGGTTCACCGGGCGCGTTTGCCGCACCAATTCTCCACCGCACACCTCGACCTTGGCGGGAGGGGCGGGGATCGCCGCCCTGATCGCCGAGGAGATCGTCGGCGAGGTCGGGCTGCGCCTGAAGGTGATGCCCGAGGCGGTCCGGCAGCGGAACCTCTACGGATCGGGCGACCGCGGGATCACCCCCTATGGCCAGGAGGTCCCCGGCGCGGAGATCGCGAGGATCTGGAAGCAGTCGATCGCCGGCGCCGGCTTCGGCAAGCGGCGCACAGAGATCGATGCCTGGAACAAGGCCAGCCGCTTCGCGAAGCGCGGGATCGCGGCGGTCCCCGCCAAAGTCGGCAGCGGGCCGGCTGGCGAATCGCGCACGGTGACGGCTTCGGTGGAGCTTCTCCCCGACGGCAGCGCCAAGGTCGCCTGCGGTGAGGTCGAGGTCGGCGGCGCAGTTCGCGCGGCCATGGTGGCGGCGGTGGGGCGCTGGCTCGGCGTCGGGGAAGCGGCTCTGCAGATCGACTCGGGCAGCACCGACAACGTCGGGGCCGCGCATCATGGCGCGCTGAACGCCGACGCGGTGAACGAGGCGTGCAAGGCCTTGCGGGCGCGGCTCGAGCCGGTCGCAGCGCGACGATTGAAGGCGGTGGAGGGCGCGGGGATCGAATTCGCGGGAGGGGCGGTTTCGGTCGCAGGGGCGCCGGACAAGGCGCTGCCGCTCGCCGATTTGGTGCGGGAGGCCGAGGCGGAGGGCGGCTTGATGCTGGCGACAGGGGCGGCGGACGCGTCGCCGGGGGCTTCGGAGGTCTTCGCCGGGTTCGTCCCCGGCGCGGCGGTCGCCGAGGTGCTCGTCGACGGTTTCACCGGCGAGGTGACGGTATTGCGGGCCGACCTCTGGGCCGATGCCGGCTGCGGGGTCGACCGTGAATTCGAACTCGGCCAGATGCGGGGCGGATTCCTGCAAGGGGTCGGTTGGCTGACCTGCGAGGAGCTGGTCTGGTCGGCGGACGGCGAGTTGTTGTCGGTCGATGCCGACTCGTACCTGATCCCGACGGCGGGCGAGGCGCCGCTGGTGTTCAACGCCGAGGTTTTGGCCGGCGACCCCGGCGGGGGCGCCCGCGAGGTGGGGCCGGCCGCCTACTGCCTCGCGCTCAGCGTGCGGGAAGCGATCCGCGACGCGGTGCGGTCATTCGGCAAGGCCAAGCCCGGTTTTGTCCTGCCCTGCCCGGCGAGCCCGGAGGCGGTCTACTTCGCCCTGCACGGGAAGTGATGGTCCCGGCGCTCGGGTCGCAGACGGACGGGGCCCGAAGCGGGGCGGGGTGTCCACCGGGTCCCCTCAGTCGTCGCCGAACTGACCGACGAGCGAGCTGACGGTCGCCTTGGCGTCGCCGTAGATCATGCGGCAGTTGTCGCGGAAGAACAGGGCGTTCTGCAGGCCGGAGAAGCCGGCGCCCTTCCCGCGCTTGAGCGCGAACACGGTTTTCGCCTCGTGCACGTTGATGATCGGCATGCCGTAGATCGGGCTGCTGGGGTCGTCGCCGGCGGACGGGTTCACGACATCGTTGGCGCCGATGACGATGGCGACGTCGACGGTCGGCATGATCGCGTTGACCTCGTCCATCTCGCAGAGCTGCTCGTAGGGGACATCGGCTTCGGCGAGCAAGACGTTCATGTGGCCCGGCATGCGGCCGGCGACCGGGTGGATGGCGTGGCGCACCTCGGCGCCGTTCTCCTCGAGGATGGCGGCGAGCTCTTTGACCGCGTGTTGCGCCTGCGCGACGGCCATGCCGTAGCCGGGGACGAAGACCACGCTCTCGGCAGCCTCGAGCACGTAGTAGGCGTCCTCGACGCTGATCCCGCGCATCTCTCCCTCGACCTCTTTCCCGGCCGACCCGGAGGCGGCGCCGAAGCTGCCGAACAAGACGTGGCCGAGCGTGCGGTTCATGGCCTTGCACATGATGACCGTGAGGATGAGGCCGCTGGCGCCGACGAGGCAGCCGGCGACGACGAGCACCGTGTTTTCGATGGCGAAGCCGGCGGCGGATGCGGCGAGGCCGGAATAACTGTTGAGCAGGGCGATGACGACCGGCATGTCGCCGCCGCCGATCGGCGAGGTGCCGGTGACGCCGACGACGAGCGCGAGGGCGACGATGACGAGGAAGATGGGGTAGCCGGAGCCGGTGTCGCCGGCGAAGCCGAACAGGACGGCGAGGGGGAGGGCCGAACCGAGCAGCGCCATGTTGAGCTGCTTGGCGCTGGGGATCTTGATGTCCTTGATCTTGCCGGAGAGCTTGCCCCAGGCGATGATCGAGCCGGTGAAGGTCACGCCGCCGATGAGGACGGCGAGGGCGATCACGAACAGGTTGAAGAAGGGGGCGTCCGGCGGGTCACCGCCCGTCCTCTCGGACAGTTCGCGCAGCTTGGCGAAAATGTTGCTCGCCCGTTGATACTCCGCCCATCCGACGAGCAGGCTGGCGAGGCCGCCGAAGCCGTTGAACAGCGCGACGAGTTCCGGCATGCCGGTCATCTGCACGCGCTTCGCGGCGACCGCGCCGACGGCGGCGCCGACCGCGAGGGCGAGGGCGATCCAGCCGTAACCGAGGCCGGGGTAGCTCTCGCCCTTCGGCAGCAGCGTCACCACGACGGCGAGCAGCATGCCGATCGACGAGATCAAATTGCCGCGGCGGGCCGAGGCGGCCGAGCCGAGGAGCTTGATCCCGAGGATGAAGAGGATCGCGGCGACGATGTAGGCGATCTGGGTGAATGTGGCCATCGGATTGCGGGTGGTTCTGCGGGGCGGGCGCGCCTACTTCTTGCTCTTGAACATGCCGAGCATGCGGTCGGTGACCATGTAGCCGCCGACGACGTTGATGGTGGCGAGGATCAGGGCGGCGACGCCGAGGGCGGTGCCGATGCCGTCGGCCTTCGAGTTCACGGCGATGATCGCACCGACGATGGTGATCCCGGAGATGGCGTTCGAACCCGACATCAGCGGCGTGTGCAACTGGGAGGGCACTTTGCGGATGAGCTCGAAGCCGAGGAAGGCGGCGAGGACGAAGATGAAGAGGAGGGCGATGATCGGGGTCATGGCGGGTGCGGGTGCGGGAAGGGTGGAGGCGGGCGCTACTCGCCCTTGAATTTCTCGTGGACGATGGCGCCGCCGTGGGTGAGCACGCAGCCCTTGAGGATCTCGTCCTCGAGGTCGAGCCCGAACGACTTCCCCTCGGCGTCCCAGAAATGTTCGAGGAAGTTGCCGAGGTTGGCGGCGAAGACCTGGCTGGCGTGGGTGGGGACGCGGCCCTCCATGTTGCTGAGGCCGACGATTTTCACGCCCTTGTCGGTCACGATCTCCTCGTCGAGGACGGTGCCCTCGACGTTGCCCCCCGATTCGGCGGCGAGGTCGATGATCAGCGAGCCGGGCTTCATGCCGGCGACGACGTCCGCCTTGATCAGCACCGGGGACTTGCGGCCGAAGACCTTGGCCGTGGTGATCACCACGTCGGAGTCGGCGCAGACCTTCGCCTGCGCGGCGCGCTGTTTCTCGAGCTGCTCGGGCGTCAGCTCCTTCGCGTAGCCCTGGGCGGTGCCGCCGGTGTCGCCGCCGAGGTCGATGCGCAGGGCTTTGGCGCCGAGCGATTCGGCTTGTTCGAGCGCCTCCGGGCGCACATCGAAGGCGGTGACCCTGGCGCCGAGGCGCTTGGCGGTGGCGATGGCCTGGAGGCCGGCGACGCCGATGCCGACGACGAACACTTTGGCGGGCGAGATGGTGCCGGCCGGCGTCATCATCATCGGCAGGATCTTGTTCATGCGGTCGGCGGCGAGCACCACCGAGGCGTAGCCGGCGAGGTTCGCCTGCGAGCTGAGCGCGTCCATCTTCTGCGCGAGGGTCGTGCGCGGGATCATCTCCAAGCTGACGGCGGTGACCCCGGCACCGGCCATCGCCTCCAGCAGCTCCGGTTCGTTGAAGGGATCGAGGAAGCTGACGTGGACGCACCCCCCCTTGAGCGCGGCGATCTCCGCGGGAGCGGGTTTGCGGACGCGGAAGACGAAATCGGCGCCCGCGAGGGCGGCGGCGCGGTCGGAGATCACGGTCGCACCGGCTTCGGAATACTGGGGATCCGGATGGTCGCAACGCCCGCCGAGGCCCGACTCCACCTGGACCTCGAGTCCCAGGCCGACGAGTTTCTTCGCCGTCTCCGGCGTCAGGGCGGCACGCGTCTCGCGCGGGTCGGTCTCTTTCGGGGCGAAAACGATCATGGTGAACTCGGGAGGTGGGCGGCAACGCTACCGGGTGGCGGGCGCTTGTCTACCGTTCAAAGCCGCACCGTCGGGAAAGGGGGTGCAGGTCGCAATAATTAGGCTTTGTTAACTAATGATGCAAAAGCGAACTCTCCGCTCGTCGGTCGCCGTCGTCTTCAGTGCGGCGCTCCTTTGTGCCTGCGAGGGGGACGGCCCCGAACCGCGGGGCGAAGCACCGGCCGGTGCGGCTGCGGGGGGGGGAGGCATCGCGATCAGCGCGGCCGAGGCGAACGAGATCGGGCGCAAGATTTGGGTCAACGAGTGCGCCGGGACGGTGGACGGGCTGACGAGTTGGAACGCGGGTGAGGACTTCGCGTCGCTGGGGATCGGTCACTTCATCTGGTATCACGACGGCTTCCGCGGGCGCTTTGAGGAGAGCTTTCCGCCGCTGGTGCGCTACATGGAGTCGCGCGGCGTCGCGGTGCCCGCGGTGGCGAAAGCGCGTGCCTGTCCGTGGCGGTCGCGGGCGGAGTTCGAGGCGGCGAAGGAGTCCGCGCAGATGCGGGAGCTGCGGGCTTTTTTGCACAAGACAATCCCGCAGCAGACCGAGTTTATCTTGAGGCGGCTCGAAGGGGCGTTGCCGAAGATGCTGGCGGCGGTGCCGGCCGGCGAGCGGGAACTGGTCCGCGGGCGGTTTTACGCGGTCGCCGGGAGCGCGAAGGGCAAATATGCCCTCATGGACTACGTGAACTTCAAAGGCGAGGGCACCAACCCGGGCGAGCGCTATCGCGGGCAGGGCTGGGGGATGCTGCAGGTGCTGCAGGAGATGCGCGGCCAACCGCGCGGTGCGGCGGCGGCGGCGGAGTTCGCGGCGGCCGCGGACCGGGTGCTGACGCGGCGTGTCGCCAACGCGCCGAAGGACGAATCCCGTTGGCTCCCGGGATGGCGCAACCGGTTGGCGACGTATCGGTAGCGGGCGGGGTAACCTTGGGGGGGCACACCGCTTGGGGGGGAGGCCGCACCGCCTGTTGCGCTGCCCCTCGCCCCTCGACTTTGGAAGGTCGAGCGACGTCGACCCCGACGGCGGGCGGGCGGATCGCTCGAAGGGGTAGCGGCTTGCCGGTAGCGCCGAAAGGGTCGACGTATCTCCGGTGATCGTTCCGGCGACGGTGATTCGTTCCTACCCCGCATCGCCTGGCGATCGATTCGGGCGAGGAGCCGACATCCAGATCTCCCAAGATGGCTAAAGGAGCAAACTTGAGTCCTGCGGTGCGATGGGTCTATCTCATCCCAGTGGCGATTTGGGCATCGTTGGCGGCCCACTCGGCGGTCCACTTTGTGGTGGTTGCGGGCGATCTGGAGCGAATGGCGTTCATCTTCCACCATGATGCCTTTGGGGACCTGGTCGGCGGCCTCGCGACCTTTGCTGGAGCCACGGCTTTGGTGCTCGTCTCTCGCCTGATGGCTCCCAGTAGTCGGACCGCCGTCTCGGGGGTCGCGATGGTGTGCACTTGGCTAATGGGCGCAGTCGAGTTCTACCTTTGCATCGACCAGAACAGGGTATTGAACGCTTGGATTCCTTGCGGGTGGATCCTCGGGGGGGTGATTGCGTTCGTGGTCGGACTTCTCCCAGCTGGCTCCCGATCACGAGGGATCCTGCGCGAGCAAAGTGGTCGACCGGAAGGCAGCGATTAGGAGGCTGCCGGACGATTCTGTGCCGGCGGGAGCCGAGGGGGTTTGGCACCGACTGAGATGGTCCGCGACGATCCGAATCTTGGATCAATGCGGCGGGGACGCTGCAGGCGTCGCGATCACCGAGGGCTAGGCCCGGATCGATCACCACCTCCGCAGGCGAGGCGCCGCCATTCGTTGAGGCTGAGTAGGCGGCGGCAG
>JAUIGD010000070.1 GCA_030430255.1 Verrucomicrobiia bacterium
GGTGGCCTGCACCAGCGCCTCGTCATCGAGCACCGGGCGCCCGCCGGTGCCAGCCGCGGGGCGTGGCGCCGAGGCGACCGGCGGGGGCGCGTCGGAGATCGCGGCGAGCAGCCGGGTGATGCCATCGACCACCGGGCTGAAGTCGCCCCCGGGCAGGGCCCGCTCCGGACGGTGCGTCCGGTCCCAGTCGCGGTCGTGCCAGTCGTTGAACAGGTTGCCGGCGAAGAGCAGGCAGAGCGCGGTGAGCGACAGCAGCCAGAGGTCGGAGCTGAAGTGCCCGCCGTTTCCCCAGTAGAAGACCCCGAGCATGTAGCCGAGCCACACGTTGCCCACCGCACTGGGCGCGTTGGCAACGCGGAGGCTGGCGAGAAGGGCGCGGAGGCGGGGCATGGTCGATGGTCGGAAGGTGGCCGGATGGTGGAGTCCGACGGCGGGGCGTCGTCGTCATCCCGCCATGCCGTCATCCCGCGGACGCGGGACCCGGGTTCGGGGCGGTCGTCGGCTGCAACGGATTGAGCACCCAGCGGTACTCGGCGGCGATTTGGTCCTCGATCGGTCGCTTGAGCCCGGCGGGAAGGACGTCCCAGGTGTAGGTCTCGATCTCGAAGTGCGAGCAGATCGCGGGGTCGGCGCGGCACAGGTCGAGCGTCTCGCGGACCTGCCGGCGGGTGCTGGCGAGGGGGGCGGCGGGCTCGGCGTCGAGCGGGATGTGGAAGTGGACCCGCCACTGCTCGGCCTGGCGGCCCGCCGGCGTGTCCAGGCTGGCGATCCCCTCGGGCAGGTCCGGGTGGCGGAAGATCCGGCCGTCCGGGTGGCGGGCGATCACCTGGTGCAGGTAGGTCGGCTCGTCGAAGGCCCGGATGGCCTCGATGGACTCCGGCAGGCGCGGGTCGAGGGCGAGCGCGGAGGACAGGTGGATCTTCGAGATCCGCAGGCCCTCGGCGTGGAGGACCTCGAGTGAACTCCGGGAATCCTCGTACTCCAGCGCGAAGTGGCAGCAGTCGTAGTTGATGCCGATGCGGCGCTTGACGCGCTCGTGGTCGTCGGCATCGGCCAGCAGGCGGTCGAAGAAGCGCAGCGTCTCCTCGGTGTTCTCGAAATGGCCGAGCGGCTCGGGCTCGAGGCCGAGGTGGAGGTCGCGGTCGGAGATCTCGGCGAGGGCGTCGACGAAGTCGGCGAGCTCGACCAGGTGCCCGCGGGCGATCTCCTCGTCGCAGGCGAAGGCTTTGAAGGAGACCGGCAGGGTCGACACCGATCCACCGACGCCCGCGGGAACGAGCTCGGAGACGATGGTGAACAGCTCCTTGGTGTACTCGAGGCGGGCCGGATCGACCCAGTCGGGCCGGTAGACCTGCTCCTTGACCCGGGTGCCGTGGAAGTCGCCGTAGGGGAATCCGTTGATGGTGAAGACGTAGCATTCCTGCCGCGCCAGCCAGTCCTTGAAGCGACCGAGTTCACCGTCGGCGAGGAGTTCGCGGGCGGCGCGGGCCGACAGGCGCAGACCGATGGCGAAGGGACCGCCGCCGGCGACCTGGTCGCGGACCTTCAGGGTGTGGCTCGACAGGACCCCGAAGGTTTCCGCCCAGCTCTCGGCCGGGTGGATGTTGGTGCAGTAGGCGAGGTGGCCGAGGTCGAAGTGCATGAGCCAGGTGGTTGGCGGGTTGGCGGGTTGGCGGGTTGGCGAGGCTGTGGGGTCAGGGGGCGACGGTGATCCTGAGGCGGGCGAGGCGGGTGTCGACGCCATCCACCGGGATTCGGGCGGCGTAGCGGGTCAAGCTGTTTTCAACGACCTCGAGCTGCGGGTCCTCGCTCCAGCTGCCGTCGGACGAGCGGAAATCGATGGCAGGGACCAGGTCCTCCGCCGGCGCCCGGGCGACCTCGATCTGGAAGTGGGTCGTGCCCCCGTCCTCGACCAGGGCGAGCTGGATTGCCGCGTGGCCGTTGGGCCGGGCCGGGTCGCTGCCGAGGAACTGTTCGACGAGGTTGGCGAGCTGGTCCTTGTCGGGGTCGTCCTCCGGTCCGGAGTCGGGGCCGCCGTCCGGGAAGTAGGCCGTGGTCCAGTCGGCGTGGGTGTAGCTGGGCGCGGCGATCCCCTCGTACACGCTGAAGGAGCTCCGGGCGGGAACCTCGCCGAGGGTGTCGACGCTGCCGGACGGCCAGCGGATCACGAGGGAGGGTGCGCCGGTCTCACTGCCGACACCGAACAGCGCGTTGGCCGAATGGCAGATGCCGTAGCCCTCGCCGGCGCGAACTTCGCGCACCTGGGTGCCCCACGGACCCTGGAGTTCCAGCCGCGCGCCGATGCCATTCCGGTTGGTCGCTGGACCGCGGAGCCGGACGCGGATGAAGCCGTTGGCATTGCCTTGGTTGAGGCACAGCAGGTCGGGGAGCGAAGGGCTGGGCTGGAAGCGGATGCCGCGGGTCAGGTAGGCGTCGGTGAAGCCGTCGTGGTCGAGGTCGCCGGTGGCCACCGAGGTGATGCCCGCCAGCGGGCTGCCCGAGGTGTCGAGGAACACGCCCTCGCGACGGCTGAAGGTGCCGTCGCCGTCATTCTCGAGGTAGGCGTGCGTGGCGCCGTCGAAGTCGCTGACCAGCAGGTCGAGCCAGCCGTCGTTGTCGAAGTCGCGCAGCACGGCCTGCGAACCGGCGAAGTCGAGGTCGACGCCCGCGGCGGATGTGGCGTCGCTGAAGCCTCCCGATACTCCCTGGCGATAGACGCGGATGGCGCCGCTGGGGCCGGACGGGTGGGCGGCGTCGTACGGGTGATTCACCACGATGGCGTCCATGTCGCCGTCGTTGTCGATGTCACCGAACTCGCTGCACCAGCTCTGGTTGGCGTCGGCGAGGCCCAGGCCTCCAATGACCTCGCCGAAGCCGGATCCGTCGTTGCGGAACAGCCGGTTGATGCGGGTCGGGCTGGACGGGTCGCCGACCCCGCCGAGGCACTTCGACAGGTAGTAGTCGACGTCGCCATCACGGTCGATGTCGGTCGCGGTCAGTCCGTAATTTCCCGGGTCGTCCGCGGAGTTCGGCAGGGCGGTGTCGAGCAGGGTGGGGTTTTCAGCGAAGCTTCCGCCGCCGAGGTTCTCGAATTTGAGCAGGTCGGCGGTGTCGTGGCAGGCGAAGACGTCGAGGTCGCCGTCATCGTCGAGGTCGCTGAAGATCGTTCCCTGCGGAACGATGTCACCGTTGCGGATCCAGAAGCTGACGTAGGTGCCGCCATCCCAGTCGAGCAGCTCGATCCCGGCTGGCCGGGGCGACAGCACGTTGCCGGCGACGAGGATCTCGCCGCGGGCGTCGTCGTCGAGCTGGGCGACCGCCACGCTCCAGGCACGCCCGGTCGCGATCGGGCCATGAAAATGGTGCTCGAAGGGGGCGCCCGGGGTGGTCTGGAACTCGAGCGAGAGCTGTTGGAAGAAGTGGATCCGGGCGATGTCGTCGCGGCCGTCGCCATTGAGGTCGGCGACGGCGACGGGCAGGCCGCTGCGAAACTCGCTGGGGGCGATCTCCGGCGCGACGAGGCGGCCCTCCACCGCGACCAAGCTCGGCGCCGCCGAGGCCACCGAGGCCAGGGTCGGCAGCAGGAGGAGTCGGAGAGTGGACGGCATGGAGCGTGGCTGCGGGTGTGGAGTCCCGGATTCGGGTTCCACGATGGCGGCCACCGGGCGTGGAGTCCAGCGGCCAGCTCACTTGGCCGTGCCCGAAAGCAAGGACGCCGTCCGAGCCGGGGGCTCGGACGGCGCGTGATCCGGGGGGAAACCCAACACATGAGATCTAGCGGCGCGGTCCGCGCGGTCCTCCGGGAGGTGGTCCCATGCCGCGACGGGGAGGATGGGGCGGCCGGCGCTCGTCCATCCCGGATTCCTGCTCCCCACCGCCCGGTTGTTGCCCGCCACCTTCGCGCTGCGGCGACTGCGGGCGGAATTCTTCCTCGGAGACCTCGCCGTCGCCGTCTTGGTCGAGGATCCGGATCGACTCCGCAGCGCGGTCGATTTCATCGGCGTCGATCGTGCCGTCGCCGTTGGCATCGAGCACGGTGATCAGGGGAGGGACCGGGGGACGACCCGCGGGGCGCTCGTCCGCGCCATCCTCCGGAGCTTCGGGAGGGCTTTCGCGGTCTTCGCCGGAAGGCGGCTGCGGGCGGAGCTCGTCGCGGGTCAGCTGGTCGTCGTCATTGGCGTCAATCTCGCGCAGGACCTCCGGGGCGGCCTCGATCTCGTCCTCGTCGAGGAGATGGTCGCGGTTGGCATCGAGGGCCACGAGAATGGGGTCGGGTGGCGGCCCCTGCGGGCGTTGTTCGTCGCGGGCGCCGGCGGCTCCCAGCGTGATCAGAAGGAGGGTGGTGGAGACAAGGGTCGTGTTCATGGCGTTCTGGGCGTGGTCTGCCGCGATCCAGGCGCCCTACTGTTGCGGGCATGTGAGGCGGGTGCTTGGGAATTGTTAAGAGTTGGTAAGGTCCCCCCGGCCGGTGCCGGGTCCTCCTGTTGCAGGCGAAATCCCCCCGCGCAACGCGCTCTGCTGACCCGCTCAGCTGACCTGTCCCCGTGAAACCGGCAACCGCTCAACTGACCTGTCCCCGTGAAACAGCAACCGCTCAACTGACGCTCAGCTGACCTGTCCCCGTGAAACACCCATGAAACCGCGCTCTACTGACCTGTCCCCATGAAGCAGCGGGATGGGCGAGGAGGACGGGGGCGCAGGCGGCAAGGGGGGCGCGGCGGGCGAGGAGCGGGTGCATCGTGGCGTGTTCCCTTGGGGGATGGTGCGGGGAATTCCGTGCCCTTTCCCACCCAGTGAAAGCTCCGGCCCCGGAAGAGATGGGAACCATCCCGCCGACCCGGGCTCGGCGGGCCCGGGAGTCTTCTCGGATTATCTGCGCGCATCTTCTTGCGCTCTTGCTGCCCGGGGCGGTCCGCCGTTCAACGCGATACGTCATGCACGACCTCAAGCGCCTCTTTTCCGGCAAGAATCTCTCCCTGCTGATCGCCCTCGTCGCCTTCCTGGTCCCCTTCTTCATCGAGATCCCCGGCCTCTCCGAGGCGGGCCACCGGTTGCTCTCGATCTTCCTCGTCGCGGTGATCCTGTGGATCAGCGAGGCCATCCCGCTGTTCGCCACCTCGGCGATGGTCATCCTGCTGCTGATCCTGTTCCTCAGCGACGTGTCCGGAAAGCTCGAGTGGGCCTGGGGACTTGCGGAGTTCCCCGAGGGCAATGCGGTGCCGGCCTACACGACCTTCTTCAACACCCTCGCCAGCAAGGTCCTCATCCTGTTCCTCGGCGGCTTCTTCCTCGCCTTCGGGGCGGCCCGCTTCGGCGTCGACAAGAACCTCGCCGCCATCATGCTCAAGCCCTTCGGCAACCGCCCCTCGCGGGTGCTGCTGGGGCTGATGCTGATCACCGGCGTCCTGTCGATGTGGATGAGCAACACCGCGACCACCGCGACCATCATGGCGGTGGTCCTGCCAATCATCCACAAGCTCGCGCCGACCGACAAGTTCCGCGTCGGCCTGGCCCTCGGGGTTCCCTTCGCGGCGAACATCGGCGGCATCGGCACGCCGATCGGCACCCCGCCCAATGCCATCGTCCTCGGCGCGCTCTCCAAGACCAACCCGGCCACCGGGGAGGTGCTCGGGCAGTGCTCCTTCCTGCAGTGGATGATGTTCGCGGTGCCGATCGCCTTCCTGCTGATGGCGGTCGCCTGGCTGCTCATCATCGTGATGTTCCCGGCCTCGGACAAGTCGATCGAGATCGACATGAACGTCAAGTGGGCGAAGTCGCGCCACGCGACGATTTACTACGTCACCGCGATCTTCACGATCCTGATGTGGGTGACGGGCACGCTGCACGGGATCAACTCCTACGTCGTCGGCATGTTCCCGGTGGTGATCCTGCTGGCCACGGGCGTGGTCACCGCGAAGGAGTTCCGCGGGCTCGACTGGGACGTGCTGTGGCTCGTCGCCGGCGGCATCGCCCTCGGGGTGGGAGTCTCGGCGGCGGGCTTCGATACCTGGCTGGTCGGGTTGATCGACTGGAACGCGATGAGCGGCGGGCTGATCGGGATCGCCATCTGCGGCACCGCCCTGCTGATGAGCACCTTCATCTCCAACAGCGCGGCGACCAACCTGCTCGGGCCCATCGCGGTGGCGGTGGCCACCGCCGCGGGGGCCAGCACGATGATGATCCTCGCCTTCGTCGCGCTGGGGGCCTCGATGGCCATGGCGCTGCCGATTTCGACGCCGCCGAACGCGATCGCCTATGCCGCCGGGACCTTCACGACCAAGCAGATGGTCCTGCTTGGGGCCATCATCGGCGCGATCGGCCTGCTCATGAACTACCTGCTCCTCGGGCCGCTGCTGCGGATGGCCGGGGTGTTGTGAGTTCGTCCTCCGAAGCATACTGTTCCCGCCAAACGACCGGATCCTTGAGTTCACGCCCATCCATCTTCTGCGGTCACCGGGACGAGTCGCTCGTCGACCGGCTGGCCACCGAGCTGGACGGGTGGTCGGGCGGCGCCTTCGAATTCCGGCGCTTCGACGACGGCAGGAGGCTGCTCGACGAGGCGGGGGCGATCCGCCGCAGCGGCGGCGACATCGCCATGGTCTTCTGCGGGCTCGACCTGAACGGTCTCGACGGTGCCGCGACGCTGACCGGGGTGCGCGACGAGCCGCTGTTGCGGGGTACCCGCCGGCTGTTGCTCGACCGCCGGCCGGGCGACGGCTCGGCGGACGAGCTGCTCCAGCAGGGGGTGCTGCATGCCCGGGTCGACCCCGGCTTCGACCCCGACCAGCTGCGCGAGTTGCTGCGGACCCAGCTCACCGACTACGTGCTGCACGCCGCGCCGCACCGCATCGACGAGCTGCACTCGCTGCTCGACCTGCGCTCGATGGGTTCCGCCTTCCTCGCCGCGAAGTCCAACCTCGAGCAGCTCTCCTCGCGGCTGCGCCAGGTCCAGACCTCGGTGATCGACGGCTCGTCGATGTCGGACGACAAGGTCGAGTCGACCATGATGGAGGAGTTCGACTACCTCCTCGACGACCCCGAGCGGCGGACCTACGCGCCGGGTGAGATCATCGTCCACGAGGGGGACGAGGCCGGCCACATCTGGGTGCTGGTCGAGGGGCGGGTGAAGCTTTTCCGGACGATCGACGGCGAGGACGTTACCTTCCACTCCGAGAGCGCCGGGCGGATCGTCGGACTGATGTCCCTGTCGCTGCAGAACCCGGTCTTCTTCGGCTGCCGGGCGGTGACCGAGGTCCGCGCTCTGGTGCTCGACCGCGACCAGGTGCGCGACGCGATCCGGCGCAGCCCGTTGCTGGCGACCTGCCTGGTCACGGTGATCCTGCGCTCGATGGCGCGGCGCAACCGCCGTGCGGTCCAGCTGCTCACCAAGGTGCACCAGCTCAACTCGCGGCTCGAGCGGCAGCGCGACGACCTGGAGGCGGCGCTGGCCGACCTCAAGGCGGCGCAGGAGCGCCTGGTGGAGTCCGAGAAGATGGCGACCCTCGGAACCCTCGCCGCGGGGCTGGCCCACGAGCTGAACAACCCGGTCGCGGCGATCCAGAATGCCACCCGCTACCTGGCCGAGGACGTCCCCTTGCTGCTCGACGGCGCCCGCGACCTCGCGCCCGCCTCGGCGGCGCTGGCGATGGCCCGCGGGGCGGCGCCGCTCTCGACCCGCGAGGAGCGCTCGCTGAAGCGCGAGCTCGGCAAGGCGCTCGACCAGACCCTGCCGGCCGACCGTCTGGTGGCTGCGGGGATCCGTTCGGTCGAGGACTTCCGAGAGCTCGAGAAGCTCGAAGGCGGAGGTGGACGTGACGACCTGCTGAAGCAGATCGAGACCGGCGGCCAGGTGGGCAGCTCCATGCGCAACCTCGAGAACTGCAGCACCCGCATCGCGGCCCTGGTGCGCTCGCTCAAGCTCTACGCCCACTCCAGCGACGAGTGGGTCGACGGCGTCGACCTCAATGCGACGCTCGAGGACGTGGTCATGATCCTCGGCAACAAGCTGAAGCAGCATGAGGTCATCAAGCAGTACGGCGAGCTGCCGCAGCTGCGGGCGATCCCTTCGCAACTGCAGCAGGTGTGGACGAACCTGATCCAGAACGCCGCGCAGGCCTGCGGGGAGGACGGGGTGGTCACGATCACCAGCCTCGCCGACGGTGACCGCGGGGTGCGTGTCGAGATCGAGGACAACGGCCACGGGATTCCCCCCGAGGCCCAGCCTCACGTATTCAGTCCCCGCTTCACCACCAAGAGCGGCCGGGTCGAGTTCGGCCTCGGTCTCGGCCTGCCGATCTGCAAGACCATCGTCGAGCGGCATGGCGGCCGGATCTCCTTCGACTCCCGCGCCGGCCGCACCGTCTTCACCGTCACCCTCCCACTCATTCCACCGAAATCCGAGCCATGAACCAGATCGCCATCCTTTCCGTCGAGGACGAGCCCGAGGTCCGCGAAGCCATCCGCCGCGACCTCCGTCCCTATGAAAAACACTTCCGCATCGAGGCCGCCGAGGACGTCGCCGACGCCCGCGAGGCCATCGCGCAGATCGAGGAGGACGACGACGTGCTCGGCCTGATCCTGTGCGACCACCGCCTGCCCGGGGAGACCGGGGTCGAGTTCCTCACCCAGTTGCACGGCGACGAGGAGCACCAGGCGGTGCGCAAGGTGCTGCTGACCGGCCAGGCCGACCAGAAGGACACCATCCGCGCGATCAACGAGGGCGGCCTGCACCACTACATCGGCAAGCCGTGGAAGCCCGAGGAGCTCGTTGACGTGGTCCGCAACGAGCTCAGCGAGTTCGTGCTTCGCTCGGAGAAGATCGACCCGATGCCCTACGTCTCGATCCTCGACGGCCCGCGGCTGCTCGACAAGATTTCGCGCGGGACGCGGATCGACTGAGGCGGGCTGCGGGGCCCCGGGGACCGGCCCGCTGGCCGGGCTTCGCGCGCGACTGGAGTCGCGCGGTCCGCGGGTTTTTTCAACAGGCTGCTAGTGTCCCGCACGTCAAGTTCGTCGTCTTTCGAATCAATGAGGTTTTTTTGGGTTTCTGCTCGCTACGCTCGGAGATCTGAGGGGGCGCGGATCTTTTTCCCAACTGCAGCGTTGCTCGTCGGTCACGAATCTCGATTCGCTCCCTCCTCACTCCGCCGCGGCGGATTGCATTTGGAAAAAATCTCTCGCGTGAAAGACGACGCTCTTTCCGCGCAGGACACTAGCGATGCTTCGCGTTGCGCTGTTCGTGCAGGCGCCCGCTGTCGGATCCGGGCCGTGGCGGGCCGGGCGACTCCGCCGGGGGCGCAGCCCCACCAACCACGAACACCTCGTCGGGAAGCTCGTCGCCGATCGCGGTGTTGCGGCGGATCACGCTGGCAAGTGACTCCCCGGCGACGAGTTTCATCAATTCGGGGGCCAGCACGGCCTCGTGCCAGAAGCGGTCGCCGTCGCGCAGGCGGATGAACTGGTCGCGCAGGATGAGGTGGAAGACCGGACCGACCATCGCGCCGGGGACATGCGGCTCGCACAGTCCGCCCACCCACAGGTCGACATCGTCGACGGAAGCGTAGACCGCGGCGAGGCGCTGGTGGACCGCCGGGTCGGGATGGACGTCGCGAAAGTCGCGGGCGGGTCGCAGGCCGAGGTGGCGGCGAGCGGCATTGTACGACGGCAGGCCGTGGTCGCGGCCGCGCTGGATGTTGAGGGCGGCCAGGTCGAGGCCGCCGGATCCGGGCGGGCCGAAGAGGAAGTTGCGGACGTCGTCGACGAGCATCCCGTCGAGTTCCTGGCAGGGTCCGGCAGCGAGGCCGCGCAGGAGCGGGTCAATGCCATGCTTCTCGATGAGGGTGGGGTTGAAGAAGGCCTCGGCGAGCGGCAGATCGACGGCGTCGATGGTCGCCCCGTCCGCATCGATGCGCCTGAGGACCGCCGGCAGCAGGCTGTGGCCGAGCCGGAACGCGGCGGTGGCGAACTCATTGGCGATGCGCGAGTCGGCCTCCGCGGAGTAGCCCCGGTAGGGCGGGATCGCGTCCGGCCCGAGCAGCAACGGAAGGAACTCGCGGTAGGTGACGACCTGAACCTCGGCGCCGACGATCATGCGGGCGAACTCGTAGGTTTCATCCTCGGCCGCCGCGGGGTTGGCGCGGCGGAATTCGCCGGCCCAGTGGTTGTGCTCGCGGACGAAGAGCGTGTGCAGCGCGGTCAGGGCGACCTGCTCATTGGCGCGGATGTCGCCGGCGAGGAACCAGGTGGCGGATTCGTCGGGGGCGTTGGCGTGGCCGCCGTCGTTGTAGGGCAGCAGGTCGCCGTGGACCGACGGCGTGGTCTTCAGCCGGCCGCTTCCATCGAGCGCACGCAGGGCGTAGCCGCGGACGTCGTCGGAGCCGTAGACGTTGGAGGCATCGATGAAGGAGGTGATCTCGTTGACCTGCTGGCGGACACCGTCGACTTCCTCGTGGTAGGACCGATCGAGGGGAATGGTGGCGGTCCCCGAGCCAAAGGGGTCGAACCAGGGGTCACCGGGAGGCACGGCGATGTCGAAGGGCTCCGGAGGGTCGAGTGTCGGGGTCTCGACGATGTCGTGGTCGAGGAACTGGCCCCACTGCCACAGGAAGTCGGTGGCGCCGCGGCGGTTCGTGACGCCGCGATCATCCTGCGCGGCCACCGCGTTGCTGACCGCGCGCGCGGACGGGCGGGAGACCCCGGCGGGTGCCGAAGCACCATCGGCGTCGTCCGCCGGGAACAGGCGGGGCATCGGGTGACCCGGCGTGCCGAGTTCGGGGCGATCGAGGTGGTTGCCCCAGCCATCCATGCTGCGGAACTCGAGCGGAAACTCAATGGTCTCGTCGGCCCCGCGGCGGGGTGGTTCGGGGTGCTCCAGGCGTGCCTCACGCGGACGTGGCAGCGGCACTCCGGGCAGGCGTGGGTGCGCCTCGGTGGCCGGTCGGGCGACGAGGGGCAGGGTCAGGCAGGCGACTGCCAGCAGGGTGGGGTGTGGGTGTCTCATGGTTTCTCCTTTCTCGCTCGGCGGGACGGGGGCCCGCGTTGTGTCCTCGATGAGAGACTCCCTGTGTGTGCGCCCGATGTGCGTGGGGCGCGGTTTTCGTTAAGCCCGAGTAAAACCCGGCCGTCCGGGCCGGGTGCGCAAAACGGAGGGGCCCGGTCCGACAGCTGTCGGACCGGGCCCCGGGTTTTCTCTGGTGGGAGTCGCTTCTCAGGGAGCGTTGAGGCGGAGGAAGAAGGCGTCTTCTCCCGCGGTCGGGACCGTCAGCGTGATCCACTCGGTGTCCGCGTCGAGGTTCATGCGCTCGAGCGCGGGGGTGACCGGCCCGTCCCAGGAGAACAGGTTGGTCGAGGTCTCGAGGAACTCGGTGTCCTTGGGGACGGACTTCGAGCGCGGGTAGCCGATGGCGGCCTCCGTGCCGGTGGTCATCACCCGGATGGGACTCGCCCCGGCCGACTCGGGGCCGCTGCCCATGAGGCGTTCGAAGGCGTTGGCGATCCCGTCCAGGTCCGGGTCGTCGCCGGGGTCGCGCTGGTCGAGCGGCGTGGCCGCGGTGAAGCTGGCGTCGGCCCAGGCGGCGTAGCCGAACACCGTCACCTCGATGGCGCCGAGGTCGACGGCGGGTCCGAACAGCCGCGCGAAGCCGCTGCCACGCTGGTCGGTGGGGAGGGTCGCGGCGGCCGTGTTGTCGCCGGCATCGACGGCGATGCTGCAATCGAGCGGGCGGTGGCTCGCGGTCGGGCCGCCGTTGTTGGTCAGCGCGGTGAGCATGGGGTCGGTGCCGACGATGTTGCCGGCGCTGCCGTCCATGATGCCGGAGCTGCCGGCGGCGTCCTCGACCAGGGTGAAGGAGACGGCCGTGAAGGAGCCGTTGACGTCGGGGCCGGTGGTCGCGGTGTTGTCGGCGACGAGGCTGTTCACCGAGTTGAGCGCCCCGGCGGTCACGTCGATCCCGCCGCCCGCGGCGTCCGCGGTGTTGGCCGCGACCGTCACCTGGAGGAGGTCCATCGTCCCGCCCTCGATGCGGATTCCCGCACCATTCTGGGCCAGGTTTCCGGACACCGTCGTGTTGCTCACCGTGGTCTGGCCGGATCCGGCCTGGTTGAACAGGCCGCCGCCGTCGGGGGCCGAGTTGGCGACAATCGCGGAGCGGGCGATGGTCAGGGTGCCGGCGCCCGAGTTCCACAGCCCGCCACCCTCGTTGCCGGCCTCGTTGCCGGTGAAGGAGGACGCCGTGGCCTCGACGCTGCCGCTGCCCGAGATGTGGACGGCACCACCGTTGCCCGGGTTGGCCGTGCCGGACGGGCCGCCGATGTTGCCGGTGACCGTGCAGCCGTCAAAGGTGGAGGTGGTGTCGGCGGTCACCTCGAGGGCACCCCCGGCGCGGTTGGCGACGTTGCCGTCGAGCGTCGAGTTGGCGACCTCGAGCATGCCGCCGGCGTCGTTGAGGATCCCGCCGCCGCTGCCGGACAGGCCGTCGGCGACGTTGCCCGCCAGGGTCGAGTTCACGATCGTGACGCTGCCGCCGGCGTTGAACACGCCGCCGCCGCCCTGGTCGGCCGGGTCGCCGTGGGCGCGGTTGTTCTCGATGGTGACGCCGTCGATGGTCATCGTGCCGGTGCCGTTCCACAGCCCGCCACCCTCGGCCGCCGCCTCGTTGGCAGCGACCAGGCCGGCGGTGTATTCGACGCCTCCGCTGCCGGTGACGTGGAGCGCGCCGCCGTTGCCCGGGCTGGCGGTCGCCGGGGCTGCCCCGGCGTTGTTGTGCATGAAGGTCACGTCACTGAGGCGGACCGCGATGCCGTCGCTCCCCGACTGGTCCTCGATCCCGCCACCGGCGCGGTTGGCGCGGTTCGCCGAGAGGCTCGACGAGCTCACCGTGACGCTGCCACCACTCACGTTGAGGATGCCGCCGCCGCTTCCCGCGGCGCCGCTGGCCGCGTTGGAGTCGATCGTGGCCCCGTTCCGGACGATGAGGATCCCGCCGTTGTTGAAGATGCCGCCACCGCCATCGTCGAGGGCGTCGCCCGTCGCCTCGTTGGAGGTGATGGCGCTGCCGTCCACGGTCATGGTGCCCGAGCCGTTCCACAGTCCGCCACCCTCGAGGGCGGCGAGGTTTCCGGAGATCGTGCCGCCGGTGATCATCACGTCACCCGCGCCGCTGACGTGAAGCGCGCCGCCGTTCCCCGGGGCTGCGGCCGCCGGTGCGACCCCGGCGTTGTTGGACATCATGGTGACGTTGGTGAGGGTAAGCCCGAGGCCGGCCCCCGAGGCGTCCTCGATGCCGCCGCCGGCGCGGTTGGCGCGGTTGTCCGAGATGGTGGAGTTCTCGATGCTCACCGTGCCGCCGATGGTCAGGATCCCGCCGCCGCTGCCGGCGTCGCCGTCGGCCACGTTGGCGAACAGGGAGCTGCCGCCGCCGACGACGAGGGTTCCGCCGTTGTTGAAGATGCCGCCACCGCCGTCGTCGGCCGCCGCACCGCTGGCGGTGTTGCCGCTGATCGACGTGCCGTCGACGGTCATGGTGCCCGAGCCGTTCCACAGCCCGCCGCCCTCGCGGGCGGCGAGGTTGCCCGAGATGGTTCCGCCCGTGACCGAGACGTCGCCCGGACCGGTGACGTGCAGGGCACCGCCGTTGCCGGGTGCCGCGACCGCGGGAGCGACGCCGGTGTTGTTGGACGTCATGGTCACGTTGGTGAGCGTGATCGCGAGTCCGGCCCCGGAGTTGTCCTCGATGCCACCGCCGGCGCGGTTGCAGGCGTTGTTGGAGAGGGTCGAGTCCTCGATCGTCACCGTGCCACCGACGTCGTTGAGCACGCCGCCACCGCTTCCCGCGGTTCCGTCGGCGAGGTTGCCATCGATGAGCGCGAGGCTGTGGATGTTCACGGTTCCGCCGGCATTGAAGATGCCGCCGCCGCCCTGGTCGGGATCGTTGCCGGAAGCGGTGTTGCCCGAAACCTCGGTCCCCTCGACCTCCATGGTGCCGGTGCCGTTCCAGAGGCCGCCGCCCTCCGCCGCGGCGCGGTTGCCGGTGACGCTGCCATTGCAGATCAGCGCCCCGCCGCTGCCGGTGATGTGAACGCCCCCGCCATTGCCCGGAGCCGCCGTTGCCGGGGCCACACCGGCGAGGTTGCCGCTGAGGGTGCTGTCGATCACCGCCAGGCCGTTGGCCAGGCCGGAGGCATCCTCGATGGCTCCCCCGGCACGGTTGGCGACGTTCTGCGACAGCGTGGCGCCGCGGATCTCGGCGGTTCCGCCGCTGGCGTTGAACACGCCGCCGCCGCTGCCGGATCCCTCGGTTGCGGTGTTGCGGGCGATGGCGACACCGCCGCCGCTGGCAATGACGCGGAGCTCGCCGCCATTGTTGAAGATCCCGCCGCCGCCGTCATCGGCGGCCATTCCCAGCGCGATGTTGTCGCTGATCTCGGTGCCACCACGCACGGTCATCGAGGAGTTCGCCTGGTTCCACAGTCCGCCCCCCTCGCGGGCCGCGACGTTGAAGCCGATCAGGCCGCCGTCGATGACGGTCAGGGTCGAGCCGCTGATGTGGATGCCGCCGCCGTTGCCGGGGTTTGCCGTGCCCGCCGGTCCGGCAATGTTGCCCTCGGCGGGCTCGTCGCCACCCAGGGTGACCCCGTCCAGGTCGAGGACGCCGTCGATCACCTCGATGGCCCCGCCCGCGCGGTTGGCCTGGTTGGCGGAAAGGGTCGTGCCGGTGATGGTGACCGTGCCGGCGGTGCTGAAGACGCCACCGCCGCTGCCGGAGGCCCCGGTGGCGAAGTTCGACGCGATGGAGCCACCGTTGATGACCAGGGTGCCGCCGTTGTTGAAGACACCGCCCCCGCCGTCGTCCGCGGCCGCCCCGGCCGCCGAGTTGGCTGTGATCGATGAATCCACGATCTCCATCGTACCGGAGCCGTTCCAGTAGGCGCCGCCCTCGCGCCCGGCCTGGTTGCCGCTGGCACTGCCGCCGTCGATCCGGATCGAGCCGCTGCCGGTGATGTGGATCGCGCCGCCGTTGCCCGGCGCCGGCACCGCCGGGGCGACCCCGGCCTTGTTGTCGGTGAAGGTCACGTCGCTCAGTGAGAGGTCGATGCCGGTGTTGCCGCCGGACTGGTCCTCGATCGCGCCGCCCGCCCGGTTGGCCAGGTTGCCCACGAAGGAGGCTCCCTCGATGGTCACCTTGCCGCCGGAGGCGTTGAAGATCGCCCCCCCGCTTCCCGCTTCGGCGTTGGCGACGTTCGCGGTGAAGGTGCCGCCCGTGATCATCAGGTGGCCGCCGTCGTTGTGGATGCCGCCACCATCCGCGGCGCTGCAGGAATCGATCGTGGAGTCGGTCAGCGTCAGGCTCCCGCCGGGGGCGAGCCGGATTCCGCCGCCGTCGTCCGCGGCGCTGCCCCCACGCATGACGAGGTTGGCGATCGAGACCGCCCCGTTCCCGGGCGCGCTGCCGGTATCGATGTGGAGGATGCGGGTGGCACCGCCGCCGTCGAGGATCGCGGGGCCCGTGGGGGTCGAGCCGTTGATGACGACATCGTCACCGACGACCAGCTCCGCCCCGAGGGTGATCGTCGGTGCGGCGAGGAGGAAGACGACCGGATCGAAGGCAATCGTGTCTCCATCGTCATCGCCCTCGGGTCCGTTGGCGAGAGCGATGGCCTCGCGGAGGGACAGGCCGCCGCCGTCGATCATCTCGTCGAGCAGGGATCCGGAGTCATAAGGTTCGTCGCTCGTGGTCGACACGAGGTAGTCGGCGGCCTGGCTGGGATTGGCGAGGATGCCGAGAAGCAGGGCGGTTCCGATGGGAATGGCGATCCTTCCACTGCGTCCGTCGGCTGAGTTCACTGAGGGGTGTATCATGGCTTGCGCAATTGTGTTCTTTGGGAGGAGGCCCGGAATGTCGGTCGGTCTAACCAATGCGCCTCCATACCTAGGCCAACGACCCGCGTCGGCGTTCGGATGCATGCCGTGGAAAGAAAATCGTGACGCATGCCAGCGGGATCGATGCGCGGGATGGCGGAGGGGGATGTTCTGTTAAGGGAGCGTAAATTGTTTCGCCCGGACGCCCGGGATCTGGGAGAAGGGGGATGATGAATCCTGAGGAACCGGGTGAGGGGCGTCCGCTCCTGGTGGTCGACGACGACCGCAAGCTCTGTGAGTTGATCCGCGACTACCTCGCTCCGCTCGGGTGGAGGGTCAGCATGCGGCACGGCGGGCGCGAGGGGCTCGAGGAGGCTCGCTCGGGCGACTACGTGGCGGTGGTGCTGGATGTGATGATGCCGGAGATGGACGGCTTCGAGGTCCTCCGCGAGTTGCGCAAGACCTCGAACGTGCCGGTACTGATGCTGACCGCGATGGGCGAGGAGGCCGACCGGATCGTCGGCCTCGAGATGGGCGCCGACGACTACCTGCCGAAGACCTTCTCGAGCCGGGAGTTGCTCGCCCGGCTGCGCGCCGTGACGCGGCGCTCGGCGCTCGCCGACCCGGACAGCGGGACCCTCGATGACCTCGTCGCCGGCGACCTGCGGGTCAACGTCG
Organism: Verrucomicrobiia bacterium; assembly: GCA_030430255.1. Lineage (GTDB taxonomy): Bacteria > Verrucomicrobiota > Verrucomicrobiia > Verrucomicrobiales > DEV007 > JAUIGD01. Next base: position 16,535 of record JAUIGD010000070.1, read on the forward strand.
CCTCGCATGTCGCGACGCTCGGAGACGAGCCGCTCCAGCTGACCGCCCTCGAGTTCGCCATCCTCGTCGAGATGATGAAGGCCCGCGGCCGGGTGAAGTCGCGCGAGGCCCTGCTCGAGGACGTCTCCGAACGGCGCTTCGACGTCTTCGATCGCTCGATCGACGTCCACGTCTCGCAGCTGCGCCGCAAGCTGGGCGACGATGCCCGCCAGCCGCGCTTCATCCAGACCGTGCGTGGCGTCGGCTACAAGTTCATCGGGGGAGGGGAGTCATGAGCGAGCGCCCGCGCTTCCCGCTGATGGCGAAGATGCTGGTGTGGCTGTGCGTGCACCTGTTCGTCCTCGCCGGGGCCTTCCTGCTCTTCGTCGACTGGCAACTCCGGCTCGGGCTCGATTCCCTGCTCAGCGGAGCGGCCGGCGAGCGACTCGCCGTGCTGGGCGAGTCGCTGGCGACCGAGATGCGTGCGGCTGACGAGGAGGACTGGGGGGACATCATCGGCAGCCGCCTCGGGCCATACGACATCGACGCCTCGCTGCGCCTGCAGGACTCGCGCTGGATCGTCGAGCCGGCGACGGAGTATCCCGACGAGCTCATCAAGCGCCTGGCCGGGGCGGCCCCGGGACCGCTGCGGCCTCCCCGGGCGCCGGGACGCCCGCGCGCAGCCGGCGAGGCCGGCCCGCCGCGCGATTCGGTGGGCGGACCGGGGCCGAGGGGCGCCGGACGGCCGCGGGGACCGGACGGCCCGCGCCCGGCGGCCAGGCGCGGCCCTCCGACATCGCGCCCGCTGTTCCTGGCACGGATCGACGGTGCCTACTGGGCGGCGATCGACCTGCCGTTGTTCCAACCGCCACGCGAGGTGCCGCGGCATGGCGTCCTCGTGCTGCGCTCGACCGATCCCTCGGCCGGCGGGCTGTTCTTCGACCTCACGCCCTGGGTGATGGGCGGACTCGCGGTGCTCGGCCTCAGTCTCGTCCTCTGGGCGCCCTTCGTGTTCGGCATCACCCGCTACGTGTCGCGGCTGATGCGCACCACCGAGCGCATCTCGGAGGGTGACTTCGAGGCGCGGGTCGGTGCCTCGCGCCTCGACGAACTCGGCGTGCTGGGAAGGTCGATCGAGGCGATGGCCGGGCGACTCGACCGCCTCGTGCGCGGCCAGAAGCGCTTCCTCGGCGACGTGGCCCACGAGCTCTGCTCGCCGCTGGCGCGGGTCCGCACCGGGCTCGGGATCCTCGAGCAGGGCATCGAGCCGGGGCAGAAGGCCCGGCTCGAGTCGATCGAGGAGGATGCCTCCGAGTTGTCCGAGCTGGTCGCCGAGATCCTCGCATTCACCAAGGCGAGCACCGCTCCCGAGAAGGCGAAGCTGGAGGAGCTCGAGCTGGAACCGCTGGTGCGCGAGGCCGCGAGTCGCGAGTGCCCGCATCACCCGGTCGACATCGTCATGCCACGGTCGCTGAAGGTCACCGCGGACCGCGCGCTGTTGTCGCGCGCGCTGGCCAACCTGTTCCGCAACGCCCACCGCCATGGCGGCCCCGACTGCCATGTCACCGCCAGCGCCAAGACCCGCGGCAGTGAGGTCCGCCTCCAGGTCATGGACGACGGGCCGGGCGTGCCCGTCGAAACCCTCGACCGCCTGTTCGAGCCCTTCTACCGGCCGGATGCCGCCCGCACTCGCGAGGCCGGCGGGTCCGGGCTGGGCATGGCGATCGTGCGTGCTGGGATCGAGGCCTGCGGCGGAACCGTGTCGGCGCGGCTCGGAGCGCCGCGCGGGCTGGTGGTCCGGATCACGCTGCCGCTTGTGGGAACGGGCTGAATACTAGAGCCATAGTAGATAAGCTGGGTTAAGCAGCTCCGCCCCGTGAAGGGGGTGGCCCGGCACCGCCGGGACGGGCCCGCGAGCGGCGGTCGAGGCTCCCCTCACCGCGTCGGGGCGGCGGATCCGGCCCCTTGGGCCGCTTGCCACGGCGCCGGGGACCCTCCGCGCTGGGCGGGCTAAGCCGCTGGCGCCGAGGAGGTCGCGCCGATCGGCCGAATGGCGCTCAAGGCGCTGGGCCGGAAGCCGCGGAAAGCCCGGTTTCTGCAGGGATTCCGGGGTCGCGAAAAAAAGTGAAGAAAAAGCCTCGAAAGGTGTTGACCGGCGGGTCCGCCCGTGTAGTTTCCCCCCCGCCGCAGCGACAGGCTCGGCGCGAGAGACGAAAGTCGATCGGGACCCCACAGGGTGCGATCGGCTTTTTAGTCCCCTCGAAGGAGATCTTTTACAGGATGGCTCGGCCAGTTGGCGGGCGGAACGTTTCGACTCGAAAAATCAGTTCGATCGAGAGCATGTTCCGCACCAAGTATGGTCGAGTGGAAAGAAAAGGCTAAATTGTGTGCTGCGCACCGATCAGGTGCGTGGTTCCGGAGAGGCCCCTCGGGGTTTCGAAGGAAGGTCAATTTGGCTGTGGAAACACAGCATTACGTTTTTTACGGAGAGTTTGATTCTGGCTCAGAACGAACGCTGGCGGCGTGTTTAAGACATGCAAGTCGTACGAGGAATCTTTGGAGCTTGCTTTGGAGATTCCTAGTGGCGCACGGGTGAGTAACACGTGAGTTACATGCCCTGCAGTGGGGAATAGCCCGCCGAAAGGCGGATTAATACCCCATGGTCCCGCAAGGGTAAAGGTGGCTTCGGCTGCCGCTGCAGGATTGGCTCGCGTCCTATCAGCTTGTTGGTGAGGTAACGGCTCACCAAGGCAACGACGGGTAGCTGGTCTGAGAGGACGATCAGTCACACTGGAACTGAGACACGGTCCAGACACCTACGGGTGGCAGCAGTCGAGAATAATTCACAATGGGGGAAACCCTGATG
>JAUIGD010000071.1 GCA_030430255.1 Verrucomicrobiia bacterium
CGTCGGGCTCGACGGCGAGCTGGTCGACACCCTCGCCGAGGGGCTTGACGCGATTGAAGGCTCGCCCATCGGCGTGCACAAGTGGGTTGAACTGAGCAACGAAGAACGCCGCGATTTGCTCGACCAGTACCGCCTCGCGTTTCTCGCCGAGGTGCCGGTCAACTGGTGCCCCGCGCTGGGCACGGTGCTGGCGAATGAGGAGGTGACCAACGAGGGGCGCAGCGAGCGGGGCAACCATCCGGTGTTCAAGCGTCCGCTCAAGCAGTGGATGCTGCGGATTACCGCCTTCGCCGAGCGGCTGATCGACGACCTGGACGATCTTGCCTGGCCCGAAAAAACCAAGCAGATGCAGCGTAACTGGATTGGCCGTTCGCGCGGGGCCGAGGTCGACTTCGCCGTCGAGGGCAGCAACGAAACGCTGCGCGTGTTCACCACCCGGCCCGACACGCTGTTCGGCGCCACCTACATGGTGCTGGCCCCCGAGCACCCGCTGGTCGACGAGGTCGCGACGGCCGAGCACGCCGAGGCGGTGGCGAAGTACCGCGCGCTGGTGGCGAGCAAGTCCGACCTCGAGCGCACCGACCTCGCCAAGGACAAGACCGGCGTCTTCACCGGCGGCTACGCGGTGAACCCGGTCAACGGTGAGGACGTGCCGATCTGGATCGCCGACTACGTCCTGATGACCTACGGCACCGGCGCCATCATGGCGGTGCCGGCACACGACGAGCGAGACTTCGAGTTCGCGCAGAAGTTCGGCCTGGAGATCAAAGAGGTCGTGCGCCCGGCCAAGGCCCCGCCCGCGGGCGACGACGACGACGACGATGACGACGACACGCCCCGCTGCTTCGCCGGCGAGGGGGTGGCGGTGAACTCGCCGCTGATCGACGGCCTGCCGACCGCGCAGGCGAAGGCGACCATCACCGACTGGCTGGAGAACAACGGCTTCGGGCGTCGCGCGATCAACTACAAGCTCCGCGACTGGCTGTTCAGCCGCCAACGCTATTGGGGCGAACCCTTCCCCATCGTCTGGGACGGGGACGGGCGGCACCACGCCCTCTCCGAAGACCAGCTGCCCGTCGAGCCGCCGGCGATGGAGGATTTCAAACCGACCGGCACCGCCGAGCCGCCGCTCTCGAAGGCGACCGAGTGGGTGCAGTTGGACTGCGGCAGCCGCCGCGAGACGAACACGATGCCGCAGTGGGCGGGCTCGTGCTGGTACTTCCTGCGCTACTGCGACCCGGGCAACGCCGGGCGCTTCATCGGCGAGGAGGCGGAGCGCTACTGGATGAACGTCGACCTCTACATCGGCGGCACCGAGCACGCGGTCCTGCACCTGCTCTACGCGCGCTTCTGGCACAAGGTGCTGTTCGACCTCGGTTACCTGACCACCGGCGAGCCGTTCCAAAAGCTGGTGAACCAGGGAATGATCCTTGGCGAGGACGGCCAGAAGATGTCGAAGGCGCGCGGCAACGTCGTCAACCCGGACACGGTGATCGAGGAGTACGGCGCCGACTCGCTGCGCCTCTACGAGATGTTCATGGGGCCGCTCGAGCAGGTGAAGCCCTGGAGCATGAAGGGCGTAGAGGGCGTCTACCGCTTCCTCGCCCGCGTCTGGCGCCTGTTCATGGAGCAGGACCAGGGCGGGGCCTGGGCGCTGAGCGACAAGGTCACCGCCGACGCGCCGACCAAGAAGCAGCTCAAAGTGCTGCACGAGACGATCCGCAAAGTCGGGGCGGACATCGAGTCGCTGAGCTTCAACACGGCGATCGCGCAGATGATGGTGCTCACCAACGAGCTGACCGGCGCCGACGCGCGCCCGGCCTCGGCGCTGGCGACCCTGCTGCACCTGCTCAACCCCTTCGCGCCGCACCTGACCGAGGAGCTCAACGAGCGCCTGGCGGCGAAGTTCCCCGAAGCCGTCGCCGCGCCGGAGCTGGCCTACGCGGCGTGGCCGCAGTTCGACGAAGCGCACCTGGTCGAGGACGAGGTCGAACTCGTCGTGCAGCTGAACGGCAAGAAGCGCGACCTGCTGACCGTCGCCAACGACGCGCCCGACGCGGAGGTCGAGAAGGCGGCACTGGCGCTGGAATCGCTCGCGCCCCACCTCGAAGGCAAGACCGTGCGCAAGGTGATCGTCGTGAAGGGCCGCCTGGTGAACATCGTGGCGAACTGAGCGGTGGCGGCACGGTCGGTGGGCGCGTAGCCTTTCTCACTCTACTACGAAGCCATGACCAAGTACGAATGGGTCAAACAAGAGATCGAGTCTGTTCTTAGCGAAGGTCCCTGCGAGGATCGCTCAGATCTCGACAAGTTCTTGGAAGCCGTCAGAAATGAAGGGGAATCGCTAACCCGTCATGGATTTTTCGAGCTTATCGAACGCCATCGCCCCGAAGACGAGGACGAGCGCGACTATTTTGATTACGAGTTTTTGGATGACCACTTCTATCCCGAAGCCCTAGATGCAGCTTGGAGCTCTCCGCCTCCAGCGAAGCTGCCGCAGGTCGAAGTTGCGTGTTCATACAAGGGGAAGCCGCTCCCGTCCTCGTTTTGCCAAATCGGAGGCGAATTCAAAGGCATTCAGAGTGATTCGGTGCCGATATGCAAAGACTGCGACACAGACATGGCGCTGCTGGTTCAATTCGCCACCAAAGACCTGGACACGGGGAAGGAGTTCCCTGATCTGAAGGGATTCAAGTTATTCGACGCGGGGAACATTAACGTTTTCCGATGCCCGTCCTGCCAGACCCACGAGGTCACCACGGACTGCTATTGATCCGGCGAAGATCGGCGCGACTGTTTTCCATCGAAATTTCTACGCGGGCAGCACGGTGGTCGACCCTCAGCCGGCACCCGCATGCCGGAGGGCAAACGTCCCCGTTTGCCGCGCTCGTGTTGTCGTAGTGGTGACTTTCAGTCGCCATCGTGACGCAGAGATGGCGACTGAAAGTCACCACTACGGAGGCCTACCGCTTCGCGTCGAGCCAGGGCTGCTCGGGGACGCTCTCCGGATGCTCCTTGGCCCAGTCGGGTTCGGGGAACCAACGGATGCCGGAGTAGCGCGGGTAGGTCTCGAAGATGTCCCCCGTGCCGAGGACGCGGGGGTCGCCGGTCACTTCGAGATAGGCGTCCAACTTCGCCGCCAGCTCGGCTTTGGTCGCGGCGTGGGCGGGGTCGCCGGCGAGGTCGTCCAGGCAGCCGGGGTCGGCGACGATGTCGAACAGCTGCTCGGCGGGGCGCATGCCGACGGCGAGCTCGAACAAGGGCGCGACCGCGGCGCTGCCGCGGTGCTCGATCATGAAATCGAGCGTCGGGCAGGCGTCGATGTCGTGGTAGCCGCCGTGTTCGGGGCCGGGCTGGGAGCCGGGCTTGCCGGCCAGCTTCTGCCCGGGGCCGGCGGGCCAGCGCTCGGGCTTGAAGTTGCGGACGAAGAGGAAGCGCGCGGTGCGGATGCAGCGCTGCGGGTAGCCGAGGGTGTTGAAGCGCGATGACGAATGGCGCTCGCGGCCCGAGAACACGGCGTCGCGCGCCACGTCCTCGGCCCCGCCGCGCAGGAGCGGCAGGAAGCTGCGGCCGGCGAGCGGGAACCCGGGCGGGGCCTCGATCCCGGTCGCCTCGTGGATCGTGGCGGTGATGTCGACGAAGCTGACCAGCGCGTCGCTGGTCCGCCCGCCGGGCGCTTTTTGTTTCCACGAAATTGCTAACGGCATGTGGATCCCGTACTCGGTGCAGTTCGCCTTGGCGTAGGGGAAGGCCATGCCGTTGTCGCTGGTGACGATGATGAGGGTGTCCTCGCGCTCGCCGGCCGCGTCGAGCAGGGCGAGCATCTTCCCGCAGTCGCGGTCGAAGCGGTCGACCTCGAAGGCGTAGTCGAGCAGGTCGTCGCGGACCTCGGGGGTGTCGGGCAGGAAGGGTGGCACCTCGGCCTGCTCGAGGGTCTTGCCGGCCCCCCGCCCGGAGCCCTTCTCGAAACCGCGGTGGGGGTCGTGCGAGCCGAACCAGAACGCGAAGGGGGCACCCTCGGGCCGCGCTTTGAGGAAGGCCTCGAAGCCGGCGGCGTAGTCGCCCCTCTTGGCGGGGTAGCTCGGACCGGCGGGGTTTTGCTCGCGCCCGCCGGCTTTCCAGTTGCCCGGGCCCCAGGCCTTGCCGGTGCAGCCGGTGTGGTAGCCGGCGTCGGCGAGCAGGTCCATGAAGGTGCGGTACTTGGCGTCGAAGGAGGAGGCGTGGGTGCCGGCGTGCTCGATCTGCCAGATCTGGCGCCCGGTGAGGAAGGCGGCGCGCGAGGGCGAGCAGCCGGGCGCGGGGCAGAAGGCGCGCGTGAACAGGACGCCGTCCTCCGCGATCCGGTCGAAGTTCGGCGTCGAGACCATCTTCGAGCCGTAGGCGGAGGCGTGCGGGAAGGACTGGTCGTCGCTCATCATGATCAGCACGTTCGGGCGCCCGTCGGCTGGCGCGGAGGGCGCGAGTGAAAGCAGGGCGGCGGCGAGGGCGGGCAGGAGGCGGCTCCAAGTCATGCGGGCAGACTAGCCGGTTCGGGCGGGGCCGGGCGAGGGAATATTCCGGGGCGGCGGCAGTATAGGGGTGACTGCTCCCCCCTTTGTGCCCACCCTGCCCCCGATGCGCTCCCTCCGCCCCCTCGCCGCGTTCGCGGTCGCGTGCCCCGGCGCCGCCCTCGCCGAGATCGATTTCAATCGCGATATCCGGCCGCTCCTGTCGGCGAACTGCTTCGCCTGCCACGGCCCGGATGCCCACGACGCCAAAGGCGACCTGCAACTGCACTCGCCGGAGACGGCGCGGGAGGTGATCGCCTCCGGTGAGTTCCTGGCGCGCATCCACGCGGACGACGCGGACGAAGTCATGCCGCCGCCGGATTCGGGCAAGGCCCTCGATGCCGAGCAGCGCGCCCTGTTGAAGCGTTGGATCGAGGCGGGCGCCAACTACGACACCCCGTGGGCCTACGTCCCGCCGGTCAAGCGCGTCCCGCCGCCGGTGGACGGCGGCGGCTGGTCGCCCCATTGGGTCGACCGCTTCCTGAGCGCGCGCTGGGCGGAGGAGGGGGTGGAACCCGCCCCCGACGCCGACCCGGTGACGCTGGCGCGGCGGCTGCACTTCGACCTCACCGGACTGCCGCCCGAGCCGGGGGCCGTGCGCGACTTCGTCGCCGCCGACGACCGCGAGGCGGCCTACCTCGCGATGGTCGAGACCTTGCTCGCCTCCGAGCACTTCGGCGAACGCATGGCGACCTACTGGCTCGACGTGGTGCGCTACGCCGACACCGTCGGCTACCACGGCGACCAGGACCACAACATCTCGCCGTACCGCGACTACGTCATCGGCGCCTTCAACCGCAACCTGCCCTTCGACCAGTTCACCCGCGAGCAGCTGGCCGGAGACCTCCTCCCCGAGCCGACCCTCGAGCAGCGCGTGGCGACCGGTTACAACCGCCTGCTGCAGACCTCACACGAGGGCGGCGTGCAGCCGAAGGAATACCTCGCGATCTACGGGGCCGACCGCGTGCGCAACGTGTCCGCGGCATGGATGGGCGGCACTTTGGGTTGCGCGCAGTGCCATGATCACAAATACGACCCCTACACCATGCGCGATTTCTACGCGATGGAGGCCTTCTTCGCCGACGTCGATGAGGCGCGCCATTTCAAAGAGGGCACCAACGCGTTGCCGACCAAGCGCCCGCCGGAGATCGAGGTCGCCGATGGTCGGCTGACGATGGTCACGCAGGCCGTCGCCCCGCGGGTCACGCGGATCCTGCCGCGCGGCAACTGGCTCGACGACAGCGGCGAGGTGGTCGCGCCGGCCGTGCCGGAGTTCCTCGGCAAACTGGAGACCGGGGGGCGGCCGACACGGCTCGACCTGGCGGAGTGGCTGGTCGATGCGGAGGGCGGCGCCGGCGGGCTGACGGCGCGGGTGTGGGCGAACCGCCTCTGGTACTTGTTCTTCGGCGAGGGCCTGTCGCCGAGCCTCGACGACTTCGGCGGCCAGGGCGTGCCGCCGAGCCACCCGGAGCTGCTCGACGGGCTGGCGATCGCCTTCTACGAGGGCGGCTGGGACGTGAAGGCGCTGGTGAAACACATCGTCACCAGCCGCGCCTACCGGCTCAGCTCGGTGCCGCCGGAGGGGATGGCGGAGCGCGACCCGGAGAACCGGCTGTTCGCGCGCCAGGGCCGCCACCGGCTGCCCGCCGAATCCGTGCGCGACGCCGCGCTCGCGGTCGGCGGGCTCCTGAACCGGGCGGTCGGCGGCGCCAGCGCCAAGCCCTATCAACCGGAAGGATACTACCGGCACCTCAACTTCCCGCCGCGGGAATACCGGGCGGACACGGGCGACGCGCGCTACCGCCGCAGCGTCTATGTCCACTGGCAGCGGCAGTTCCTGCACCCCGTCTTGAAGGCGCTCGACGCACCGACCCGCGAGGAGTGCACCGCCAAGCGGCCGCGCTCGAACACCCCGCTGGCGGCGCTGGTGCAGCTCAACGACCCGGGGTTCGTTGCGGCGGCGAGAGGTTTGGCGGGGGTGATCGAGGCCGAGGGGCTGGCGGCGGCCTTCGAGCGGGCGCTGTCCCGGGAGCTGGACGCGACCGAGCGGGCGATCCTGGAGCGCGCCGCCGAGGAGGGCGCCCTGACCGCGGCGCGGGCGATTTTGAACTGCAGCGAATTCAACACACGGAACTGATGAGCGAAGCGATCGATCTCAAGTCGGAGCGCGGGCGTCCCGCCCGCCCCGTCGGAGCAGGCCTCGTGCGGGGCGGGCGTCCCGCACGCGCCCCGGAGTTGGCGGCCTCCCTCCTCGACCGGCGCAGCTTCCTCGGCGGCGCCGGGTTGAGCGTCGGCTCCGCGGCGCTGGGGGCGATGCTCGGCGACGGCCGCGCCGCCCTCCCCGGGTTCCCGCAGCTCGCCGCGAGGGCGAAGCGGGTGATCTTCCTCTGCATGGCCGGCGGCCCGTCGCACCTCGAGACCTTCGACTACAAACCGAAGCTCGACGAGCTGGACGGCCAGCCGATGCCGGAGTCGTTCACCGAGGGCCAGCCGATCGCGCAGCTGCAGGGGCAGCAGCTCAAGGTGCAGGGGCACCTGACGAAGTTCCGCCGCCACGGCCGCAGCGGGCAGCTCATCTCCGACTACCTGCCGTGGACCGCCAAGCTGGCCGACGACATCGCGGTGGTGCGCTCGATGGTCACCGAGCAGATCAACCACGACCCGGCGCACACCTTCATGAACACCGGCACGGCGATCAGCGGCCGGCCGTCGATGGGATCCTGGATCAACTACGGCCTCGGCTGCGCGACGCGGGACCTGCCCGGCTTCGTCGTCCTCACCAGCGTCGGCGGGCGCAACCCCCAGCCCATCGCCTCGCGCCAGTGGTCGGCCGGGTTCCTGCCCAGCCGCTTCCAAGGCGTCGAGTTCAGCTCCTCCGGCGACCCGGTCCACTACGTGCGCAACCCGGAGGGCGTCACGCCCGCGGCGCAGCGGCGCGCGGTCGAGGCGGCCGGGGCGCTCGACCGCCACCGGTTCGCCAAAGTGCGCGACCCCGAGATCGAGACCCGCATCGCCGCCTACGAGATGGCCTTCCGCATGCAGGCCTCCGTCCCGGAGCTCACCGACCTCTCCGGCGAGCCGCAATCGGTGCTCGACATGTACGGGGCGACGCCCGGCGACGGATCTTATGCATCCAATTGTTTGCTAGCGAGACGCCTCGCCGAGCGCGGGGTGCGTTTCATCCAGCTCTACCACCGCGGCTGGGACCACCACGGCGGCCTGGAGAAGTACATGGACATCTGTTGCGGCCTCACCGACAAGCCGACCTGGGCGCTGGTGACCGACCTCAAGCAGCGCGGCATGCTCGACGACACCCTCGTCGTCTGGGGCGGCGAGTTCGGCCGCACGCCGATGTTCCAGGGCAAGGGGGGCGCCGGGCGCGACCACCACATCAAGGGCTTCTCGATGTGGATGGCCGGCGGCGGCGTGAAGGGCGGCACCTCGTACGGCAACACCGACGAGCTCGGCTACCACGCCGTCGAGGACGTCGTCCACGTCCGCGACCTGCACGCGACCATGCTGCACCTGCTCGGGATCGACCACGGACGCTTCAGCTACCCCTACCAGGGGCTCGACATGCGCCTGACCGGCGTCGAGCCGGCGCGCGCGGTGCGCGAGCTGTTGGCGTAGCGGCGCCCGCTGCAAAACGGGTGCTCATTTGTAATCGAATTCCGATCAGCATGTGGCAACGTTGCAGGCGTCCGGGTCCGGACGATTCATTCAAATCCATTCGCCACCATGATGACTCCCATCCTCGCCAAAATGCTCCTCGCCATCGGGATCCCGCTGGCGCTCATCGCCATCGTCGTCATCTGGGCGGTGGGCACCTACAACGGCCTCGTCGGCCTGCGCAACCGCTTCAAGAACGCGTTCTCCCAGATCGATGTGCAGCTCAAGCGCCGCTACGATTTGATCCCCAATCTGGTCGAGACGGTGAAGGGCTACATGGCGCACGAGAAGGGGACCCTGGAGGCGGTCATCCAGGCGCGTGCGGCGGCCACCTCCGCGCGTGAGAAGGCGGCGGCCGACCCCGCCGACGCCGGCAGCATGGGCGCGCTCATGTCCGCGGAGGCCGGGCTGTCCGGGGCGCTGGGCAAACTCTTCGCCCTCTCCGAGGGATACCCCGACCTCAAGGCGAACCAAAACATGGCCTCGCTGCATGAGGAGCTGACGACCACCGAGAACAAGATCGCCTTCGCGCGCCAGGCCTACAACGACAGCGTGATGGCCTACAACAACAAGCGCGAGATGTTCCCCTCCAGCGTCATCGCCGGCATGGCGAACTTCCTGCCCGCGACCATGTTCGAGGTCAGCGACGACGAGCGCGAGCAGATCGCCTCGCCGGTCGAGGTGAAGTTTTAGCAAGGGCTGGGAGACTCGGGCTCCGAGGGCGCCTGCCGCCGGCCCGACGGGGCGCTGCGCCTAGCCATCCGCCCCACCGCTGACCATGGACTTCTTCGACCGCCAGGAGGCCGCGCGGAAGAACTCCCGCCGCTTGGTGGTGATGTTCTCGCTCGCGGTGCTGGCGGTGTCGCTCGCGGTCGGGCTGGTGGCGAGCCTGGGGGTCGCCACCGGCGCGAAGAAGGCCCGCCTCTCCGTCGATGGCGAGGTCGTGCGGCCGGGGCTCTGGAACCCGCCCGTGTTCTTCGGCGCCGGGGGCGTGACGATGGGCGTCATCCTGCTCGGCAGCCTGTTCAAATCGATGTCGCTGTCGGCCGGCGGCCCGGCGGTGGCGCGCTCGCTCGGCGGGCGGAAGATCGACCCGAACACCACCGATGCCGACGAGCGCAAGCTGTTGAACGTCGTCGAGGAGATGTCCATCGCCTCGGGCGTCCCCGTCCCCGACGTCTACCTGCTCGAGCAGGAGCACGGCATCAACGCCTTCGCCGCGGGCAGGACGACCAGCGACGCGGTGATCGGCGCGACGCGCGGCTGCATCAAGCTGCTGTCCCGCGACGAGCTGCAGGGTGTGGTGGCGCACGAGTTCAGCCACATCTTGAACGGCGACATGCGCCTGAACCTGCGCCTGATGGGCCTGCTGTTCGGGATCGTGATGATCACCGTGTTCGGGCGCATCCTGCTGCGCTCGGCGTTCTACTCGGGCCATGGCGGCCACCGGCGTTCGTCGCGCGACAACGGCGGCGGCATCATCGCCATCGCCGGCTTCGGGCTGGCCTTGGTGGTGATCGGATACCTCGGTGTGCTTCTCGCCCACCTCATCAAGGCGGCGGTGTCGCGGCAGCGCGAGTTCTTGGCCGACGCCTCCGCCGTGCAGTTCACGCGCAACCCGGACGGCATCGGCGGAGCCTTGAAGAAGATCGGCGGCCTCTCGTACGGCTCGCGGGTGGTCGACCCGCACGCCGAGGAGGCGAGCCACATGTTCTTCGCCAACGGCCTGGCTGAGAAGTTCACCTCCGCCTTCGCCACCCACCCGCCGCTGCCCGACCGCATCAAGGCGATCGAGCCGGGCTGGGACGGGCGCTTCCCTCGCGTCTCGCTGCCGCAGGTGTCGTCGTCGATCTCGTCCGGGGCCGAAGACGTCCGTTCCGCCGCCGCCGGCATCGCCGCGCTGGCGGGCGGGGGCGCCCCGGCTCGCGACATCGGCCAAAGGCGTGCCGCCGCCTCCGTCCCACAGCGCCCAGCCGGGTCGGGCAACGCCGCCATCGACGCCTTCTTCGCCGCCGTCTCTGGCAGCAGCGCCGCGGGGGCCGGGCGGGACCCGGCCGGGCCGGCCTCCGCCCGGGCGGCGCTCGCCGAGCCCGACCAGGTCTCCCGCGCGCGGCAGCTGCACGAGAGCCTGCCCGAGCACTGGCTCGCCGCAGCGCACAACGAGGCCGGCGCCCAGGCGTTGATCTTCGCCATGCTGCTGGCACAGGACGACGACCTCCGCGCCGGTGAACTCGACATGCTCGCCGCCGAGCTCGACCCCGACGCCGCGCGCACGGTGATGACCTTGCACGGCGAGTTCGGCGACCTGCACTCGACCCAGAAGATCGCGCTCATCGACCTCTCGCTGCCGGCGCTGCGCCGCCTCTCCCCCGGCGAGTACGACCGCTTCCGCACGCTGATGGGGCGCCTCATCGCCAGCGACAAGCAGGTCGACCTGTTCGAGTTCATGTTGGAGAAAGTCGTGCGCCGGCACCTCGATATCGCCTTCGAGCGCAGCGCCCCGCCGAAGACTCGCTACCGCGCGCTGGCGCCGCTCGCCGACCACGCGGCGGTGCTGGTCTCGACCCTCGCCTTCCTCGGATTGGAGGACGAAGCCGAGGGCAGGGCGGCCTTCGCCGCCGGCGCCAAGGTGCTCGAACCGGAGATCGGCGGCCGGCTGCCCCTGAAGGGGCCCGCCGAATGCGGCTTGCAGCGCATCGACGCCGCCCTGCGCGAGTTCGAACAAGCCGCTCCCACCGTGCAGCGCACCCTGCTGGTCGCCTGTGGCAACGCCGTCGTCCACGACGGCATCATCGCCTCCGACGAAGCCGAACTCCTCCGCGCGATCGCCGACGCCATCGGCACCTCGATCCCGCCGTTCGTGGGGGGGTAGATTGAGGCGGGGACCCCGCGGGCGATAGGCGCTCGCCGACGTTACAAACGATGCGGAATTTGACCCAGCTCCTTGGAACACCCCCAGATCTGAATCCTGATGGCTGCGTTGACTTGATCTCCGCGCTTTCGAGTTTCCTCTGCGTCCGGGTGGCGCTTGTTTAAGGATGGGCATCGACGGGTGGCAGCGTCCCGGTGCCCGCTCGCTCGGAGCCGTCAAGGCATCCGGGGCGTCCCCAGGGCTCGGCCGCGGGTTTCATTGCGGGGTCCTTCCGGCGCTGCGCTTGTCAGGATGACACAGCACTTCCTCGGAGGGGCTGGTGGCCATCCCCACACACCGCCCTGACCGCCCTCAACTCCGCGGAGCTGTCACCCTGAGCAACGCGAAGGGCCTCTCACCGCGGTCCGTGTCTCCGGAGCCATTCGTGTTGAACGATCCCACCGCCTCCCCTGTTGGGAACTCGACTCCGAGGGGCTGTTCCGCGCACGGCTAACCCGAATCGATCACCAAGCTCCGGGCTGCGGCTTGCCCTCGTTGATGCTGAGGGTGTTGCCGTTGGGAACGGCTCGGGCAGGGTGTCTACCCAGCCGCTTCGTCTGTCCCTGCCGCCGCCTACTCAGCGTCAACGAATGGCGGTGCCTCGCCTGCGCATGTGGTGATCGATCCGGGCGAAGACGGCGGCACCGACGAGGATCTCCCGGAGCGAGCGTCGGTTCCGTCCTCGACGCAAACCGCCGCGCGCGCCCGCATGCAGTTCGCCGGCCTTCCGAGGGGCGGTGAGAGCGAGATCGAACTCGGGTCGGCGTGGATGTGGGTCGGGTGGCGCCGCCCGACAGACCCCCCGCAGCTTCGGAACGTCGCCCTATGCGACACACCTCGATCTTGGCGACTGAAAGTCACCACGACGACGTCTTCCCCGCCGCCGATAGGGGGGCTCCCGTTGCGGCATCCTTGTGCCCGTCGGGCCCGCGTGTGGCGGCGCCCTACGCGTTCATCAGCTCCTCGATCTCATCGGCCTCGATGGGGATGTTGGCCATCATGTCCCGGGCGCCGTCCTTCGTGATCACGTAGTCGTTCTCGAGGCGCACGCCGAGGTTCTCGTCGCGGATGTAGATGCCGGGCTCGATGGTGAACACCATGCCTTCGCGCACCGGCTCCCAGGTGTCGCCGACGTCGTGGACGTCGAGACCGAGGTGGTGGCTGGTGCCGTGCATGAAGTACTTTTTGTAGGCGGGCTTCTCCTCGTCCTGCTCGTCGATGTCCTTCTGCTCGAGCAGCCCGAGCTTCAGCAACTCCTCCTGCACGATGAGGCCGACGGCGTCCTGATACTCCTTGATGATCGCGCCGGGTTTGAGCATCGATTCGCAGGCGCGCAGGGTGCGGAGGACGGCGTCGTAGACGGCCCGCTGGCGGTCGGTGAAGCGGCCGTTGACGGGGACGGTGCGGGTGAGGTCGGAGTTGTAGTTGCCGTAGCGGGAGGCGACGTCCATCAGCACCATCTCGCCGTCTTCGCAGGTGCCGTGGTTCTCCAGGTAGTGGAGGACACAGGCGTTGCGGCCGGAGCCGATGATCGGGTCGTAGGCGAAGCCGTCGGAGCCGCGCCGCAGGAACTCGTGCATGAGCTCGGCCTCGATCTCGTACTCTTTGACGCCGGGCTCGATGAACTTCAGCACCCGGCGGAAGCCCGCCTCGGTGATGTCGCAGGCCTTCTGGATGAGGGCGAGCTCTTGCTCCGACTTGACCAGCCGCAGGTCGGCGAGGATCGGCGCCAGGCGGCGGTAGTCGTGGAGCGGGAAGCGGTGCTGCGTGTCGCGGATGAAGCGGAGGTCGCGGGTCTCGACGAGGTCGGCGGCGCGGGCGTGTTCGTTGCTGTTGAGGAAGACATGTTCGGCGCGCGTCATCAGCATGCGGAATGCCGCGGGGAACTCGTCGAGCCAATGGACGCGCTCGATCCCGGAGGTCTCCCTCGCCGAATCTTTGGTGTGTTTGTCGCCCTCCCAGATGGCGATGAGCTCCGAGGTTTCCTTACAGAACAACATCTCGCGCTGCTTCTCGTCGGGGGCGTCCGGGAACAGGACGAGGACCGTCTCCTCCTGGTGGATGCCGGTGAGGTAGAAGAGGTCGGAGTTCTGCCGCAGCAGCAGCGTGCCGTCGGCGTTGGTGGGGAGGATGTCGTTCGAGTTGACGACGACCAGGGAGTTGGGGGGGAGCTTCTCCCGCAGGCGGGCGCGGTTTTGGACGAATAGCTGCGGGTCGATGGGCTGATAGCGCATGTTCGGGGTGGGGTGGGGTATGGGGTAGTGGGATGGGGTATTCGAGGGAAAGCGGCGAGGGTGGCGACTTCGGCTGGCGGGGTCAATGCTTTAGCGCCTCGTCGCGCAGGGAGCCGGGGCGGTAGCGGAAGACGTAGCGGGTGTTCTGGGGCTGGAGGCCGTGGAGCTTGGCGACCGGGTCGAAGTGGCGCCTGTCGAGCAGCACGGGGACGAAGTCGGGGTGGTGGCTGCGGACGCGCTCGAGCCACGCGGTATCGACGTAGAGCGGTTTGCCGGTCTGCTCGGCGCGGGCGATCAGCGGCCAGAGATCGCCCACCTCGCGGAGGCGGTGGTTCCAGGGGTCGTAGGCGTGGTTGGCGGTGACGATCGAGGCGCTGAGGATCTCGCCGTGGCCGGGCGCGTAGGGGTTTGGCGAAGGGCGGAACACGGCGGCCGACTCCCGCTGGGGTTCGACCGGCACGCTCAGGTAAGCGTTGCGCGGGTTCCAGGTGGCGAGCGTGACCAGGGCCAATGCCAGGCCGGCGGCGGCGTGGGGCGCGGCTTTGAACCGGGCGGCCCCCGGCCGGCGGGCGAGCGTGACGGCGCCGGCCGAGAACAGCGCGATCCACATCGGCAGCTGCCAGACGGCATACCAAGGGAAGAGGTAGAAGCCCATCGCCTTCCCCTGCACGAAGGCGGTGATCGGCGGCAGGGCGCAGGCGATCGCGAACGAGACCTGGAAGGGGCCGCGGCGGGCGCCGCGGGCGAGCGCGGCGGCGAGGCAGGCGGCCGCGAGCAGCGCCGCGGCGGCGAGCAGGGGGGCTGGCCACCCGGAGGTGGCGAAGGCCCAAGGGTGCCCCTCCTCCCAGGTGCGGTAGGGCTGGCCGGTGAGGAGGTTGCTGAAGCAGTCGCCCAGCCACGACCAGGGGAGGTCCATGTCGTAGTGACCGCTGTCGACATAGGCCTGGAAGGGTTCGATCTTCGACCCGAAGCCCGCGGCGGCGCCGCCGGCGGCGACGAGGTTGGCGGCGAGGAAGGCGCGCAGATGGGGGGCGCGATGGGCCGCGGGGACCCCGCGGTCGAAGAGCAGGCCGAGGGCGACGGCGACGTTCAATGCGACGAGGGCGTGCAGCAGGGTCGGGACGGAGGAGAAGGCCAGCAGCTGCCCGAGGCCGAACAGGATCCAGGTGCGCCAGCCGCCGCCGTCTTTGAAAATCCGCACCGCCGCCGCGAAGGCGAGGGCGAGGAAAGCCATGGCGAAGGCGTAGCCGCGGGCGGAGGTGGCGAACTCCAGATACCAGGGATGGAGGGCGGCCCAGCCCATCGCCAACCAGGCGGCGGCGACGTGGCCGGCGAGGCGCAGCGCGAGGTAGCCGACGAGCGGCAGGGAGAGCAGCGCGGCGAGGTAGCAGGGGAGGCGCAGCAGGCGCTCGCTGAAGTAAGGGCGGGAGAAGTCGGTGTCGTTGATGCCGCCGAAGCGTTCGTGGACCACGCGCGCCACGGCGCTGTAGAGCATGTGGTTGTTCGGGGTGTCGTACTCGATGAGCGTGTCGTGCCAGGAGGGCACCTTGAGGCGGCCGCTGCCCTCGCCGTCATGCTTCCAACGCCCGACGATGTTGCTGCGCAGGGAGGTGACCTCGTCCGTCCAGAGCGAGGCGTCGAGGCGTGCCTCCCATAGCCAGCCGGCGCCGAGCAGGGCGATGCCCGCGCCGGACCAGAAAGGCAGTCCGAGGCGGGGGCGTTCTCCGCGGGGCGGGATCCGCGGCAGCTTGCCGCGCGGGATCAGGAGGGGTGCGGCGAGGGCGACCACGGTCAGCAGGCCGGCCGTGAGAGCGCACCAGCGTTGCTCGGAGGTCTCGGCTCCGGGGCGGTCTGCGGCGGCGTAGAGGAACCCGATCGAGGCGAGCGCCGCACAGAAGGCCGCGAAGGCCCAGCAGCGCCACCCGCGCCGGGCGAGCCAGAGCAGCGCGCGTTGGCTGGGCCGGCCGGGGGTGGGGGCGTCGTTCGGTGCCATCGGTCAGGGGAGAGTGACCGGTGCCGCGTTCGGGCGCGGGCGCAAGGGGGATCGGCCCAGGGGTGGAGGTTTCTGGGTGGGGAGGGTGCTCGGCTTTGGCGCGGTGGGAGGTTGAGTGCCGGTTGGGGATGGCTACGGCGGAGACGGAGCGCCGCCCTCTAGCCCGAATCGATCACCAAGCTCCGAGCTACGGCTTGCCCTCGTTGACGCTGAGGGTGTTGGCGTGGTGACCGGCTCGGGCAGGGTGTTCACCCCGCACCCCGCACCCCGCACCCCGTGGCACGGACATCGGCGGGACGCCGGTGCCGAGGTCAGTTTTCGAGCGGGTGTTGCTCGAGCAGTTCCTCCGGGGTGTAGAGGCCGGCTTTGGGCCGCGCCTCCGGCCGCACCGCTTTGACCTGATCGGGGGTGATCGGGCTGGCTTTGTTGCCGAAGCTGTTGCGGACGTAGGTGAGCACGGCGGCGATCTCCTCGTCCGTGAGCAAGCCTTCGAAGGGCGTCATCGGCACTTGGCCAGGGTAGTCGACGCCGTCGATCTCGATCGGGCCCATCAGGCCTTTGAGCGTCAGCTTGATGAGGCGCTCGGGGTCGCCTCCCGCCCACTGGGTGCCGGCGATGGGCGGGAAGCCGGAGATCGGCAGGCCCTTGCCGTCTGCTTGGTGGCAGGTGATGCAGTGGGCGTCGCGCGCGTAGATTTCGGCGCCCTTCACGTAGCGTTCGGCGTCGGCGCCGGACAAGTGCGCGGGCGGCTTCACCTCGACGACCTCGGGCGCGGCGAGCGGCGCGTCGTTGAGCGCGCCGAGGGCGAAGTCGTAGCTGTGCTGCATGTAGCCGTCGAGGCCCTTCGCCTGCGCGGCCTCGAGCACCGGCAGGCCGCGGTCCTTCGGCAGGTAGGAGGCAGCGGTGATCGCCTCGAGCCGGACGCGCCCGTGGTCATCGGTGGCGGCGGCGAGGAGCTTGGCCGCCGCGTCTTCCACGCGGTGGCCGTTGTAGCGCAGCACGCGCACGGCGGCGGCGCGGACGCGGTGGTCGGAGGAGGCGAGCAGCTCATCTAGCAACGCGGTGTCGACCAAGGCGGCGCCCCAGGTGACCCAGAGGGCCTCCAGCTTCAGGCGGTCGTCGCTCTGCTCGGCGGCCCAGGCCGAGGCGGCGGCGGCGACCTCGTCGGCGTCGCGCTCGCGCAGCTCGCGGCGGGTGCGGTAGCGGGTCCTTTGCTCGGGGAGCTTCAGGTTCTCGAGCAGCGTCGCGATCGGCGCGCCGTCGATCTCTGCGGGCTCGACCAGCGGCCGCCCCGGATAGGTGATGCGGTAGATGCGGCCGTGTTCGTGGTCGCGGTTCGGGTCGCGGGCGCTGTGCTGCATGTGGCCGATGAGCGCATTTTGCCAATCGACGACGTAGAGCGATCCGTCAGGGGCGAACTCGAGGTCGGTGGGGCGGAAGTTCCGGTCTTCTGAGACGAAGAGGTCGTGGCGGAACTCGGCTTTGAAGCCGGTGCCGTCCTCGACCATCTTGTGCTGCTTGGCGCCGAGGAAGCCGATGTTGTTGTTGATGAGCACGTCGCCCTGCACCTCGTCGGGGAAGTGGCGGGAGGAGACGAACTCGATGCCGCTGGTGGGGCGGACCTGGTTGCTGGTGAGGATGTCGGGGGCCCTCATGTTGTGGCCGTAGCGGGCGCGGACGGTGCCGGGGAGCATCCAGGTCATCGGCGGGCCGGAGGTGTGCAGGAAGAAATCCTGGCCGTAGGCGTCGAAGGCCACGCCCCACGGGTTCGGGATGCTGAACTGCGAGTAGCGGCGCAGGTGTTTGCCCTGCGGGCTGTAGCGGAAGAAGCCGCCGTTGGTGCCGCGCTGCGGGCCGTAGACGGTCTCGACGTTGCTGTGCAGGAAGACGCCCTCGCACATGATGAAGGCGCCCGACGGGTCGGCGCAGAAGGCGGAGATGGCGTGGTGCGTGTCGTGGTCGTCGAAGCCGCTGAGCATCACCTCCCTGACGTCGTAGCGGTCGTCGCCGTCGGTGTCTTGCAGGCGGACCAGGCTGCCGCTCTGCGAGACGTAGACACCGTCGTGCGAGATCTCGAAACCGATCGGGATGTGCAGGTCGCCGGCGAAGGTGATCTGCTTGTCGGCTTTCCCGTCCTTGTCCTCGTCGAGGAGGATCAAGAGTTTGTCCTGGGGTTTCGGGTCGCCGATCCTGTAGTGCGGGTAGCTGGCCATGGTCGCGACCCAGAGGCGGCCCTTGTTGTCGAAGGCCATCTGCACGGGGTTGGCGAGGTCCGGGAAGGTCTTCTCGTCCGCGAAGAGCTCGATCTTGTAGCCGTCGGCGACGCGGATCTGCGTCTGCGCCTCCGCGCCCGGGGTGTACGCCAGCTGGCCGTTCTTGCCGTTCTGGTTCGGCGGGCGGTAGTTGGTCTCGACCGGTGGCAGCTCCGAGGTTTTCGCGTCCTCGGCGGCGAGGTCGAAGCGTTGCCCCTCGAGCGCGGCGTGGATCGCGCGGTCGCGGATCGCCGTCATCTCGCGCGTCTTCTCCAGCTCGAAGGGGTAGTTCTTCGGGCCGAAGGGGTTGTAGCGGCGGCCGTAGACGTGGACGCCGTTGGGGATCTTGTAGTCGTTCAGCCAGCACCAGTTCTTCTCGGTCACGGCGGCATGGACGGCTTCGCGTTTGGACTCGTCGGTGCCGGCGGTGCCGAACAGGGCGTCGCAGAGCACGGGGGCGAGGCGCCGGTAGCCGCGGTCGTTGAGCAGCGCGCCGTCGACGGCGTACTCCTCGCCGTCGGCGTACCAAGACTTCGAGGGCGCGAAGGCATCGACGAAGAGCACGCCGTTGTCGGCGGCGACGGCGCGCATCGCCTCGGTGTAGAGCGCGAGGTTGGCGTTCTGGACGCTGCCGTCCGGGGTGCCGTACTTGGCGGAGAGGTCTTGCACGGCGGTCGGCGAGACGAGGGCGACCTGCGGCGCGGACTCGCCGTTGTACTTCTGGGCGAGCGTGTGTTTGAGGAAGGCGTCGAGCTCCTTCTTGAAGCGTTCGAGGTCGGAAGGGCCGGCGAAGGAGGAGTTGAAGCCGAAGAAGGCGACCACGGTGTCGGCGCCGAGGCGCGTCAGCCACCCGTCGGGGGTCTCGAAGTGCCCTTCGGGGCCGGAGCCGTTCTGCAATTCTTTGGGCAGCAGTTCCTTGGCGCCGGGGAAGGCGTACTGGCCGTCCTGCTTGCGTCCGGGATGGGGGCGGAAGCCGGGCGTGTCGCCTTCGTCGGCGAGGTTGCGCACCGAGACCTCGGCCTCGGGGAAGCGCAGGAAGAGCTCGGTCTCGAAGTGGCCGAAGTGGTTCATGCGCGAGGCCATGCCGCCGCCGATGAGGGCGATGCGGTCGCCCTTGTTGACGGTGAGGCGGTCGGGGGCTTGGGCGGAGGCGAGCGGCGCGAGCGCGAGCGAGGCGAGGGCGAACAGGGTTTTCGATTTCATGCGTGTCGGGAAAGGGTTACTTCCGGGCGGCGCGGTTTTGAACTGATTTTTGCGCGCCCGCCTCGCGCGGAGACGCGGTGCGCTCGGGACCACGGTGTGGGTGGCGCAGCGCCGAAGATGTGGCATCCTCGAAGGCGATGAGATCCCGATTCCGAACGCTCGCCCGCTGGGCCGCCGTCGTGGCCGTGGCGGGTGGGGGTGCATGCCGCCGCGCCGGGGACGCTGACGCGGTCGACGCGGCGGGCGGCGCGGCCCCCGATCGCCTCCCCGAACTGGCCGGGGAGCGCCTCGAGTTCACTGCGGCGACGGGGGGAGGGCCGATGTTCGAGCCGTTCGGAGCTGGGGCTTCCCCCGATCTGGGTCCCGGCCCAGAGCCCGGCGCCGAGTCTTTCGTTTCCATGGCGGCCCACGGCGGCTTCGAATCCGTCGGTGCGGAGGTCGGTGAGGCCTTGGCCTATCGCGTGACGGCGGCGGGGGACCTCGACGGTGACGGTTTGGATGAGTATCTCTGCGGCGACGGG
>JAUIGD010000072.1 GCA_030430255.1 Verrucomicrobiia bacterium
CATCCACTGATACACGGTGAGGAAGCTCTCGCCGGGGTGGGTGAGGCAGATCTCGGTGCGGGCGATGTCCCCCGCCTTGGCGCGCACGTCGAGGACGCGTTTCGGCGGCGCGACGCCCGCCTGCTCCAATACCCATGCGGTGCGGGGGTTCAAAGTCCCGCAGCACGCGGCCTCCGCCTCCTCCAGGCCGCGCACACGGCGCAGGAATTCGGCGTAGCCGATCGCCGAGCAGATCGCGTCGGTGTCCGGGTTCTTGTGTCCGATGACCAGGGTGTTTTTCTGCATGGGGAGGAGTTGGGATCGTCGGGGCGGCGGTGGGACGCGGGGTTGGCAACGCCGGATCCGACCCAGCCGGCGTCATGCGTCGCAAGCGCGCCGCGAAGCCCGGGCGGGCAACTTCGTCGCTTCCCGCCAGCCCTGCAAATTCAAGGCTTCTGCGGGATGTTGGGATTTTTATCAATTGTAGCAGATATTCATGAATTATTTACAAATATTCGCGGCGATCGCTCCTTCGCGCGCCGCTCCTGACCTTGCTTCTTGCTTCGAAGACCTCGGGCTTCAAAACAACTGAGCTCTTCCGAGCCCTCGCCCCTCCCCGAGCATCTACCATCTTGAAAGTTCCCGCGCCTGGACTGAACTGAACCTGCGAAACGAAGCCGGGGATCTAAGAGAACCTAAAAACCTAAAAGTGCCTGGCACTTTATCTTATCCCGCAGAAGCGGAAAACCAGACCCGCCCCTCCACAAACACCCTTTTCGGATCTTCCCCTGTGATCATTTCGACTCGGAGCGGGTAGCCGGTTGTCCAGCAGCGTCTTGTTCGCCAGTTTTTGTTGGTACGCTCTCAACCTCCTTTTTTGGAGGGGGATTGACGCGGAAGAGCCCATCACGGAAGAGAAATGCTGCGCCGAGGAAGCCCAGGAAATGCTCGATTCCTAGTTTGAGGCTCAAATCCGTGAAGTTCAATTGCCATGAGATGTAACCTGCGGCCAATCCCGCCGCGATCATCTCAAGATACCCCATCTGCTTGGGGGCGTTCCCTACAATCCATCGAAAACCAAGACTGACGGCGATTAGAGCAATGAGTCCACCGAGAACCGCCAGTGTCCCTGATTCGTAGAGCAACGTCCATGCGTCATCAATCCGCCCCCGAAAGACGTAGGCGAGGACGAGAATAAGAAGCAGGACGCCACATCCGGCCGGAGGCTCCTCATCTGAACCTGCCCTCTGCGGATATAGCTTCTCTGCGAGATCAAGCTCTATTCGTGCAAGATTCGGCCCTTCCATTCAATCTTCTAGTCGAACGTCAAAGAGATGCCAGCCCGATATGGGAGCGCGATCTCGAGTGCAGGGTAGAGATTTGAATTAGTGAAGTCAATCAACTCAGAGCGTTATCGGGCTTGGCATCCTCGCCTTGTTAGCGCTTCGGTCGCTTGAAGATCGCAACGACTGATTGGGGACGGACATTTGGCTTAATTCCGGTATGTAGATCCGACGCACCGAAGTTGTAGAATGCCGTTTCCATCTCGAGATATACTGAAACTAACTCCCAGCCCATGCTTCCGAGTCTGTTTAACTCCTCCTCGCGGACTTCGACCGAGGTTGCAAGCTCAGCGTCGTCGTAGGAACGAATTACGACGCGATCATCTGGATCTCCGGCCTTCGAGTTGCCGTATCTTCGGACACTGTATTCCCAGTCCTGTTCGGCTGGCCTCACATCGATTGCCGGAGCTCTCCTTTCGCCGTCATTTGATTTTGGTGGAGGTAGAATGGCAGAGCGATTCACGTATAAAAATGCCAATAACAATATCAGAAGAATCCATGCCTCCGGACCAAAAGCACGCTTCTGTGGCGGCTCGTCCGTCTCGTCAGCAGGATCTGCTGATGAGCTACTCACATCAGAAGTCTTAGTGAAAACCTCCGTAATTGGAATCCACGAATCATCGCCCTCTTTGCAGATTACAGTCGTCTTCGGTATCGCGCCGCCATCCAAAAGCTTCTGGAGAGCTTCGTGCTCAACTGGGCCTTCACTCGACCCTTCTACAGAAAAGTAATAGGAGTTCATTTTTCGCGCTAACGTCAAAGTCCTGCCTCCCGCTGCGGGCGGCGAGCATCGACTTCAGAGTTAAAGTTGGTAGCGTTCATTGCGATTTCAAGTCCGCGGCGGCAGCGGGTTGGACAGCGACGCCTTGCTAGCTGCTTGGTGGAGGAGGCTCACGAATCGTCTTCCATTCTTCGATTTTCTCACGAAAGGCTCGCTCGTAGCGTCCCGAATCAAAATACCTTAAAACCATCTCATTCCCTCTCATGAAGAAGCTTACGAGGTCGATCCAATCCTCAAGCTCGATGTCACCGTCGATCCGGAACAGTTTCGGCTTCATCGAAGCCCTCGGTTCGTGAGGAATACTCGTTCCATATCGTTCCGCATACGCTGCGCCGTCAGTGTATACCTTCGCTGCACCGTCAAAGTGCCGAAGTACGTGATTCGCGGTGTCACGCTCGGCATGGACGTACCGATTGATGTGATAGGCATCAAACTTCACGGACTCTGCCAAAATCTCCTCTATCTCGAACGTCTTCAAATTCGATTTCCGATCGGAACTCCAGAAGAATTCAGTTCGATCAATTCGTAACGACATGTCGAAAAGCGAAGGCCGCTCTCGCTCAATAACGGTCAATCCGACTGCATCATGATTATCGATGTCCGCTGGGTCGAATAGAGCTCCGAACCAAGCATCAGCTTCCATCGTCCGCTGATAATCGGAAAGGTGCATCACTCTGCGAGGGTCGATAGCGATTTTGAATTCGTTCGTCTCTTTTGTTTTCCGGTAGTATGCCGCAAGCCGCGCCAGAAAATCGTAGTTCGGATTCGATCCAAATCCGCGCCGTAGGCATTGGTGGAAATGCAGGACATGCTCCTTGTACGCAATTCCGCCATCCATTAGGGTGAAGCGATCGTCTAGCGTGATGAGTCCCTCATCATCAAGTTCGTCAAATAGCTCGGGAAACCGTTGCGCCACTTCGGAGTCTGATGCCATTGGTGCCAATGCGGACTTAAAGTCGCAGTAGTCGCCGTCGATGGATGCAGCCATCCAATAGAGGGAGAAGCGCTGAAGGTACTCTCGGTCATGGTGATCTTCCGGCGTATCACCCAACCACTCTTGCAATTGTATCGGCATTGCCCGCACTTCCGTAGCGAGATCGTCAGCGTCCAAGCACTCCAGCGATTCGATATGGGTGTCCACCAAGCGTTCGAGCACCTTGAAGACAGCTGGGGGAGAGCTGTCCCAGTAAGCATTAGGTAAGAATATCGGGAAGACGTTGTGATGCCGACATTGGCGAACCAGCTCCTTCATCAAATCGCGTGGTAGAGCTATGCCACTTGGAGACGCGATCATTTTTCTCAGATAACGTCCAAGGTCTGGCACCGCCTGCCTGAGGGCGCGCTTCAAGGACACCATGAAGCTAGG
The DNA here is from genome assembly GCA_030430255.1 of Verrucomicrobiia bacterium. Lineage (GTDB taxonomy): Bacteria > Verrucomicrobiota > Verrucomicrobiia > Verrucomicrobiales > DEV007 > JAUIGD01. The sequence goes on from JAUIGD010000072.1 coordinate 3,470, forward strand.
CGCTGGCGCGACGCCTGCCAAGCGCGAAGCGCCAGCAGGTGGCGTGACAGCGGCGGTCGAGTTACGTTCGGCTTTCGCGCTCCCGGCGGGCAGGCGGTTGTCCAGCACCGCCTTGTTCTGCGTGTGTCGTTACTCGGAGTCGAACCCCAATGCGCCGTCAGCCATCTGGGAAATTAATTCGCCGATCGCATCTTCAAAGTCTGCCCTGCTGCATACCCGCTGCGGCATCGCGAGGACTCCTCTCGGCGCGCCCTTCCAGATCGAGAAATGGAATCTGTCCTGCTCGGAAGAGAAGAAGAACTGAATTGCCCAATCGCCGTCGAGAAGGGAATCAGATTCGGCTGTCGTGATCTTGAATGCGCGGAAACCAACTTCCCGACCGAAAAGCGAGACCGGGTATTGGCGGCGGCTAACGTGGTCGAGCGCCTCAAACATTCGAGTCAGATCGTCACGATCTGGACTGATGTCGCGATGCTGTGCCGCAGCATGCCTGTAATTCTCCGCGTGACTCGGATTGTTGAGACTTACGAGCATTCAGTTTTTTCGCAGAACGTCCTAGCTCACCCGACCCCTGACCTGAGGGCGAGCGTGGATTGTTGGTTGATGGTTCGAACGTCGCATGGCTTTCAACTCCACGGCGGGTCAGGGGTTGGGTGCAGCGCCTTGTTCGCCGCTGTTGGTCTCTCGGTGAGCTTTCCACCAGTCGGGAAGCGTCGGATTCCAAGCCTTCCAACAGATTCCATGATAGTCGTCGCGCTTCGTTTCGCGCCAGATCAAAAATGTGCTCAGCGCGATAGAGAGCACAAAGGTCGCGATCCATCCCGGAATTGCGGTGAGGATGGTTGAACCTGCCAGCACAACGAATGCTGCCGCCCAGATAAGCTCTGGAGGCCGAGAAATCCTGAAGACATTGCAGAAGAGGAAGAAGTGGAGAACCACCAATCCGATGGCAGCTCCCGACCACCAGATCTGTGCACCGAGGAATGTCGCTCCAACGAGTCCCCCGACCAAGATCGCTATGTCGAAGAACGAAAGGCGAAATCCGGGACTAAACTTCGATGTGCCCATCTTCTTTTCGGCGAACGTCAAGCATGAGGCACGGCTGACCGGGAGCGGGCACTCGATGCAGGACAGAGGTTGTAATCACAGTGAATCATTTGAACTCAAAGCGGGTCAGCCGTTGCTCTCCATGCGCTTGTTCTGCTTTTCGGGGTGGAAAACGCGATAGTATTCATCTTGCCGTCCAATTCGCTCCTTCTCGATTTGCGCTCCGTTGATCTTCGGCCAGATCACCCGGTTGCAGAAAACGAAGGTGTTCTCCACGGGATCAAAGTGATTGTCCAACCAGCAAAATCTCCGGCCTCCAGACGCTTTGAGCTCAATGAAGCCTTGAGCACCATCATGGACTCCAGAGGAATACAATCCCTCGATCTCTGCGATCTTGTCGCGATTAAGTGCCTGAAATAGAGTGGTCATCTCCTCCTCAGTGAGGCTGATGGAAACCTTCTTATTGGTGTCTCGTTCCTCCGAGAATACAGCGTAGCCCGTGCGGTTCTGAAAAATCCGAATTACATCAAATCCGTCCAGTCCCGAGCCCTGAGCGATCGTCACCTCCTGAAAATTGTTCACCGTGATCGGACTCGGAATGTCGCTCCCCTTTTGCTTGTCGATTCGTGTCGCAGCAAAGTGCTCGCCAAGTGGAGTCACCACGAATCGAACCGCTGAGACTGTTTCGTCTGTTGGCTGGGTAGATTCGCACCCGGAGACAATGGCGGTTAGCACGACTGCGGCAATCCATTTCATAGCAGAACGTCCGAGGTCTGACACCGCCTGCTTGGCAGCGCCGCTTCGGATGCAATGACCGTGACCTACGTACACTCAGATTTCAAGCCCACTGCGGGCAGGCGGTTGTTCAGCACCGTCTTGTTCGCTCCGTTGGGCGCTTAGACGTCGAAAAGGTATCTGACTGCATCGTAAACTCTTTCCAGAGCTGATCCCGACAGAACCCCAATGGGTTTCCGTGATAACTCGTGATGTTGGATCGCTTGCACGCCCTGGGTGTTTACGAAACTCTTCTCACGAAGAAAGTGAAGCCGGGGAAGTTCCACCTCATAGTCGCTACCGCGATTGGCTGTTGTAATGGGGGCGCAAACGCTCAACGCCCGTGGCGCGTCATCGTCCTCACGGGATAGGACGATCATTAGCCTGACCTTACCCGCCATCCCAAGATCGACCCTGTAGATCTCTCCCGGTTTAGTCGTCATACACGGCGTCGAGAGCAGCTTGGCGGCTGGCAGCAGGCATCAGCAAATCATCGTTGGCTCCTGGCAACTCGATTGGGAACGGTAATCCCCGCCGAAGCCGAATCTGGGCTAGAAACAGGCGAATCGCCTCAGTAGTGCTCATCCCAAGCTGCTTCAGGACGTCCTCTGTGTCGGCTTTAAGATCGGCATCAACCCGAGCTCTGACATAAGTTTCCTTTACTGGCATGTCCGAAAGTAGTCCGAATGTGCTACGCGGTCAACTGCGCCGTTTTCTAGAGCGAACAAGTTATTATAGAGTTGTGGGTACCCCCACGATTTGTAAGGATATTGTTATCTAGGGAGATTGTCCAGAGCCGAGACTGTGGACTGAGCAGCTGATCGTCAACGACTTGGGTCGGACGGGGTGGATCTATGTGGGTGTTGAAATTACCATGATCACCAGATCCCCTATCGCGCCGGTCAGATTGCGTGGCGCGAGCGGGGCGTGTTGACGGTCGGGGAGGATGTTCTGCAAGTCGTTGCCGACGGTCCCGCGCTGAGGCGCGTCGGAAGGCCTGAGTAGCGGACGGAGCGCCTCTACGCTTCGGCTCGAAACCGCCCGCAGAACCTCCGATTGACTCCGGAGCCCAGAGCCGCTAATATCCCCTCCCTCGCGCGAGCGGACAGATTGGTTTCCCTCCCATCTCCGATCCGTCCGCCCGCGTGAGTCCCGACATCGCGTGAGGTGCGACCCCGCAGCCCACCGACCCGAAAGTCCAGCGCCGACGCTGCCTTCGCCCGATGGGCGGAAGCGGCTCGACCAGTGGACTGGAAGCGAGGACGGCGTAGATGGTGGCTGTAGCTCAGTGGTAGAGCCCCGGATTGTGGTTCCGGTTGTCGCGGGTTCAATTCCCGTCAGCCACCCCACCGCCGGCCAGCCTTGCCTTCCAGCTCGGTGGCCTGCCGGCCGCCCCCACGCATCAAACGACGAACCATCCCGGACATCCCACGATGCCGGGGAGGGACACGCGCCAGCCCCCGGCGATCCGCCGGTGACGCGGTGGGCACCCGACCCGTGAGTTCCGCGCGAACTCCGCGGCGATCCGCCGACCGCAGAAGCCGCCTCCGCTCCGGGAGGACGGCGCGCCGTCCCGACCCGGGACGAACGCACCCATGAACCCGCTCGAAGAAAAGATCGGCCATAAATTCCGCAATTCCCTGCTCCTCGCCGAGGCCCTCACCCACCCCAGCCTCGCCTACGAGACCCAGAAACCCCACTTTGACAACCAGCGGCTCGAGTTCCTCGGCGACGCCGTGCTGCAGCTGATCCTGACCGAGGATCTGTATTGCCGCTTCCCGGAGTTCGCCGAGGGGATGCTCACGAAACTCCGCTCGCGCCTGGTCTCGCGGACCGCCCTGCAGGAATACTCGCGCGCGCTCGGGCTGGGCGAGTATCTGCTGATCGGCAAAGGGGAAGAGGCCTCGGGCGGCCGCGAGCGCCCCAGCACCCTCGCCGACGCCTTCGAGGCACTGGTGGGCGCCATCTACCTCGACAGCGGCTTCGAACCCGCCAAGACCTTCGTGTTGAACTGCTGCGAGGCGAAACTGGAGAAGCTGGCCGCCAGCCCGATCGAGAAGAACCCGAAGGGCGAACTGCAGGAGATCTTGCAAAGCCTCGCCCAGCGCGGCCCGAGCTACCGGATCGTCGATGAGGCCGGTCCCGACCACCAGCGCCGCTTCGTCGCAGAAGTGATCTGGGGCGGGCGGAGCCTCGGCAACGGCGAGGGGAACAGCAAGAAGGAGGCCGAGGCCGCCGCCGCCCGGCTCGCCCTCCGACAGCGGCTCTGGGAGAACGGCAAGACGGCGACAGCGGAGGGGAACGGCCGGAGAACAAGCCGTGAACAAGTCGGCGCAACTGCGACCGCAAATCTTTAGTCGCAGCGGGACCGGTTCCCTTCGCGCTTCGCCCACGCGCTACTCACAGCGCCCCGTGAGCGTGGAACATCGGCGAGCGCCGTGCGGAACAGCGTTTTCGGCCAGTTGTTCGGCCTAAGAAGAAGAAGAAGAAAACCGAGGGCTTTCGAATTCTTCTTACTCAGGGGTGTGGAAAACCACAACAAGCCCCCCGCGCCGGAGGTGCCCGACCCGAAGCATCCGTTCGCGGGGCACGGGAGCATGCCGATCGAGCGCCCTCGCAACCACCGCACCCGCAAGGAATTTCTGTAAGAAACAGAAATAGTTTGTATTTTTTAAATAAACTTGTTCATTCCAAATTGAACGAATCGCCGTCTGCTCTAGTCTGAGCGGCCCGTTTTCGCGTCCCCCCACCCGCCTTCATGTCTACCGAGCTGCCTCCCGCCCACCGTCTCGTCCGCGAGTCGGGGGCTCCGGTATCGGCGCAAGGTGTTGATCGTCAATGGGTAGAGCCGACGGCGCTGCAACGGGAGGTGATCGATCTCTTCGTGCGTGGCGTGCGGGTGCTGGGCTTGCCGAAGTCCATCGGCGAGATCTACGGGCTGCTCTACGCCTCGCCCGAACCGCTGCCGCTGGACGCCATCGTCGCCAAACTCGGCATCTCGAAGGGATCCGCCAGCCAAGGGCTGCGCTTCCTTCGCAACTTGGGGGCGGTGCGGCCCGTCGAGGTCGATGGCGAACGGCGCGAGCACTTCCTCGCGGTCGCGGAGTTGAAGAAGCTGGCGACCGGTTTCATCCGCGGCGAGCTGCTGCCGCACATGGAGAGCGGTTCCGCCGCGCTCGGGCGGCTGGCGGCGATGGCCGATGACGAAGGCGGCGAGCACGCCGAATTCTACGTCCGGCGGGTCGCGAAACTGCAAACCTGGAGCAACAAGGCCGGCGGCCTCCTCAAGCTGGCCGGCAAATTCCTGCGCTGACGACGACGCACCATGGGGGTCACTTTACAACTGGGCAGCGGGCGCGACTGGCGCGAGGAGCGGCTTTGGTACGCGGTGCAGACGCGCGCCAAGTCGGAGCACATCGCCGCCGCCGGCCTGCGGCAGTTCCCCGAGGTCGAAGTCTTCTGCCCGCGCCTGCGCTTCCAGCGCGCCACCGCCCGCGGGCCGGTCTGGTTCGTCGAGGCCCTGTTCCCCGGTTACCTGTTCGCCCGCTTCGCCGCCGGACAGCACCTGCGCGCCGTGAGCCACAGCCAGGCCGTCACGCGCCTGCTCCAGTTCGGCCCCGACTTTGCCGTGCTGCCCGACGCGGCCGTCGCCGCCCTGCGCGCCGAGGTCGGCCGGGACGGCGTCCGCGAGATCCGCGTCGCGCCCGGCCCGGGCGACGAGGTCGAACTCGCCAGCGGCCCGCTGCGCGGCTTCACCGGCACGGTCACCCGGATCACCAGCGGCGAGCAGCGCGTGCGCGTGCTGCTCGAGTTCCTCGGCCAAGTCCGCGAGGTCGAGGTCGCGGCCCACGAGCTGCGCAGCGAGCACCCGCCACAGCTGGCGTTCGCCTGAGCGCCAACCCACCGGCACGGACCATCCGCGCCAGCCCACAACACCCCAGCCCCGAGCCCTTCGGTTTCGCCGCGAAAACGCGCCGAGCGACCGGGGGCGGCAGCGTGCCCGCCGCGATGCCGCACCGCTCCCATGCCTAAACTCCAAAGCCTGGTCAAAGCCCTCGCCTACCGCTTCGGCTACACCATCAAGAAAGTGCAGGTGCCCGCCGCCGCCGCGCGCGCGGCGGCCGCCTCGGGCGGTTCGGCGCTCGCCGCCGCCGGCATCCGCGCGGCGCTGCACAAGAACGACCCCTACGCGGGCTTCGACCACACCGGGTTCGACTTCGACCCGGCCGGCTGGGGCAGCGAGTCCGCCGCCTTCGCCGAACTGATCCGCGAGCAGGGCGACGCCCTGGAGCTCATCGTCGAGGTCGGCACCTGGAAGGGCGGCTCGGCGCTGGAGATGGCGCGCGCGCTCGATGCGGAGGGCAACACCAAGGCGGGCATCCTCTGCATCGACACCTGGCTCGGCGCGCTCGAGTTTTGGGGCGACCTCGACGACCCGAGCCGCTACGGCGCGCTGGAGCTGAAGAACGGCTACCCGAGCGTCTATTACCAGTTCCTCGCCAACGTCTGCCACGCGGGGCAGCAATCGCGCATCACCCCCTTCCCGCAGACCAGCGCCACCGCCGCCCTGTGGCTCGCCCAGCGCGGCGTGCGCGCGGGCTTGATCTACATCGATGGCAGCCACGAGGAGGGCGACGTCTACGCCGACCTGGTAGCCTACGGCGACTTGGTGGCCGAGGGCGGGAAGATCTTCGGCGACGACTGGACCTGGGACGGCGTCCGCATGGCCGTCCAGCGCTACGCCAAAGAACAAAACCGCACGGTCCGCCACGTGGCCGACAAATGGGTGATCGACCGCCCAGCATGAAATCCGCACCCCCCCGCACCGCACCGATCCCTCTATGAAACGCGCGCTCATCACCGGCATCACCGGCCAGGACGGCTCCTACCTCGCCGAACTGCTCCTCGACAAGGGCTACGACGTCCACGGCATCATCCGCCGCGCGTCGTCGTTCAACACCTCGCGCATCGACCACATCTACGGCGACGAGAACCTGACGCTCCACTACGGCGACCTCTGCGATTCCTCGGCGCTCACCAAGCTGCTCTACGAGCTCAAGCCCGACGAGGTCTACAATTTGGGCGCCCAGAGCCACGTGCGCGTCTCCTTCGACATCCCCGAGAGCACCGGCGACATGGTCGGCCTCGGCGCGCTGCGGATCCTCGAGGCCATCCGCGAGGCGGGCCTGGTCAACCGCGTCCGCTACTACCAGGCCTCGTCGTCGGAGATGTTCGGCAAGGTGCAGGAGGTGCCGCAGACCGAGACCACGCCGTTCTGGCCGCGCTCGCCCTACGCCTGCGCCAAGGTCTACGCCCACTGGCTGACCGTGAACTATCGCGAGTCCTACGGCCTGCACGCCAGCAGCGGCATCCTCTTCAACCACGAGTCCCCGCGCCGCGGCGAGACCTTCGTCACCCGCAAGATCACCCGCGCCGCCACGCGCATCAAACTCGGCCTGCAGGACAAACTCGTGCTCGGCAACCTCGACGCCAAACGCGACTGGGGCTACGCCAAAGAGTACGTCGAGATGATGTGGCTCATGCTGCAGCAGGACGAACCCGACGACTACGTGGTGGCCACCAACGAGACCCACTCGGTGCGCGAGTTCTGCGAGGCGACCTTCGCCGCCCTCGACATGGACTGGCAGCAATACGTCGAGTACGATGAGCGCTACAACCGCCCTGCCGAGGTCGACTTGCTCATCGGCGACCCGGCCAAAGCGCGCGAGAAGCTGGGCTGGGAGCCGAAGGTGAAATTCAAGGAGCTCGTCGAGATCATGGTCGCCGCCGACCTCGAGCTCGCCCGCCACGAGAAAGCCGTCGAGGAGGCCAAAGCGTCGCTGGCCCGGTAGGCGGGGCGCCCCCCGCCCGCTGCGCCGGAAGGCTTCCGAATCCGCTCTTCACCGCCCCCCACCCCCTGCCCATGCCTCAGAAGATCTACATCGCCGGCCACCGCGGCATGGTCGGCTCCGCCCTGGTGCGGGCGATCGAGCGGCGCGGCGACGCCGAAGTGCTCACCGCGGGGAGGCGCGAACTCGACCTGACGCGCCAGGCGGAGGTCGAGGCTTACCTCGACGCCCACCGCCCCGGGCAGGTGGTCGTCGCGGCCGCGAAGGTCGGCGGCATCCACGCCAACGACACCTACCCGGCGGACTTCATCTACGACAACCTCATGATCGCGGCGAACCTCGTCCACGCCGCCCACCGCTGCGGGGTCGGCCGCCTGCTGTTCCTCGGGTCGTCGTGCATCTACCCGAAGCACGCGCCGCAGCCGATGGCCGAGGACTGCCTGCTCACCTCGCCGCTCGAGCCGACCAACGAGGCCTACGCGGTGGCGAAGATCGCCGGGCTCAAGCTCTGCCAGTACTACCGCAAGCAGCACGGCGCCCTGTTCCACTCGGCGATGCCGACCAACCTCTACGGCCCCGGCGACAACTACCACGCCGAGAACTCCCACGTCATCCCCGCCCTGCTGCGGCGCTTCCACGAGGCCAGGGAAGCCGGGGCGCCGTCGGTGACGATCTGGGGCACCGGGACGCCGCGCCGCGAGTTCCTCTACGTCGACGACCTCGCCGCCGCCTGCCTGCGGCTGCTGGAGGTCGAGGACCCGCCCGACTGGGTCAACGTCGGCGCCGGTGAGGACATCGCCATCATCGACCTCGCGAAGGCGATCGCCGAGGTGGTCGGCTTCGAGGGCGAGATCCTCACCGACCCGAGCAAACCCGACGGCACCCCGCGCAAGCTGATGGACAGCGGCCGCATGGCGGCCCTCGGCTGGTCGGCGGCCACCCCGCTGAGCGACGGCCTGCGCGAAGCCTACGCCGCGTTCCGGGGCGAGCTCGAATCCGGCGCCGTGCGCTCCGCCTGAACGGCCCCCCAACCCACCATCACCGTGAGCGAAGCCGCCGCCGATTTCCAAACCCCCGGGCGCTACAACGTCACCGGCGTCGGCGTCAGCCGGGTGGACCTCGACCTCGCCACCGAGACGATCTTCGCCGCCGTGCGGGCGGGGGTGAAAGGGTACGTCTGCGCGGCCGACGCCCACGTCGTCTGGCAGGCGCACCGCGACCCGGCCTACCGCGCCCTGCTCAACGCCTCGCTGCTCACCACCCCGGACGGCATGCCGCTGGTCTGGATGGGGCGGCTGCAGAAGTGCAAGGAGGTGGACCGCACCTACGGGCCCGACCTCATGCTCAAGGTGATGGACGAGGGCCGCGAACACGGGGTCACGCACTACCTGTTCGGCGGCAGGGAGGGCGTCGTGGAGGAACTGAAGGGCAAGCTCGAGGGGCGCTTGCCCGGCCTGCAGATCGTCGGCACCTACACGCCTCCGTTCCGGCCGCTGGACGAGGGTGAGGAGAGGGCGCTCGCGGCGGAGCTGGAAGAGAAGCGCCCCGACGTGATGTGGGTGGGCATCGGCTGCCCGAAGCAGGAGCGCTTCTGCGCCGAGTACAGCGGACGCTTCGCCGCCAAGGTGATGGTGGCGGTCGGCGCCGCCTTCGATTTCCACTCCGGCACCGTCGCGCAGGCGCCGCGCTGGATCCAACGCGGTGGCCTGGAGTGGCTCTACCGCCTGGTCCGCGAGCCGCGCCGGCTCTGGAAACGCTACCTCAAGGTCACCCCCCTGTTCGCCCTGCGGGCGCTGTTGCAACTCACCGGACTGAAGAAATACCCACTGTCGAATTGATGACCCAAGACCTCATCGCCAAAATCGAATCCAAAGGGGCCACGGTCGGCATCGTCGGCCTCGGCTACGTCGGCCTGCCGCTCGGGCTCGGCTTCGTCGCCAAAGGCCACCGCGTGCTCGGCCTCGACATCGACGCCAACAAAGTCGACGCCATCAACGCCGGCCGCTCCTACATCGAACACATCGCCGCCGGGCCGATCGCCGACGGCGTCGGGGCCGGCCTGCTCTCGGCCACCTCGGACTTCGCCCGCGCCGCGGATTGCGACGCCTTGATCCTCGCCGTGCCGACGCCGCTCAGCGAGCATCACGAGCCGGACCTCAGCTACGTGATCAACACCCTGGAGTCGCTGCTGCCGCACCTCCGCGAGGGCCAGGTGCTCAGCCTCGAGTCGACCACCTACCCCGGCACCACCGAGGAGGAGCTGCGGCCGCGCATCGAGTCGCGCGGGTTCGCCGTCGGCGAGAATTTCTTCCTGGTCTACTCGCCGGAGCGCGAGGACCCGGGCAACGCCCAGTTCAACTCGGTCAACATCCCCAAAGTGATGGGCGGCACCACCCCGGCCTGCGCCGAGGTCGGCAAGGCGCTCTACGAGGCGGTCGTCGAGCAGGTCGTCCCGGTCGCCTCGACGCAGATCGCCGAGTTCACCAAGCTGCTGGAGAACATCTACCGCTCGGTGAACATCGGCCTCGTCAACGAGCTGAAGGTCGCCGCCGACAAGATGGGCATCGACATCTGGGACGTGATCGAGGCGGCCAAGACCAAGCCTTTCGGCTTCAAGCCCTTCTACCCGGGGCCTGGCTTGGGCGGCCATTGCATCCCCATCGACCCCTTCTACCTGACCTGGAAGGCGCGCGAGTACGGCGTCCACACCCGCTTCATCGAGCTCGCCGGCGAGGTGAACGAGTCGATGCCGGACTACGTCGTCCGCAAGGTGGGCGACGCCTTGAACACGCGCAAGAAGGCGGTCAACGGCAGCCGGATCCTGCTCATGGGGCTGGCCTACAAGGAGGATGTCGACGACATGCGCGAGTCGCCCACCTTCCACCTCATGGACGGCCTGGCCGCGCTGGGCGCCGAGATCGACTACTTCGACCCGCACATCCCGGAGATCACCCCGACCCGCGAGCACGCCGCCTACACCGGGCGGCGCTCGATCGCTTGGACGCCGGAGAACATCGCCGCCTACGATTGCGTGGTCATCGCCACCCACCACAAAGCCTTCGACCTCGCCTCGCTGGTCGAGCACGCCGACCGGAGCGTCGATACCCGCAACGCGCTGGCCAAAGCCGGGGTGGAGGCCAAACCGAAGCAGCTGATCAAAGCATGAACCGCAAATTTTACGAATTGCGCGAATTCAGGCGAAGGAGACGCTGTGCAGGCGCGATGCACACACGGCGGTTCACGTTTACGGGTTGAGTGATCCTCTTCAAAGAAGAATCTTATGCGATCGTTGGCGCTTGTATGGAAGTCCACCGCGAGCTGGGGCGAGGCTTCCTCGAGCCGGTCTATCAAGAAGCGCTCGGGAGGGAGTTCGCCGAACGCCGCATCCCGTTCGAGCGCGAGGCCTCCCTACTGATCCGTTACAAAGGGGTGCCTCTCGACAAACGCTACCAAGCGGATTTCCTATGCTTCGGGAAGATCATCTTGGAACTGAAGGCGGTGAAGGAATTACTTCCGGAGCACGACGCCCAGTTGTTCAACTATCTTCGGGCCACGGGCTTCAATCTGGGCATCCTGGCCAATTTTGCCCCGGCTTCTCTAGAGACCAAGCGCATCGCCTTGACCGCCCCATGACAAGCCAATATCGATGCGCTAAATTCGCGGTCGGCCGGGGGGCAGGGCGTAGCCGCCGCGTGCGCGACGACGGCACGCGTCGGTTCGGGCGCGACGTGAAGGACACGGTTCCAATGCAGACAATTCGTATCATTCGTAAAATTCGCGGTTCATGAAGATCGCCGTCATCGGAGCCGGAAACTGGGGGATCAACCTGGTCCGCAACCTGCGTGACCTCGGGGTCCTGTCGCACGTCGCCGAAGCGGTGCCGGCGCTGCGCGAGCGCGCCGCCGGCGAGGCGCCCGACGCGGAGCTGCTCGACGACTACACCCCTCTGCTGGGCGCGGGGATCGACGCCGTCGCCATCGCCACGCCGGTGCCGACCCACCACGCCGTCGCCAAGGCCTTCCTCGAGGCGGGCAAGGACGTCTTCGTCGAAAAACCCATGACGCTGACCGTCGCCGAGGCCGAGGATCTCGTCGCGACCGCCGCCGCCAACGACCGCGTCCTCATGGTCGGCCACCTGCTCCTCTACCAACCCGCCATCGCCTGGTTGAAGGACCACCTCGGGTCCGGGGAGCTGGGGAAAATCTACTCGCTGCATCAGGAGCGCGCCAAACTCGGCCGCGCCCGCGCCGCCGAAAACGTCCTCTACAGCCTCGGCGTGCACGACGTCGCCGTGCTGCTGCACCTCGCCGGCGCCGCGCCGACCGCGGTACAGTTCTCCGGCCACTGCGGCCTGCAGGCCGGCATCGAGGACGACACCTACCTCCACCTCGACTTCCCCGGCGGCCTCAAGGCCCACCTGCACAACTCTTGGCTCTGGCCGGAGGACCGGCGGCGGCTGACCGTCGTCGCCGAGAAGGGCATGCTCGTCTACGACGAACACGCGCAGACGATCACCCTGCACCGCAAGACCATCGACGCCGAGCTGGGGAACTGCGACGGCGGCTCGGAGGTCGTCTTCGAAGGCAGCGGCCAGCCGCTGAAGCTGGAGCTGGAGCACTTCATCGACTGCGTCCGGACCCGCGCGGAGCCGCGCTCGTGCGGCCGCAACGGGCTGGACGTGGTGCGCGTGCTGGAGTCCGCCAATTGAACCGCGAAGCCTTCTCCTCGATCGGATCGGTATTCGCGCCCCCCCCGCCTGCACGCAGTTTGAATCCTTCGCAAAATTCGTGGTTCGCCCACGCGACCGCCGTCATCGACGACGGGGCGCAGATCGGCGCCGGCACCAAAATCTGGCACTTCGCCCACATCTGCGCCGGCGCCGAGATCGGCGAGCGCTGCGTGTTCGGCCAGAACACCATGGTCGCCGGCGGGGTGAAGATCGGCTCCAACGTCAAAGTCCAGAACAACGTCGCCGTCTACACGGGCACCGAGATCGAGGACGATGTCTTCCTCGGCCCGAGCTGCGTCCTGACCAACGTCACGAACCCGCGCTCGCAGGTCGTCCGCCAGTCGCTCTACGAGCGCACCCTGATCCGCCGCGGCGCCACCGTCGGCGCCAACGCCACCCTCGTCTGCGGCATCACCCTCGGCCGCTACGCCTTCGTCGCCGCCGGCGCGGTGGTCGCCAAGGACGTGCCCGATTACGGCTTCGTCCTCGGCGTGCCCGGGCGCCACAGAGGCTGGATGAGCCGCCACGGCCACCTCCTCAAGAACCCGGACGCCGACGGCGTCCTGACCTGCCCGGAGAGCGGCTTCCGCTACCGCGAGGTCGAACCCGGCACCCTGCGCTGCCTCGACCTCGACGAGGACGCGCCGCTGCCGGAGGACCTGCGGGTCGGCGAGCGCAGCTACGACGACTTCAAATCCTGACCACCAGCACCCCATGGCCAAAGTCGCTTCCATCTATCTCGACGGCACCTACGCCGGGCACAACCAGCAGTTCGGCGACGACAACGCGAGCTGGAAAGCCGGGTTCATCCAGGCCCTGCTGGCCGATCGGGGGGTGCGGCCGGAGACCGTCTGCGAGGTCGGTTGCGGCGGCGGCGGCATCCTCGTCGAGCTCGCCGAACGGTTGCCCGAGGCGCGCGAGCTGGTCGGTTTCGAGCCCATGCCGGAAGCCTTCGCGCAGGCCGAGGGCCGCACCTCGGAGCGGCTGCGGTTCGTCAACGGCAGCTACGAGGAGCACCGCGGCGACCCCTTCGACCTCGCCCTCTGCATCGACGTCTTCGAGCACGTCGAAGACTGCTTCGAGTTCTTGCGCGGCATGCGCCCGTTGGCGAAGCAGTTCGTCTTCCACATCCCCCTCGACATGAACACGCAGATGGTGCTGCGCGGGAAACCGATCATGCACGTCCGCAACAGCGTCGGGCACATCCACTACTTCTCCAAAGACACCGCCATCGCCACCCTCGAGGACACCGGCTACGAGGTGCTCGAACACCGCTACGTCGCCGGGGCCAACGAGCGCTCCACGCGGCTGAAGTCGCGCCTCCTGCGCCTGCCCCGATCGGTGCTGTTCCGCCTCTCCAACGACTTCGCCGCCCGCCTGCTCGGCGGTTATTCGCTGCTCGTCTTCGCCCGCCCGGCCAACTGATTCACCCGCCATGCAATTCATCGATCTCAAAGCCCAGCAAGACCGCATCCGCCCCGACCTCGACCGCCGCATCGCCGCCGTCCTCGACCACGGCCGCTACATCATGGGGCCGGAGGTCGGCGAGCTGGAGGGCCGCCTCGCCGAGTACGTCGGCGTCAAACACTGCATCGGCGCCTCCAGCGGTACCGACACCCTGCTGATCGCCCTCATGGCGCTCGGGGTCGGTGCCGGCGACGAGGTGATCACCGTCCCCTACACCTGGATCTCCACCGCCGAGGTCATCGCCCTGCTCGGCGCCAAGCCGGTGTTCATCGACATCGACCCGCGCACCTGGAACATGGACGCCGCCCTGCTCGAGGCGGCGGTCACCGAGAAGACCAGGGCGATCATGCCGGTGGGCATCTATGGCCAGACCGCGGACATGAAGGCGGTCAACGCCGTCGCCGCCCGCCACGGCCTGCCGGTGATCGAAGATGCCGCGCAGTCGTTCGGGGCCACCCACCACGGCGTCCGCTCCTGCGCCCTGTCCGAGATCGGCAGCACCTCCTTCTTCCCCAGCAAGCCGCTCGGCGGCTACGGCGACGGCGGCGCGCTCTTCACCGACGACGACGAGCTCGCGGCGGCGATGGCCCAGATCCGCGTCCACGGCCAATCGCGCAAACACCACCACCCGGTCCTTGGCATCAACGGGCGTCTCGACACCCTCCAAGCGGCCGTCGTGCTCGCCAAACTCGACCTCTTCGACGACGAGGTCGCCCGCCGTGCGAAGGTCGCCGCCGCCTACGACGAGGCCCTCGCCGGCACCGGCATCCAGACCCCGCACGTCGCCGAGGGCAACACCTCGGTCTACGCGCAGTACACCGTCCTCAGCGACGACCGCGACGCCCTCGCAGCGGCGCTGCAGGAGGCGGGGATCCCCTCCGTCCCCTACTACGCCGTCCCCCTGCACCTGCAGCCGGTCTTCGCCGCGCTCGGCCATGCGGCCGGCGACTTCCCGGTCACCGAAAAGATCGCCGAGCAGTGCCTCAGCCTGCCCATGAACCCCTACCTCACCGACGCCGAGATCGAGCAGGTGTGCTCGGCGCTGCGAGGCGTCGGCGGGTGACCGATGTCATTCTGACGAGCGGAGCGAGGAAGAACCCCGCGATGCAATCCCGTGCGGGAAGCACCCCCAAGCGCCGATCGGTCGAGAGGCGCTGGGCGTTCGGCGCCGCGTTCCCTGACGCACGGGATCCTTCGCTGCGCTCAGGATGACAAGCCTCGCATGTGGGGGGAAGGCCAAGCAGCTCTTGTCATTCTGACGAGCGGAGCGAGGAAGAACCCCGCGATGCAATCCCGAGCAGGAACCACCCCCGCGCGCCGATCGGTCGAGAGGCGCTGGGCGTTCGGCGCCGCGTTCACTGACGCACGGGATCCTTCGCTGCGCTCAGGATGACAGGCGCTTCCGGGGGAGTTCGGATCCATGCGTCCGCACGATTATTTCGTCTATATCGCGACGAACGCGCGGCGGACCGTACTCTACACCGGGGTTACCAACGACCTTCAACGCCGCATCTGGCAGCATCGCAACGGTGAAGGTTCTGCATTCACCAAGCGGTACCGAATCAACCGGCTCGTCCTGTACGAACACTTCCGCGAGATCGAGGCGGCCATCGCCCGGGAGAAAGAAATCAAAGGGAAGCGCCGTTCGGTGAAGGAGGCGCTCATCACCGCCCAGAATCCGGGATGGGAAGACCTCGCAGTCAGCGTCTTGGGACTGGATCCACTATAGCCCTGTCATTCTGACGAGCGGAGCGAGGAAGAACCCCGCGATGCAACCTGCGGTGGAAAGCCTCCCCAAGCGCCGATCGGTCGAGAGGCGCTGGGCGTTTGGCGCCGCGTTCTCTGACGATCGGGATCCTTCGCTGCGCTCAGGATGACAAGGCCTCGAGTGTCGGGGGAAGGCCAAGCGACCCCTGTCA
>JAUIGD010000073.1 GCA_030430255.1 Verrucomicrobiia bacterium
CGAAGACCAGGCTGCGCCCCGGTCGAGCAACATGCGCAGCGTCGGCCAGATCATGACCACCGACCTGTTCACCGTGCACGAGTCTGACGTCATCGACTTCGCCGCCTCGCTCATGGACTGGCAGCACGTCCGCCACATCCCCGTCGAGGACGACGACCACAACCTCGTCGGCCTCGTCTCCCACCGGGCCGTGCTGCGCCACCTCGCCAGACTCAACACCGACGGCCGCCCTGAGTCCGTCCCCGTCAGCGCGATCATGTCCAAGCAGGTCATCACCGTCACCCCGTCGACCCCGACCATCGACGCCATCGAGCTCATGAAGGCCCATTCGGTCAGCTGCCTGCCCGTCGTTCGAGAGTCCAAACTCGTCGGCATCCTGACCGAGCACGACATCGTCCAACTCGCCGAGCCCCTCCTGAGGCGGTTCCTGTCCGACGATCCGCCCCAAGATCCCCTCTCGGAACTCACCGCAGGCGGCTGAAAACCCGCTACGATCTCCCTCCCGCTCCGCCCTCCGGGCAGCCCGCAAGGGATCAGGATCGTGCCCCCGACCAGCCAAACACCCATCCCGATCATGCCCCACGAGGCACCGGGCGATCCGCAGCGATCGGCCGGCGGTTCGCTGGCCGGTGTCGAACGCATCATCGGGCGCCTCGGCGGACCCGACGCCCGCACACCCACTGCTCCGGGCCCCACCCTGATCGTTGTCGCCGGCCAGCACGGCAACGAACCCAGCGGCGTTCACGCCGCCCTCCGAGTCCTGAAGTCCCTCGAAACCGCCGCCCAGCGCGACCCCGCGTGCTTCCGAGGCGAACTGCTCGCCGTCGCCGGCAATGTCCCCGCCCTGCGCTCGGGCGTCCGCTTCATCGATGCCGACCTCAACCGGCTCTGGACGCCAGCGGAAATCGACCAGAGCTTCGCAAGAACCGATCGCGGCGACCCGGTCTCCACCGAGCAGCAGCAGCAGCGAGAACTCGCCGAAGAGATCACCGACGCCGTCCTGCGCAGCCGCGGCAGCACCGTCCTGCTCGACCTGCACACCACCAGCGCCGCAAGCCGCCCCTTCCTCGCCGTCGAAGACATCGTGCGCGTGCGCGAGCTCGCCCGGGCCATTCCCGTCACCGCCGTGCTCGGCCTCGAAGCCATGATCCGAGGCATCCTCCCCGACTGGTTCAACACCGTCGGCGACGCCGCCATGATCTTCGAGGCTGGCCAGCACGACGACCCCGCGTCCATCGAGCGCCACGAAGCCGCCATATGGCTCCTGCTCGCCGAGATCGGCGCGATCGAGCGAGCCGCGTTCTCCGAGCGTCTCGCCCGCGCCCGCGCCACGCTCGAACCGTTCGCCGCAGGGCTGCCGCGCATGCTCGAGGCCCGCGCCCGCCATTCCGTCTCACCCGAAGACGGCTTCAAGATGCGCAAGGGCTTCAGCAACTTCCACGCCGTGCAACGCGGCGAGCTGCTCGCCGGAGATACGACCGGCACCATCCGCGCGCCCATGTCCGGCTGGCTGTTCATGCCCCTCTATCAGCCGCAGGGAGAGGACGGCTTCTTCATCGCTCGCCGGGCCAGCCGCATCTTCATGCGATTGTCCAAGCTCCTCCGCCCCCTCAAACTCCACAAGCTCATCCACCTGCTGCCCGGTGTCGCAAAGTCCGAAGCGCCCGTCGACGCCTTCGTCGTCAATCCGCGCGTCGCCCGATTGCTCGCCCACGAAGTCTTCGCCATGCTCGGCTACCGGCGCTACCGCGAGCACGGCGGCATCGGCGTATTCGGCAAAACCGCCGAAGACATGCACCGCGCGTGGTACGCCCTGCCGGAAGAGCTCCGCAGGCCCCGCCGGGATCAGTCCCGCTCTTCGTAGACGATCGCCGCCGCCCGCGCGGGAACCCGGACCGAAGCGCCCACCCGAGCCGGCTTGCGGTGCGCCGGTGTGCGACCGAACTCGCCGTCCTGCATCGCCGCCCGCCACGAGCCCTTCGGTAGCGCGACATCCGCAGCGCCCGCAGACCCATTGAGCACGACCACGCACCGCTTCCAGGTGTCCGCCTCGCGCTGCTCGCCGGGGCGCAGCGCCGGGTCCGTCACCTCGTACGCGACCACGCCCGCCGGCAGCGCGATCCCCAGATCCGTATCCAGGAACTTCACCGCCTCGCGGACCAGCGCTGCGTCACCCAGCCGGAACATCGGGTGCGCCGAGCGCAGCCCGATCGCCTCCCGGTAGTGTCGGTACAGACGGTGGTTCTTCTCCTTCACCGCCCAGTCGATGTTGTTCACTTGATCGCCGAGGTTGTAGGTGTTGTCGTGGCCGCCCTTGCTGCGCCCGAACTCCTGCCCGCTGTGCACGAACGGCACGCCCTGTGCCGTCATCACCGCGACGATCCCCAGCGCCGACATAGACAGCAACAGCTCCTCGTCGAACTCCACCCGCAGCTTCGTCGCCGTCTCGCGCAGCCGGTCCACCAGCGTGTGGTTGTCGTGGCACTCGATGTAGTTGATCGATTCCGTCGCCCGGTCCGCGAACGATTCGATCGACCCGCGGATCCCCGGCCGGAGTTTCGCCGTGTCCGACCCGGACATCAGAAAGCCCGGATCGTTGAGGTCGAACACCTGCCCGCGCAGCGCATCGCGCATCTCGTCGTTGAACACGCCCCACCCGCGCGAACGCTGCCTGCCCTTGCTGTTCACCTCGATGGGCGTCGGCGCCGCCGCCCACGGCTCGCCGTACACCATGATCGTGGGATCGATCGCGTGCAGGTCCGCCGCGATCAGCCCCATCGTCTCCTCGTCGATCAGGCCCATCAGGTCGAATCGGAACCCATCGATCCCGAACCGCTCCACCCAGTACCGGCACGATTCACGGATGAAGTGCCGTCCGATCGCCGTCTCGCTCGCGAACTCATTGCCGCACGCCGACCCGTTCCATGGCGTGCCGTCGTCCTTGAACCGGTAGTACGAGCGCGGCGCGAGCGCCATCATGTTCCGCAGACGCATCGGGTACTCGCGCCCGCCCTCGGCGTGCGCCCACAGCTCCGCGGTGTGGTTGTACACCACATCCAGCGTGACCCGCAGGCCCGCCTCGTGCAGCGCACTCACCATCTGCTTCATCTCACGGATCGGCGCTTCCAGCTCTACGCTCGACGCGTACCCCGCGTGCGGCGCATTGAAGTCGTTGGGCATGTAGCCCCATTCGTATACCGGGTTGTAGGGAAGGCTGAACGAGTGCACCGGCATCAGCTGCACCACATTCACTCCCAGATCCACGATGTGGTCCAGGCCGGTCCGCACCTCTCTTCCCGGCAGCCGCGTGCCCGGCTGGGTCAGCCCGAGGTACCGGCCCGCCCAGTTCGAGTTCACCCCGCTAGAGCGCGAGCGCGTGAAGTCCCGGACATGCAGCTCATAGATCACCGCGTCCTTCGGGTCCAGCGCCGGCCGGGGGCCGATCGCGGTGTCCTCGGCCTCGATGTACGCCGCGTGCTCGCGCACCAGAGTCGCCCACGGGTCGAGGATGCCCGTCAGTTTCTGACCGTCCCGAACCAGTTCGTAACTGTAGCTCCAGCCACGCAGGTTCCCCGCCGCCCGTCCCTCCCAGACTCCCGGCTCGCCGATCCGGTCCATCGTCACCAGATGAAGCTCACGCGTCCCCGGATGCACCAGCCGCAGCGTCAGTTCATCCGCCTCCGCGTGCACGCGGAACACGCACCCCGACTCCGAATACTCCACGCCGAACCGGGGCAGTCGGGCGGCGTTCGGTTGGTTCAGTGCGGCGGCGTCGGGAATGGGCATGATGAGCGGATCATATCGACCCGATTCCGGGCCAACCGAAGAATTCGGAGCAGCCCGATCCGCGCGCGCTGGTAGCATCTCGTGCGGATCAAGTGCAAAGGTCCCGCGCGCCGATGCTCATGGTTCCACGCAGCGAGAGGAACGACCGTGCCCAGCCCGGAGCAGCAGACACCGTCCAATAACAACGCGCCGATCTCCCGTCGCGAGGCCGTCCTCCGATCGACGGTCGCGATGCTCGGCTTCGCCTCCGCAGCGACCCTGCTCGGCGGCTGCTCCAGCGGTTCCTCCTCCGGGCGCGACGCATTCTCCGGCGGTCCGACTTCCGTCCCGCCCGCCGACCGGCGCTCCACCGACGAACTCCTCAGCCGCTGGGGTAACGGCTCCGCATCGCGCCGGCCATCGGAGGCCCGCGCCGGTGACTGGCAGCCCCTGCCCGACTCCGGCTTTCGCGGCGACGCCCCGCCCTTCGCGGGCCTTGTGCGCCGCGCGAACTGGTCCAAGGGCAACCCGGTGCCCAACCTCATGGACCGGATGCTCCCGATTGACAAGGTCACCATCCACCACGATGGCATGTCCACCTTCACCAGCACCTCGCAGGCCGCCGCCGCCGCTCGCATCGAGTCCATCCGGCGCGCCCACCGCGGCCGCAACTGGGGCGACATCGGCTACCACTTCCTGATCGACCCCTCCGGTCGCGTCTGGGAAGGCCGCCCGCTCGCGTGGCAGGGCGCCCATGTCAAGGACAACAACGAGGGCAACATCGGCATCTGCATGCTCGGCAACTACGAGGAGCAGGCCGTGTCGCCCGCGCAGGCGAACGCCCTCGACCAGTTCCTCGCCACCACCGTCCGCTCCTACCGCATCAGCCGCGCCCGCGTCTACACGCACCAGGAGTTTAACCCGACCGCCTGCCCCGGCCGGTCGCTCCAGGCCCGGATGGACACCATCCGCACCTCGCGCAACTCCGCCCTCGCCAGCCTCTGAGCAACCGATCCCCGGTCAGCGCACGCGCGAGAACACACCCGTCGGAGCCGGCTGACCGTTGAGCGCGACCAGATCGATCGCCGTAATCTGCCATCCCGCCCCCGGGGTCTTCTGCCATTCGAGCACCCAGGTGCTCACGCCAAAGCCGTAGCTCCGCGACTGCAGCACATTGAACGCGAACTTGCTGCGCCCCGCCCGCTCGGCGATCACCGCCGCTTCCTGCACATTCGAGGCGTACCGCTCGATCTCCGCGCCGACCCGGTCCACATTGTTCAGGATGAACTCCCGCGCATTCAGCGGCGCGCTGCTCCCCCCGGCCGCGATGGTCAGGCGCGGCCCCAGCACGCCCTCGACGGCGCCCCGGTCCCCGTCCATCACATCCGCAATGAACGCACCCGTCAGCCGCCGGATCGCTTCTCGGTCCGTCTCCACCACGCGCGAACTGATCGCGATCCCCACCGCGAGCACCAGCCCGACCGCCATCACGATCTTGCCCTCACGCGCCTTCGCCGCCCGCCCCAGCCCGAACCCGGCGATCACCGCCAGGACGAGCACCGCCACCGGAACGAGCAGCGGCGATTCGAACAGCAGCCGGTCCGTCAGCGGCGGGGGAGGAAACGCCCCGAGCACCCCAGGCAACCAACCGGCCGTCGCGTCAGATAGGTCCGTCATCCGCCCGCCTTCCCGCCCGCGTCCGCGGGCCACGCCAAGTCATACGCACGCCGGTTCCCGCTGATCCATCCCGCCCGCCCGATTCCGCTCTTGCAGCGCTGCCCCCCAAGAGTCCGATATCGACTCCATGCCCAGCAACCACGGCGATCCCATGCGCGAACCCGACGCCAACGCCGAGCCGGCCGCCGCGCCTTGGGGCATCGATGTCAATGCCCTCAACGCCGCCGCCCTTGGGCTCCTCAGCGACGATCCGGGCCAATCCGCCGAGTCAGACAGCGCAATCTTTGCGCGAAACCTCGAAGCCATCGCCTTGCGCAACCCGCGCATCGCCAAGCGCCTCGAGCAGGCCACGCCCCGGCGCGACCTCGTCTTTACCGACACCGCCGACGCCGTCCCCAGCGCCACTCTCCCCGGCCCCTCCGGCCCCGTCGCCCTCGCCAGCCGGCGCCGCCCCCTCGCCGAAGCCGAGACCATCGCTCAGGCCATCGACCTCGAATCCAACGGCGGCATCGTGGTCCTCGGCTTCGCTCTGGGCTACCACGCCCGCGCGATCGCCGAGCGTGTCGGCACCAGCGGCGTGGTCATCATCTATGAGCCCGACCTCGACCTGCTCCGAGCGGTCCTCGAGCGCATCGACCATTCCGACTGGATCCGCGCGGGCGCGATCTGCTTCCTGAGCGATGAGCACGCCGCGGGAGAGATGAGCGCCGCCACCCGTGGCCTCGAAGCCCCGCTCGCCATCGGCATCCAGCTCGTCGAGCACGCCCCGAGCCGACAGCGCCTCGGCGAGAGCGCATCGGTCTTCGGCGCGACCTTCGCCGAGGTCACCAGCGCCCTGCGCACGCAGGTCGTCACCACGCTCATGCAGAGCGATGTCACCCTGCGCAACCTCATGCTCAACGCCGAGGCCTACCTGCGCTGGCCCGGCATCGCCGACCTGAAAGATGCCGCCAAGGGCCGCGCCGCCGTTGTCGTGTCCGCCGGCCCGTCGCTGGTGCGCAACCTGCACCTGCTCGCCGATCCGGCCGTTCGCGAGCGCGTCGTCGTCATCGCCGTGCAGACCGTCCTGCGCCCCATGCTCGCCCGCGGCATCCGACCCGATTTCGTCACGGCCCTCGATTACCACGAGATCTCGACCCGCTTCTACGAAGGTCTCACCGCCGCCGATCTCGAAGGCATCACCCTCGTCGCCGAGCCCAAGGTCAACCCCGCCGTGCTCGACGCGTTCCCGGGCCGGATCCGCCTCGTGCGAGATGACGCCCTCGAACAGCTCTTCGGCCCCACGCGCACCGACGACGACCACCTCACCCCCGGCGCCACCGTTGCTCACCTCGCCTACTACCTCGCCCGCCACCTCGGCTGCGACCCGGCCATCCTGATCGGGCAGGACCTCGGCTTCACCGACGGCCAGTACTACGCCTCCGGTGCCGCCATCCACGACATATGGGCCCCCGAACTCAACCCGTTCCGCACCCTCGAGATGTTCGAATGGGAGCGCATCGCCCGCGCTAAGTCCCGCCTCATCCAACGCACCGACCACCTCGGCCGTCCCATCTACACCGACCAGCAGATGGCCACCTACCTCTCGCAGTTCGAACGCGAGTTCGCCGCCGACACCGAGCGTGGGCTGACCATCATCGACGCCACCGAGGGCGGCGTCGCCAAGCGTGCGGCGACGCCCATGCCCCTCGCCCGCGCCCTCGCGCAGCACGCTCCCCCGGCGCAGCCGCCCGTACGCCTTCCCGCGAGCGATGCAAGCGAGCGCGCCGTCCCCGACACGCTCCGCGCGAGCATCGAGTCCATCCGCTCGGACGCCCGCACCATCGCGCGCCGCAGCCGCGAGACCCAGCGACTGCTCGAGCGCATCGCCGCGATGCAGGGCAAAGCCGGCAACCCGTCCCGCATCAACCCCCTCGTCCGCAAGATCCACGCCATCCGCGACGAGGTGGAGTCGCTCCAGCCCGCCTACGCGCTCGTCCAGCGACTCAACCAAACCGGAACCTTCCAGCGATTCAAGGCCGACCGGCTTCTCCGCCTGAACCCGCCCGCCAACGAAACGGAGCGCCAGCAGCGCCAGGTCGAGCGCGACGCCGCGAATGTCGGCTGGATTGCACAGATGGCCGACCTGCTCGAGCAGCTCGCCGAAGACACCCTCGCCGCGCTCGACGGCCAGCCGCGCCGCACCCGCCCGCGCCCAATCACCAACGACGGCCCCGCCAAGTCCCGCTCCGTCAAGCTCCGCACCATCGCCGTGGTCACCGCGGACGTGCCCGAGTCCCGCGCCAACCTCTCCCGCACGCTCGATCGCCTCGCACCCGGACCGTCCCGAATCCCCATCGTCATCCTGACCGACGACGAAGCCGCGCTCCGCGAAACCCTTCGCAGCAGCGCGCACGAGGTCGTTGAAGTCCACACCATCGCGCCCGATCCGGTCGAAGGCGCGTGGCAGCGCCGCATCGCCCGCGCCCGCGCCTGGTCCTCAACCTGCTGGCGCGGCGGCCTCGGCGGCGCAAGCTGCTACGACGAGGCCCTGCGCATGGCGCCCACGCTGGCTCTGCTCGACCGGCATAAAGCCGACGCCGCCCTCGTTCTCGACGGCGCATGGACCGCGTTCGATTCATCGCTCATCCCGCAGCTCGTCGAGCGCCACGCCGAATCGCCCGACGACCGCCCCGTGGTCTTCACCCAGGCTCCACCTGGCCACGCGCCCTGCCTCATCAGCCGCAGCGGCCTCGAGCGCCTCGCCGACATGCGCGCGAAATCCAGCAGCTTCGCGACCGTCGGAGGGATCCTGTCATACGTCCCCGCCGCCGCGGCCGGCGATCCCATCGCAGCCGACGCCTGCGTGCGCATCGACCCGGCCGCGCGCGATGCCGATCCCATCCTCAGCGCAGCGCCCCTCGATCTCACGATCGAACCCCTCGGCGCACCAACGAATGCCCGAGGCGGCGAGCGCCGTCACTGGTACCCATCCCTCCCGCTTTCCGAACCGATCACGCTCGAAACGGTGAACCGCATCCTCGCCGAGCACAACGCTCCCGGCCGTCCCATCGCCATCACCCTTGCCGGCCGCGGCGGCGCGAGCGTCATGGGTGACCCCATCCGCCATCCGCGCTTCGCCGAACTCATGGCCGCGCTCCGTGCTGACCAGCGCATCGGCTTCATCCATCTCCGCACCGATCTGGCGGGCGAGATCGACGATGCAGCGATGGCCGCCATCGCCACCGCCGATGTCATCTCGATCGACCTGCTCGCCCAGACCGAGCCCACTTACGCGAAACTCAGCGGCCACGACTGCTCGCTGCAGTCCGTCCTCGACAACGCCCAGCGCCTCAACCGGATCCTCCAGAGCGAGCGCCTCGAGGGCCCGCTTGGCGTCAAGGCCCCGACCGAGCGATGGATCGTCCCCCGCATCACCCGCTGCGATGCCACTTACGACGAGATCGAGGGTTTCTACGACCACTGGCTGGGCCTGCTCGGTCACGCGGTGATCGATCCGCTCCCGCACGCGGTCGAAGGCCAGCGTATCGCGCCGCTCCGCACGCCCGATCTCGCCGCGAAGCGCAATGCCAATCGCCGCGCCTTCGACGCCGCTGGGCGAAGGATCTGACCCGGTGGGCCATCCGTTTACCCTCGGCATTGTCCTCGGGCGCGCCGGCAGCAAGGGCCTGCCCGGCAAGAACACGCGCGAAGTCGCCGGTAAGCCCTGCGCGCTGTGGACGATCGAGCACCTCCAGCAATCCACGCGTGTGAGCGCCATCGCCGTCAGCAGCGATTGCCCGAACCTCCTCGATCTCGCCCGATCACGCGCCGTCGATCCCATCGAGCGATCCCCAGAACTCGCAACCGACACCGCCACCGTCGACGACGCCGCACGCGAAGCCCTCGCCCGCTGGGAGCAGTCGCAGGGTCGGACCGCCGACCACATCGTCATCCTCTACGCCAATGTCCCCGTCCGCCCCGCCGACCTGACCGACCGCGCGCTCGAACTGCTCGCAACCACGACCTGCCACAGCGTCCAGAGCTACGCGCCCGTCGGCAAGTTTCACCCCTGGTGGACCGCCGTCGTCGACGCACAGTCCGGTGCTGTCCGCCCGTGGCAGGGCGACATACTCAATCACGGGGTCTACCGCCGACAGGACCTGCCGCCCGCGCACATCCCCGACGGCGGCATCATCGCCCTCACCCGCGAGGCACTCATGCTTCACATCGCCGGCGCGCCTCCCGGCCCGCACGCCTTCTTCGGCACCGACCGGCGCGGCATCATCAACCCCGACGGTTCGGTGATCGACATCGACACCGCCGCCGACCTGGCCCGCGCCGAGGCAGCACTGAAGGCCGCACCATGACCGCCGTCCCTTGGCACAGCGTGAAGCCGCCGTACCTCATCGCCGAGATCGGCGTGAACCACGACGGCGACGAACAGAAAGCCCTCGACCTCGTCGACGCCGCCCACGCCGCGGGCGCACACGCCATCAAGCTGCAGCTCTTCGAGACCGACCGCCTCATGTCGAGCGCAGCGCGCCTTGCGGCGTACCAGCGCGATTCGGGCGCAACCGACCCGTTCTCCATGCTCCGCGCCCTCGAACTCACGATCGACCAGATGGCCCCGATCGTCGAACGCGCCCAGGCGCTCGATCTGCACGCGATCGTCACCCCATTCAGCCCGTCGCTGGTTGATATCGCCGAACAGATTCCATGGGACGCCTACAAGACCTCCTCCACCGACATCATCAACAAGCCGCTCATCGACAACCTCATCACAACAGGCAAGTCGCTCATCGTCTCCACCGGCGCTTCCACGCTCGAAGAAGTCCGGCGAGCTGCCGGTTGGCTCGGCGAATCCCGTTCTCGCTGCGCGATCCTGCATTGCGTGAGCAGCTACCCGACCGCCGACGAGGACACCTCCCTCGGCGCGATCCGCGCCCTCATTGAAGCCGATCTCGGGGTGGACGCCATCGGGTACTCGGATCATTCCCCTCGCACCGACACCGGCGCGTTCGCCGCATCGCTCGGCGCGCAGATCCTCGAAAAGCACCTCACCCTCGACCGCGCGGCGTCCGGCCCCGACCACGCCGCCTCGCTCGACCCCGCCGGTTTCGCCCAGTACGCCGCCCTCTGCCGCGCCGGCACGGGCAATCCGCCCGCCGAGCTCGTCGGCCCCATCGAGAAGCGCGTCCTCCCCTGCGAGGCCGATGTCCGCACCGTCAGCCGCCAGTCGCTCGTCCTCACCCGGCCGGTGCGCGCGGGCGGTCCGATCCCGCGCGCTGTCCTCACCACCAAGCGCCCCGGCACCGGCATCGAGCCCTACCATCTCGATTCCGTCGCTGGTCGAACCGCCTCACGCGATCTCGACCCCGACACGCCCCTCACCGAGGACGACCTCGCATGACCGACGCACGCCGCCGCATCGTCTTCGCCACCGGCAGCCGCGCCGACTTCGGCCTGCTCGTTCCCGTCATCGAGGCCTGCCGCACACGCCCCGAGTTCATCACGCTTGTCATCGCCGCCGGTGCGCACATGCTTAAGCCCGCCGAGACCTGGCGCGAGGTCGACGAGCGCTTCGGGCTCGACGCCACCGTCAACATGCAGCAGCCCGGCACCACCGGGCGCCTCGCCGATGCCGAGGCCCTCGGTCGCGGCACCGGCGGCTTCGCACGCGCATTCGCCCGCCTCAAACCCGACTGGGTCGTCGTTCTCGGCGACCGCATCGAGGCCTTCGCCGCCGCGTCCGCCGCCAGCGTCGGAGGCATCGCGCTCGCCCACCTCCACGGCGGCGACCGCGCTGAGGGCGTCGCCGACGAGGCCATGCGCCACGCCATCACCAAACTCGCCCACCTCCACCTGCCCGCCACCGTCCGCTCGGCCCAGCGCATCGAGCAGATGGGCGAGCCGTCCTCGCGCATTCATCCGGTCGGCTCTCCCGCCGCCGACGGACTCGCCGAGATCGCAGCGCTCGACGATGCATCCTTCGCCGCGGTCGGTTCACCGCAGATCGTGGTCCTGCACCACCCCGCCGGCCTCGATGACGAGACCGAGCAGGCCACCGTCCGCGCCATCGCCAATGCAGTGGGGGACCGCCCGCACCTCTGGCTCGACCCCAACGCCGACCCGGGCGCCGACGCCGTCCGCGCCGCCCTCGATGCGCTTCCGGCGAACGCCGCCCGCACGCGACGAGACCACCTCCCTCGCGCCGAGTTCGTCGCCCTGCTCAAGCGACTCGCCCGATCCCGCGGCGTGCTGATCGGCAATTCCTCCGCCGGGCTCATCGAGGCCGCCATCCTCGGCCTGCCCGCCGTCAACATCGGCCCCCGCCAGGCCGGGCGCGAGCGCCCCGCCACCGTTATCGATGCCGCCAGCCCCGACGCCGATGACATCGCGCAGGCCATCGCCCGCGCCGACCAGATCGACCGCTCGACCACCGGCCATCCCTACGGCGACGGGCGTACCGGCCCGCGCATCGCCGAATTGCTCGCGAAGACCGACCCCCGCGATCCGGCCCTGCTGCGCAAGCACAACGCCTACTGATCGCGCGTGAGCGTCCGCATAACCCCGACGGTCAGCGCAACGCCCCATCTGTCAACTTCGCCGAAAGTCCTCCCCACGCCCGGACGATCTCTGAAGAGTCCGATCCGGCGCGCCGTGCGCGGATCGAGCACCACCAGCGATCCAGACCGGGGCACGCGATGAGCGAACTGACCGCACAGAACCAGATTGTCACCGAAGCGATCAAGCAGATCAGCCACATCGCCACGCTGCCCGAGATCACCGTCAAGATCATCGAGCTCGTCGAAGACCCGACCTCGACCGCACAGGACCTCAACAATGTGATCTCCAACGACCCGGCCCTTTGCAGCCGCATCCTCAAGGTCGTCAACTCATCGTTCTACGGCCTGCCCGGACAGATCGGCTCGATCAACCGCGCCATCGTCCTCCTCGGCCTCAACGCCGTGAAGAACATCGCTATCTCCGCTTCCATGGCCAAGCTCTTCCGCGGCGGCCAGCTCTGCGACAAGTTCAACGCCCGCGACCTCTGGATGCACGCCATCGCCACCGCCGCCGCGTCCAAGATGATCGCCGACAAGCTCAAGATGGGCGTCGGCGACGAGGCCTTCCTCGCCGGCCTCACCCACGACATCGGCATGATGGTCGAGATGCAGTTCGACCGCACCAAACTCGCCGAGGTCGTCAACCAGATCACCGTGACCGACGGCGTGCCCGATCGTGACATGCGCGAAATCGAGCGCGAACTCTTTGGCGCCGACCACCAGGCCTTCGGCAAGGCCCTCTGCGAACGCTGGAAGTTCCCCGAGGCCTTCGCCCAGGTCTCCGGCTTCCACCACAACCCGCTCGACCTGCCCACCGGTTCGCGCTCCATGGCCTGCCTCGTCCATGTCGCCGACCACCTTGCCGCGGCACTCCCGGACGCGTTTCGCCTCGACCTGCCCTCGCTGGAGATCGACGGCTCCGTCCTCGACGAAATCCGCCTCTCCCGCGAAGCCCTCGCCGACATCCGCTCACGACTCGAAGAAGAAGTCGAGGATGTCGCCGGCATGCTCGCCTGACCCCAGCACACGAGAGAACGGCGCACCCGCGCCACGAGAGGTTTGAGAGAAACGATCCACGCCCGAGGCCAGGGAGGGCCAACGGGCGTGCTTCGTTTTTGCCTTCGCCCTTCTCCACTCAAGGGAGAAGCTGGCCGCGTGCGGCGTCAGCATGCGGCCGGATGAGGGGGCGGTCCGAACTTCCGTGCCGTCGGCGTTCGCCTCCCCGGTACAATCGCCCCCATGCCCACCAAGCCCGCCACCGTCCAGGACTACCTCGCCTCTCTGCCCGACGACCGGCGCGAAGCGCTCGAAGCCGTGCGCAAGGTCATCCTCAAGAACCTGCCCAAGGGCTACGAGGAAGGCATCCAGTACGGCATGATCGGCTACTTCGTGCCGCACTCGATCTACCCCGACGGCTACCACTGCGACCCCAAGCAGCCGCTCCCCTTCGCTAGTATCGCCTCGCAGAAGAACCACATGGGGCTGTACCTCTTCTGCGTCTACTGCGACCCCGAGGGCAAGGACCGCTTCGTCCGCGAGTGGAAAGCCACCGGCAAGAAACTCGACATGGGCGCCTCCTGCGTGCGCTTCAAGAAACTCGAGGATGTCCCCCTCGATGTCCTCGGAGCCACCATCAAACGCGTCCCGGTCAAGGACTTCATCGCCGTGTACGAGTCGATAATCCCCGCCTCGAAGCGGAAGCCTGCCGCCAAGAAGAAGACAAACAAGAAGACCGCAAAGAAGCCCGCATCCAAGAAGGCCGCAAAGAAGAAGTCCGCCAAGAAGCCGGCGTCCAAGAAGAAGGTCACGAAGAAAACAACGAGGAAGCGGTAAGCCGCCGTGGCATGCTCACACCTGCCTGAGCAACGTCCTTCCCGTTTTCGTCCACCGTTGCCCCTCCCGACCCGCGCCGCTACCATCAGCCCCTCAAAGACGCAGACACGTCTCAGATCCCCGTAAGACCGCTTTCCGCGTCTTCCCCGCGATCAATCTGCTTCACTCGCGCACCCGGTGCCTGACGGTTCCGGTTGCTTTGTCCCCGCTCCCGGAGCCTCCCGGCAATGCTGAACTTCTTCCGCGCGCAGCAGCGGAACCTGCGTAACGATGTTCTCTCCGGCCTCACCGTCGCCCTCGCCCTCGTCCCTGAAGCCGTCGCCTTCGCCTTCGTCGCCGGTGTCTCGCCGATCATCGGCCTCTACTCCGCCTTCTTCATCGGCCTCGTCGCATCCATCGTCGGCGGCCGCCCCGGCATGATCTCCGGCGCCACCGGCGCGATGGCCGTCGTCGTCGTCTCCCTCGTCGCCATCCACGGCATCGAGTACCTCTTCCCCGCCGTCATGCTCTGCGGCGTCATCCAGGTCCTCGTCGGCACCGCGCGCCTCGGAAAACTCATCCGCATGGTGCCCCACCCGGTCATGCTGGGCTTTGTCAACGGGCTCGCCATCGTGATCGGCATGGCTCAGATCGGCAGCTTCAAGTTCGCAGACAGCGTGGGTACCGTCGGGTTCCTCAACGGTCCTGCCCTCTGGATCATGCTCTCTCTTGTCGCGCTCACCATGGCCATCATCTGGCTCCTGCCCAAGATCACCCGCGCCGTCCCCGCCTCGCTCGTCGCGATCCTCGTCGTCAGCGGCATCGCGGCG
This sequence comes from Verrucomicrobiia bacterium, assembly GCA_030430255.1. Taxonomy (GTDB): domain Bacteria; phylum Verrucomicrobiota; class Verrucomicrobiia; order Verrucomicrobiales; family DEV007; genus JAUIGD01. The sequence continues at coordinate 14,633 of JAUIGD010000073.1, forward strand.
GCCGGAAACGCATGGCTCGACCCCAACATCGCCCCCGACGGCAACCCCAATGTCGTCCTCACCGTCGGCGACATGCTTATGAATAACGCCCGCGCCGACGCCGCATCCGAAGTCGTCGGCCCCGCCGCGGGTTTCGACGACGCGAACACCGCCGCGCGCCAACAGGCCGTGACCGACGCCATCGCCGCGATCGACGAAGACACCATCGGCCTCAAGGCCGGCCTGCCCAGACCCTTTTTCCTCGAATACGCCCTGCCGCCCCTGACTTGGGAGACCCTGCGCATCATCGCGCCTTTCGCATTCATTCTTGCCGCCGTCGGGCTGATCGAATCGCTGATGACCATGACCCTCATCGACGAGATCACCGACACCAGAGGCCGCGGCAACCGCGAGTGCATCGGCCAGGGCACCGCCAACATCACCTGCGGCCTCTTCGGCGGCATGGGCGGCTGCGCCATGATTGGTCAGTCGCTCATCAATGTGAACTCCGGCGGCCGCGGCCGACTCTCCGGCGTCACCGCCGCCGTCTGCCTGCTCGCCTTCATGCTCTTCCTGTCCAGTTGGATCGAGATGATTCCCATCGCCGCGCTCGTCGGCGTCATGTTCATGGTCGTCATCGGCACCTTCGAGTGGGCGTCTCTGCGCATGTTCGGCAAGATGCCCGCCCGCGACATGCTCATCATGGTCGTCGTCGCCGGCTACACCGCCATCATGCACGACCTCGCCACCGCCGTCATCATCGGCGTCATCGTCTCAGCGCTCTCCTTCGCCTGGCAGCACGCCAAACACATCGGTGTCGATGTCAAGTTCGACGAGCACGGCGCCAAGCACTACCAACTCCACGGCCCGCTCTTCTTCGCCTCCGCCCAAACCTTCAAACAACTCTTCGACCCGAAGAACGACCCCGACGACGTCGTCATCGACTTCTACTACACCCGCGTCTACGACCAGTCCGGCCTCGAAGCCATCAACACCCTCGGCGAGAAGTACGCCGCCCTCGGCAAACGCCTGCACCTCACGCACCTCAGCCCCGAGTGCCGCACGCTGCTCCGCAACGCCGCACACTTCGTCCTGACCAACCTCTCAGACGATCCCCAATACCACGTCGCCACCGACCGACTGGCCTGATCCACCTCCTTCTCCCCTCGCGGGAGAAGGTGGCCGCGCAGCGGCCGGATGAGGGGGCGGCCCGAACCTTCCGGTCATCAAAGTGCTGGATGATTAGAGCCCAATCGCGCAAGCGATGGGTAGCAAGCATCCCGCGAGCCAATGCTCTCCGCACACGCCTACACCCGCTCCTCCAACTCCGCCCACCGCGCATACAACCGGTCCCGCTCCTTCTGCGCCTCCCCCAGCTTCACCCCGATGGCTGCAAGCTTCTTGTGATCCGCCAGCACCTCGGGCGTTCCGATCTGCGCCTGCAGCGCATCCACCTTCGCCTCCGCCTGCTCGATGGACTTCTCCATCTGGTCCAGTTCGTGCTTCTCCGTGAAGGTCAGCTTCTTCTTGGGAGCCGCCGGGGCTGACGCCTGCTTCGGCTCGGGCGCCGGCTCCGTCTTCGCGGTGCCGCCCTTCGCCGCCCTGGCCTTTTCCTTCTCCTCGGCCCGCGTGATCGCGTGCCACTGCTGGTAGTCCGCGAAGTACCGCGACCCGCCCTCGCCATCGAGCGCGAGCACTCGCGTCGCCAGCCGGTCCAGCATCGCCCGGTCGTGCGTCACCAGCACGATCGCGCCCGGGAACTCCTCCAGACTTTCCTCCAGCACCTCCAGCGACGCCAGGTCCAGATCGTTCGTCGGCTCGTCCAGGATCAGGACATCCGCGGGCTCCAGCATCAGCTTCGCGATGTGCACCCGCGCCTGCTCGCCGCCCGAAAGGTTCTTGATCGGCGTGCGCAGCTGATGCTTCGTGAACAGGAACATCTCCGCCCAGGTCGCGATGTGCAGCATCTGCCCGCGGTACACCACCCCGTCGCTCGGCGACAGCGTCTCGCCCAGCGTCTTGTCGGGGTCCAGTTCCGTGCGGTGCTGGCTGAACAGCACCATCCGCAGCTTCTCCGCCCGCTGGATCACGCCCAGATCCGGCGTGCCCTTCGGCAGCGCCTTCTTCGTCTCCTCGTCTTCCTTCAGCATCGCCGCCGTCGGCGCATCGCTCTCGATCTCGCCCATCAGCATCCGGATCAGCGTGCTCTTGCCCGACCCGTTCGGGCCCATCAGCCCCAGGATCGACCGCGGCGTGAGCATCACATCCAGGCCATCAAACAGCACCTTGTCCCCGTACGACTTGCGCAGCCCGCGCCCGACCAAGAGCTTCTGCGTCTCGCGCCCGGTCGCCGTGAAGTCGATCCGTGCCGACTTCTGCGTCGCGTTGCGCATCCGAAGTTCCGCGAGCTGGTCCATCCGCTCGTAGCTCGCATCGATGCGGCTCTTGCTCTTCGTCCGCCGCGCCTTCGCCCCGCGCGACAGCCAGCGCAGGTCCTCGCGCACCTGGTTGCTCAGCGACCGCTCGTGCTCCGCCTGCGCCTCCAGAAACTCCGTCTTGCGCTTCAGGAACTCGCCGTAGTTCCCCTTCACCGAGAAGGTCCCCTCCGGGTACGCCCGCGACAGCTCCACGATCCGCGTCGCCGTCTGCTCCAGAAACGCCCGGTCGTGCGTCACGCTGATCGAGGCGAAGTCGCCCGTGCTCAGCACCTCCTCCAACCAGTCGATCCCCTCCACATCCAGATGGTTCGTGGGCTCGTCGAGCATGAGCAGGTCCGGCTCCAGCGCCAGCCCCCGCGCGATCGACAGCCGCTTGCGCTGCCCGCCCGAAAGTTTCGCGCACGCCGTATCCAGCAGATCCCCCAGCTCGCACCGGTACAGCGTCATGTCCGCCGCGATCTCGAACTCGTGCTCATCGTGCAGATGCCCGATCACCCCGTCCGCCGCCGCCTTCGCCAGCGCATCCACCACCGCCGAGCGCACCGTCGCCCCCGCCTCGAACACGTCCGCCTGAGGCACATACGCCGCGATCAACCCCCGCCGCGGCAGGATCTCCCCCTCCTCCGCCTCCTCCAGCCCGGCCAAGATCTTCACCAGCGTGCTCTTGCCCGCGCCGTTCGGCCCGATCAGCGCAATCCGCTCCCGCTCATCAACCTGAAACGAAACGCCGGAAAACAGCAGCCGGGTGGCAAAGTGCTTCGAGATGTCACGGGCAGTCAGAAGTGGGGGCATGGGGCGGGATCATACCCGTGACCCTGCTCTACTTCGCAGGCACCACGGGGTTTGCCCACCACTCCTGCAGAATCTTCATCGCATCGAAGTCATCCCCGGGATCGTACTCGACCTGGAACACTACCTCGGGCGCGTTGTACGCCACCGTACCCCAACACTCCGAGATGGCGTTCATCGGAGAATCCGGAGAATTGATGTCACCAATATTGCCCGCATAGAAGTTCAACGGTGCAACGCTGTATTGACGAGCGAACGCTTGCAATATGGTCTGGACACGACTTCGGACAAACTCGGGGGTGGCATCCGGATTATTTGCTCGGATGTTCTCTATCGACTGATTGAGCATTTGATCGATGTCTGCAAGTAACTCTTCGTACTTCACGATCCAGAATGCCATCTCGTCTTGAGACCATACATTGTAGAGAACAGCCCACCTTGGGGTTTCCAGAAAGTTCTCTGCGTGCTTCACATTGCGGTCGAACTCCGTCCGCACCAGATCTTCCATGTCCTGCGTGATGCCATGTCGAACGATCGCCTCGGTCATCGCGCGTTCCGCTCTTGTTAAGAACTCGTTGTACTGTTTCCAGTTGTCGATACGCTCATATTTCTCTGAAAGAATGTAGTTTCCGTCAGTCGCAAGCGTGTAGGCCAGCCTGTTGATCATCTTCCGGATGTACTCGGCGTCTTCATTTGCGGGCGTGCCGTCGGGGCTCTCATTCAGTCTGAGTATGGTCCTGAAGTAGCTCTCAATCTCTGTGGCACGCTTTCGGAATACCTCGTTCGCCAAGGGATCAGCGTGACCTTCCCGTTGAAGAAGAACGACCGCGGTCAAGGTCAGAACCGAACTCTGGGCGTATGCGGGATCACCTTCGCGAGCAGTCCCGTTGAGTTCCCCGGGAGTAGGTTCCCCGACGTTGTCCGTATGTCGATCTTTGTATGCGGAGCTCACATCACCAGAAAGGAAAAGTCCACAAAGCATGCTGGCTGGGATAAGTGTTCTGAGAATCATTGCTTTGGACACTGCTGTTTTCCTTAATCATCGATGTCCGAAATGGAATCAACTCTACTCTTCTTTCTCCCACCGCTCCTTCACCGTCGCCAGCATGTCCATCATCCCATCGCGATACAGCGTGTGCCCCATCCCCTCGATCACCTCGATCTCCGCATCGATCCCCATCCGCTCGGCCATCCCCTTGAGCAGCACGACCGCGCCCTCCAGATAGAAGGTGTCCACCTCGCCCGCGTACACATGGATCTTCCCGGCCATGCTGCGCATCTCGCGCTGCCAGCTCTCCTCCAGCTTCCGCCGGATGTCGTAGGGCTTCCACAGTTCGGTCGCCAGCACATCCACTTCGCCCGTCTCGCGATCGAAGATCGGCAGCGGCTCGCCATCCAC
>JAUIGD010000074.1 GCA_030430255.1 Verrucomicrobiia bacterium
CGCTGGCGATCTTGTCCCCGGCGTGGGTCCAGATGTCGATGATCTTGTTGTAGCGCTCGCCGTCGGTGATGATGCCTTTGCGGCGCTGACCCTCGACGGTCTCGATCTGCTTGTAGGCGTGTTTCAGTTCGGCCTGCTTCTCGTCGGGGATGACCATGTCGGTGATCCCGATGGAGACGCCGGCGCGGGTGGCCTCGCGGAAGCCCAGGTGCTTGAGCCGGTCGAGGGTGGCGACCGTCTCGGCCGAGCCGGAGACCTGGTAGGTGCGCCAGATGATGTCCGACAGCTGCTTCTTGCCGACGGCGTCGTTGAAGAAGCCGAGGTGCTTGCCGTCCTCGTTGCAGCCCTTCGGCCAGATCTCGTTGAAGCGGACGCGGCCCGGGGTGGTCTCGATGACCACGGCGTCCCTGTCGCCGTAGATCGTGTCCTTGCCGCGGTCCGGGTTGGAGAGGCGGATCTTGTCGTGCAGCCTCACCGATCGCTCGGCGATCGCGAACTCCACCTCGGAGGTGGAGGCGAAGAGCGGCGCCCGCCCCTCGCTGCCCGACTTGTCGGTGATGTGGTGGCGGTGGTGGGTGAGGAAGTAGCAGCCCAGGGTGATGTCCTGCGAGGGGGTGGTGATGGGGCGGCCGCTGGAGGGCGAGAAGATGTTGTTCGGCGCCAGCATCAGCATGCGCGCCTCCATCTGCGACTCGACGGAGAGCGGCACGTGGACCGCCATCTGGTCGCCGTCGAAATCGGCGTTGTAGGCCGAGCAGGTCAGCGGGTGGAGGCGGATGGCCGAGCCCTCGATCAGCACCGGTTCGAAGGCCTGGATGGACAGGCGGTGAAGGGTCGGCGCCCGGTTGAGCATGACGGGGTGGCCCTTGGTGACCTCCTCGAGGATATCCCAGACCTCCGGCGTCTTGCGCTCGATCATCTTCTTCGCCGAGCGCACGGTGTGCACGTAGCCGAGCTCCTTGAGGCGGCGGATGATGAAGGGTTCGAACAGGACGAGCGCCATCTTCTTCGGCAGGCCGCACTGGTGCAGCTGCAGCTCGGGACCGATGACGATGACCGAGCGGCCGGAGTAGTCGACGCGCTTGCCGAGCAGGTTCTGGCGGAAGCGCCCGCCCTTGCCCTTGAGCATGTCCGAGAGGGACTTCAGGGCGCGGTTGCCGGCGCCGGTGACGGCGCGCCCGTGGCGGCCGTTGTCGAACAGCGCGTCGACGGCCTCCTGCAGCATGCGCTTCTCGTTGCGGATGATGACCTCGGGGGTCTTCAGCTGCAGCAGGTTCTTGAGGCGGTTGTTGCGGTTGATGACGCGGCGGTAGAGGTCGTTGAGGTCGGAGGTGGCGAACCGGCCGCCCTCGAGCGGCACCAGCGGGCGCAGGTCCGGCGGGATGACCGGCAGCACCTCGAGGATCATCCACTCCGGGCGGGTGTGGCTCTGGGCGAAGCCCTGGGCGAGTTTGAGGCGCTTGGCGAGCTTCTTGCGCACCTGCTTGGAGCGGGTCTTGGTCATCGCTTCCTCCAGCTCCTTCACCAGCGCGACCAGGTCGGCGGAGGCGAGCAGGTCGCGGATCGCCTCGGCGCCCATGCCGGCGCGGAAGGAGTCCTCACCGTACTCGTCCTCGGCGTCGCGCAGCTCCTGTTCGGTGAGCAGCTGGCCGGGTTCGAGGTCGGTCTTGCCGGGTTCGGTGACGATGTAGTCCTCGTAGTAGATGACGCGCTCGAGCATGCGGGCGCTCATGTCGAGCATGAGGCCGATGCGGGAGGGCATGCATTTGTAGAACCAGATGTGGCTGACCGGGACGGCGAGCTCGATGTGGCCCATGCGCTCGCGGCGGACGCGGGAGAGTGTGACCTCGACCCCGCAGCGGTCGCAGATGACCCCCTTGTGCTTGATGCGCTTGTACTTGCCGCAGGCGCACTCCCAGTCTTTGGTGGGGCCGAAGATGCGCTCGCAGAACAGGCCGCCCTTCTCGGGCTTGAAGGTGCGGTAGTTGATGGTCTCCGGGTTCTTCACCTCGCCGCGGCTCCAGCTGCGGATGGTGTCTGCGGCGGCGACGGTGATGTTCACCTGGTCGAAGCCGGGTTCTTTGGTCTCGGCTCCGAAAAGCTCGCGGATGTTGGATTCGACGCTCATGGGTTCGTTCGCTTAGTTCCGGGTTGGCTTTCGCTTGGTGATCTGGGTTAGGCGCTGCGGGTGTCGGGGAGCGCGGGGCGCGAGCTCGGCCCGACTTTGACGTCGAGGCAGAGGCTCTGCATCTCCTTGATGAGGACGTTGAAGGACTCCGGCGTGCCGGCCTCGAGGGCGTTGTCGCCCTTGACGATCGACTCGTAGATCCGCGTGCGCCCCTGGACGTCGTCGGACTTGACCGTGAGGAGCTCCTGCAGGGTGTAGGCGGCCCCGTAGGCCTCCAGCGCCCAGACCTCCATCTCGCCGAAGCGCTGGCCGCCGTATTGGGCCTTGCCGCCGAGCGGCTGCTGGGTGACGAGCGAGTACGGGCCGACGGCGCGGGCGTGGATCTTGTCGGCGACGAGGTGGCCGAGCTTCAACATGTAGATGTAGCCGACCACGACCTCCTGGTGGAAGGGGTCGCCGGTGATGCCGTCGAAGAGCTGCGACTTGCCGTTGAGGCCGATCCAACCGAAGCCGTCGGTGGCCTTCGCCTCCTTCATGTACTCCATGATCTTGCTCTCGGGGATGCCGTCGAAGATCGGCGTCGCGACTTTGAATCCGAGGGCCTTGGCGGCGACGCCGAGGTGGGTCTCGAGGACCTGCCCGACATTCATCCGCGAGGGGACGCCCAACGGGTTGAGGCAGATGTCGACCGGCGTGCCGTCGTCGAGGAAGGGCATGTCCTCCTCCGGGACGATCTTGGCGACGACCCCCTTGTTGCCGTGGCGGCCGGCCATCTTGTCGCCGACGCTGAGCTTGCGCTTGCTGGCGACGAAGACTTTGACGGACTTGATGATGCCGGGGTCGACCTCGTCGCCGCTCTCCATGCGGTCGAGGGAGCGCTCGCGCTCGGCGTCGATCTCGCCGAACTTCGCCTCGAAGCCGGAGATGATGTCCATGATCTTGTTGCGCACGGGCGAGGGGTCGATCTCGACCGAGTCGTGGGCGGCGGCGAGCTTGCGCAGCAGGGTCTTGGTGATCTTGCGGTTGGCCGGGATGATCAGCTCGCCGCTCTTGCTGTTGACGACGTCGAGCGGGACTTTCTCGCCGAGCAGGATGTCGGACAGTTTCTCCGTCAGCTGGTCGGTGAGTTCGTCGCGCTTCTTCTTGTGCTCGGCGTCGATGCTCTTGAGCTGCTTCTTCATCTCGGCGTCGGACATCTGCTCCTTCTGTTCGGTGCCGCGGGACGAGACGCGCACGTCCATGACGATGCCGGTGCAGCCGGACGGGACGCGCAGGGAGGTGTCCTTCACGTCGGCGGCCTTCTCGCCGAAGATGGCGCGCAGCAGGCGTTCCTCGGGGGCGAGTTCGGTCTCGCTCTTGGGAGTGATCTTGCCGACCAGGATGTCGCCCGGCTTGACCTCGGCGCCGACGCGGATGACGCCGTCCGGACCGAGGTCGGCGAGCGCCTCCTCGCCGACGTTGGGGATATCGCGGGTGATCTCCTCGGGCCCGAGCTTGGTGTCGCGGGCGCCGACCTCGAAGTAGGAGATGTGGATGGAGGTGTAGATGTCCTGTTTCACCACCTTCTCGGAGATGGTGATGGCGTCCTCGAAGTTGTAGCCGTTCCACGGCATGAAGGCGACGAGGACGTTCTTGCCGAGGGCGAGCTCGCCGCCCTGGGTGCAGGGGCCGTCGGCGAGGACCTGGCCGGCTTTGACCTTCTGCCCCTTGCGGACGATCGGGCGCTGGTTGATGCAGGTGCCGGAGTTCGAGCGCATGAACTTGCGCAGCGGGTACACGTAGATGCCCTTGGCGGGGTCGCTCTTCAGCTTGCGCGGCTCGGAGAGGAACTTGGCGTCGGAGACGTGGAGTTCGCCGTCGGAGGTGACGACGATGACCTCGGCGGTGGCGGCGGCGACTTTGCCCGCCTCTTCGGCGACGATGACCGCGCGCGAGTCGCGGGCCGCCTTCCCCTCCATGCCGGTGCCGACCAGCGGCGAGTCCGCGGTGAGCAGCGGCACGCCCTGGCGTTGCATGTTCGAGCCCATGAGCGCCCGGTTGGCGTCGTCGTGCTCGAGGAACGGGATCAGCGAGGCGGCGATCGACACGAGCTGTTTCGGCGACACGTCCATGAGTGTCGCCTCCTTCGGGTCGACCTCGAGGAACTCGCCCCGGTAGCGGGCGGTGATGCGCTCGGTGGTGAACTTGCCGCCCTTGTCGAGCGGGTTGTTCGCCTGGGCGATGATCTCGTTCTCCTCCTGGTCGGCGGTGAGGTATTCGATGTCCTTGGAGACCTTGCCGTTCTTGATCTTGCGGTAGGGGGTCTCGATGAAGCCGAACTCGTTGATCCGGGCGTAGGTGGACATCGAGTTGATGAGGCCGATGTTCGGTCCCTCAGGCGTCTCGATGGGGCAGATGCGCCCGTAGTGGGACGGGTGGACGTCACGCACCTCGAAGCCGGCGCGGTCGCGGTTCAGGCCGCCGGGGCCGAGGGCGGAGAGGCGGCGCTTGTGCGTCAGTTCGGCCAGCGGGTTGGTCTGGTCCATGAACTGCGACAGCTGCGAGCGGCCGAAGAAGTCGCGCACCACCGCGGACAGCGCCTTCGGGTTGATGAGCTTCTGCGGCGTCATGCCGTCGAGGTTGACGTCGAAGAGCGTCATGCGCTCTTTGACGAGGCGCTCCGTGCGGGCGAGGCCGACGCGGCACTGGTTGGCGAGCAGTTCGCCGACGGCGCGCACGCGGCGCGAGCCGAGGTGGTCGATGTCGTCGGTGATGCCGTCGCCCTTCTTGAGGTTGAGCAGGTACTTCATCGCCGCGACGAAGTCCCCGGAGGTGAGGATGCGCTCCTCGACGTCGATATCGAGGTGGAGCTTCTGGTTGATCTTGTAGCGCCCGACGCGGGTGAGGTCGTACTTCTTCGGGTCGAAGAACAGCCGCTTCAGCAGCGCGCGCGAGTTGGCGACGGTGGGGGGGTCGCCGGGGCGCAGGCGGCGGTAGATGTCCTTGAGGGCCTCCTCCTCGTCGTCGGCGGGGTCCTTGCGCAGCGATTTGACGAGGATGTCGTCCTCGTTGGTGTCGATGACTTCGAGCGTCTTGTGGCCCAGCTCGAGCAGCTGGTTGACGACGCCGAGGGTGAGCGGTTCGTAGGCTTTGGCGACGATCACCTCGTCGTCGATGACGTCCTCGAAGGGCACCTTGGTCGACAGCGCCTCCTCGTCCATCTTGCCGGAGAGCTTGAGTTTCTCCACCTTGTAGAACTCGCGGCAGATGTCCGAGTCCTTCTCGTAGCCGAGCGTCCGGAGGAAGGTGGTGGCGAGGAATTTGCGGCGGCGGCGGCGGCGGTCGAGGTAGACGTAGAGCAGGTCGTTGGTGTCGAACTGGACCTCGAGCCACGATCCGCGGTCGGGGATGATGCGGAAGCTGTGCAGGGTCTTGCCGTTGAGGTGCAGCGAGGTCTCGAAGCACACGCCGGGCGAGCGGTGGAGCTGGGAGACGACCACGCGCTCGGCGCCGTTGATGACGAAGGTGCCGCGGGCGGTCATGAGCGGGAGCTCGCCCATGTAGACGCGCTCCTCGCGGGTGCTCTCCTCGTCCTTGAGGCGGAAGGTGACGTAGAGCGCGGCCGAGAAGGTCTCGCCGTCGCGGATCGCCTCGAGCGCGGTGAGCTTGGGCGGGGCGACGTCGTAGTTGACGAAGTCGAGGGTGACCTTGTCGTCGTAGGAGACGATGGGGAAGACCTCATTGAACACGGCCTGGAGGCCGACGGGTTTGCGCTTGGAGGGCGGGGTGCCCTGTTGGAGGAAATCGGCGTAGGACTCGATCTGCACCTCGATCAAGTTGGGGGCCTCGATCACTTCATCGATGTTTCCGAAATAAAGGCGTTCTGACATGGCTCGCGGTTTGGCTCGGTGGGTTGGGAAAACGGGGTGGAAAGAGAGGGCGTGCTCCGCGGGGCGAAGGCGTGCGGGGGATGAGGGCGCTAGCCCAACGTGAGGCGGGGGCGGACCCGCGTTTCAGCCTGGCGATGAAGACCCGCGGCCAGGCCCGCGGCTGTACACGACAAATAGCCGGATCGCCCCTGGGCGATTTTTCCGGCTACGACTTGAATTTGGTTGATGCTAGCGCCTCGGCGCTCCCGGGGTTGGTGCAGCAATGCGGTTAGCGTTCGCCTTGGTTTGTCGCTTTTTCTAGTGAATTCGCGACGGTTTGAGGGATTTTTTACGGGGTGACGGTGGGGGGTGTCCGGGGGCTTCGGGCGCAGATCCCGAAGGGGTAGGCTGCGGCGGGGCGCGCCCCGCCGCAGCGGTGAAAGGGGTCGTTACTTGATTTCGACCTTGGCGCCAGCGGCTTCGAGCTTGCTCTTGATCTCTTCGGCTTCCTCTTTCGAGCAGCCTTCCTTGAGCGGCGCGGGCGCGCTCTCGACGAGTTTCTTGGCGTCGGCGAGCCCGAGGCCGGCGACGGCGCCACGGACTTCCTTAATGACGGCGATCTTGTTGCCACCCGCTTCCGCGAGGATCACGTCGAATTCGGTTTTCTCCTCGGCCGCTTCGGCGGGCCCGGCAGCCGGACCGGCGGCGACGGCGGCGACGGGAGCGGCGGCGCTCACGCCCCACTTCTCTTCGAGGGCTTTGACGAGGTCGGCGACCTCCAGGACGGTGAGACCGCTGAGGTCTTCGGTCAGTTTTTCGATATCAGCCATTTCGTTGGGTCAGTGTCGTCGTTCCCCGGAGCCCCGGGTCATTTCAAGGCGGCGGCCGCCGCCCCGACAAGGAACTGTGGTTATGGTTGTTTCTTAGTTTGGTTTGTTTTGGTGTCCTTGGCGCGACGGCGGGAAGCCGCCGTGCCGAGATCGGTGGGGCTAGCCCTTCTCCTCTTTGGCCTTGAGCACCCGCGCGAGGGCGCTGGCCGGCTCGTTGAGGAGCCGGACCAAAGTCGAGGCCGGCTGGTTGATGGTGCCCAGCAACTGGGCCTGCAACACTTCGAGCGGCGGCAGTTCGGCGAGAGCGTTGATCTCCTCCGGCGTGAGCAGTTTGCCGTCCAGCACGCCACCGCGCACCTCCGGCTTCTTGTTGGTCTTGTGGAACTCCTTGACCGCCTTGGCGGCGGCGCAGACGTCCTGTTCCCCGGTGATGACGGCGGTCTGGCCGGAGAGGAACTCCGCCACCCCTTCGGGGAGTTCGACCTCTTTCGAAGCGCGTTTGGCGTAGCTGTTCTTGGTGACCTGGGCGTTGGCTCCGACGCCATCGAGTTTCGTACGCAGCTCCTCGAACTGGGCGACGGTGAGCGCGGTGTAGTCGACGACGAGCATGAACGGCGAGGCGTTCAGGCGGGCGACGAGGTCGTTGATGATGTTCTCTTTGAGCTCTTTCATCGGGATCTTGCGGTGATGTCCTGTTGGATCGGGCGGCTCCGGTCAGTTTTTGTCGAACTCCGAGGGATCCAAGGGGACGCCCGGGGACAGGGTGGATGAAAGGGTCGCGCTGTTCATGTATTTGCCCTTGGCCGAGGAGGGTTTGGCGCGCACCACGGACTCGAGGACGGCAGCGCCGTTTTCGGCGAGCTGTTCGGGGGTGAAGGACAGCTTGCCGATGGGCGCGGCGATATTGCCGTTGCGATCCAGCTTGTAATCGATCCGCCCCGCCTTGACGGCCTTGACGGCCTCGGCGGTATCGTCGGTGACGGTGCCGGTTTTCGGGTTCGGCATCAAACCGCGCGGACCGAGGAACCGCCCCAGTTTCCGCACCTCGCTCATGGCTTCCGGCGTCGCGACGGCGACATCGAAGTCCTGGAAGCCCTCCTGGACCTTCTTGAGCATGTCGTCGTAGCCGACGAACTCCGCACCGGCGTTCTTGGCTGCGGTCGCAGCCTCGCCTTGGGCGAAGACCAGCACGCGCACCTGTTTGCCGGACCCGTGCGGCAGAGGGCAGGTGCCCCGCACCATCTGATCCGATTTCTTGGGATCCACGCCGAGTTTCAGCGAGACGGAGACGGTCTCGTCGAACTTTCCGGCGGGGAACTGTTTGAGGAGTGCGACGGCGTCCTTGAGCGGGTAGGTCTTGCCTTCCTCGAGGAGTTCGGCGGCTTTGGTGTATCGTTTGCTGCGCTTTTTCGGCATGGGTCGGGTTGCAGTGCGAACGGACGGCGGGCGCCCTCCTGCGGTTTACGGTTGAGGTTGAAACTGTTGGGGGCGCGTGACGCTAGGCCGCTCGATCGATCGGCCGCGATGCGGTTCGCAACACTCCCTAGTCGACGACGTCGATGCCCATCTGGCGGGCGCTTCCGGCGATGGTGCGGGCGGCGGCCTCATCGCTTTTCGCCGAGAGGTCCTCGCGCTTGATCTTCACGATCTCCATGAGCTGCGCCTTGGTGATCTGGGCCACCTTCTTTTTGTTCGGCTCCCCCGAACCGGAGGCGATGCCGGCCGCTTTCTTGAGCAGGGCGGAGGCCGGGGGCTGTTTGCAGACGAAGGTGAAGCTCTTGTCCTTGTAGACCGTGATCACGACGGGCAAGACGTCTCCCGCCTTGCTCTGGGTGGCGGCGTTGAACTCCTTGCAGAAGCCCATGATATTGACGCCGGCTTGGCCGAGCGCGGGGCCGACGGGCGGCGAGGGGTTCGCCTGGCCGGCGGGGATCTGGAGCTTGATGATTCCGGTGACTTCTTTGGCCATGTCTTTTTAGTGGAAGGTGGGAAATTGACGGTTACGAAATGGATGGAGGTGCGCGCCGGGCGCCCAGCGGAGGTGTCTCAGACTTCCTTCTCGACCTGCCAGTACTCGAGTTCGACGGGCGTCGGCCGCCCGAAGACCTCGACCGAGACGAGCAGCTTGCCTTTCTCCGTGTCGATCTCCTCGATGGTGCCGTTCTGGCTCTGGAAGGGGCCGTCCGCCACCTTGACGGTCTCGCCGACCTCGAAGGCGATCTTGGGTTTGACGTTCTCCTCGCGCTCCTTGATTTGCATCAACATGCTCTCGACCTCCCGCTCGCGCATGGGGACGGGTTTGTCGCGGGTGCCGGCGAAACCGATGACGCCGTGGGTGTCTTGGATGAAGTACCACGTGCGGTCGACCAACCCGCCCTCCTCGTTGAGGAGATGCATGTTGACGATGATGTAGCCGGGGAAGAATTTGCGTTTGCTCTCGGACTTCTTGCCTTTCTTGACTTCCGAAACGCGCTCGGTGGGCACCAGCACCTCGAAGACGACATCCGACATCTCTTCGGACTCGATCCGGCGGGCGATGTTGTCGCGCACCTTGTTCTCCTGGCCGGAGAGCACGTGGACGACGAACCACTGGTCATGCGGGGCGGGGATGGCCATTCTTGAGGGGCGGGAGGGGTCGGGAGACGGGGCGCGCGGGGCGGGGGCGGGGCGGGAAGGCGTGGTTTCGGTCAGCCGCCGATCTTGATGAACAGCTCGACGATCTCGAAGAAAACGAGATCCCACAGCGTCACGAAGGCGCCGAGGAGCAGCATGGCGATGAACACGACGATGGTGGAATCGGTGAGCTCTTTGAAGCGTTTGAAGCCGCGCTCGCCCTTGTCCTTGGGGATCCAAGGCCAAGTTGCCTTGTACAGCTCGGTGCGGACTTCGCCGAGGTATTTGGTGATCTTCATGGCGGCTGAGGGGGCGGGACGGCGGGGTTGAAATTGGCAGGGTAGGAGGGATTCGAACCCCCGACACCCGGTTTTGGAGACCGGTGCTCTAACCAGGCTGAGCTACTACCCTTTCGACGGCGGTTGGTTGAATGTTCGACCCCTTTCGACGGCGGAGCCGGATCCGCGCGGGCGGGGTTGCCCGACCGGATCCGGCCTGCCGGAAAAGGCGTGTAGGAGCCCTAGTCGAGGATGTCGGCGACGCGGCCGGCGCCGACGGTCCGACCCCCTTCGCGGATCGCGAAGCGGATGGTCTTCTCCATGGCGATGGGCGTGATCAGCTCGACGATCATGGTGACGTTGTCGCCGGGCATGACCATCTCGACACCTTCGGGCAGTTCGATCGTCCCGGTCACGTCCGTCGTGCGGAAGTAGAACTGGGGGCGATAGTTGCTGAAGAACGGCGTGTGGCGGCCGCCCTCGTCCTTGCTCAAGACGTAGACCTCGGAGGTGAACTTCTTGTGCGGGGTGATGGAACCCGGCTTGGCGATGACCTGGCCGCGCTCGATGTCATCCTTCTTCACGCCGCGCAGGAGCAGACCGACGTTGTCGCCCGCTTCGCCGCGATCGAGGAGTTTGCGGAACATCTCGATGTCGGTGACCGTGGTCTTCTGCGTATCGCGGATGCCGACGATTTCGATCTCCTCCATCTTGTTGATGACGCCGCGCTCGATCCGGCCGGTGGCGACGGTGCCGCGGCCTTCAATGGAGAACACGTCTTCGATCGGCATCAGGAAGTCCTGGTCGACCGGGCGCTCCGGCTGCGGGATGTAGTCGTCCACGGCGGCCATCAGCTTGAGGATATTCTCTTTGTGGGTCGCGTCACCCTCGAGAGCCTTCAGCGCCGACCCCTTGACGATCGGGATGTCGTCGCCCGGGAACTCGTACTGGCTGAGGAGTTCGCGGACCTCCATCTCGACGAGGTCGAGGAGTTCCTCGTCATCGACCTGATCGACCTTGTTGAGGAAGACGACGATGGCGGGGACACCGACCTGGCGCGCGAGGAGGATGTGCTCGCGGGTCTGGGGCATCGGACCGTCGGCCGCGGAGCAGACCAAGATGGCACCGTCCATCTGTGCGGCACCGGTGATCATGTTCTTCACGTAGTCCGCGTGACCCGGGCAATCGACGTGCGCGTAGTGGCGATTCTCGGTCTCGTACTCGACGTGGGCCGTCGAGATGGTGATCCCGCGCTCGCGCTCCTCGGGGGCGGCGTCGATCTCGTTGTAATCTTTCTTTTCCGCGAGCCCGGCATCCGCCAGGGTGTGGCAGATGGCGGCGGTGAGCGTGGTCTTGCCATGGTCGACGTGACCGATGGTGCCGACGTTCACGTGGGGCTTATTGCGTTCGAATGCTGCTTTGGCCATGACGGTGTTGCTGATGCTTGCCGGGTATCCCGCGGCGGTGTCGTTGAGTTAGCGTTCCCCTTCAGAGGCTCCCGTGGATCGCCTCGCCGGTGGCGAGGAGGTGCCCGGGGGCCGCCTCATGGGGCTGGGCTGTTGAGGTTGGGTCGGCTGCGCCGACGGTTCGTTTCGGTTGATGCTTTCGGTTGGTTCTAGTCGTGGAGCTCATGACGGGATTTGAACCCGTGACCTCTTCCTTACCAAGGAAGTGCTCTACCCCTGAGCTACATGAGCAAGCTTGCAACCGTCGCTTCGGTACGTGACAAGCCACCGGGAAGGGTGGCTGCTCATCGCCCGGCGCGGCGGTCTCAATATACTCACGCAGTCCACGAATCGGCTGCTCTTCATCCCCTCCCCTCCTCCCGATGCGTTGAGAACATCGACCGGAGGGCGAGACAAAAAAGAGCCACTTCGCGAAAAGTGGGGCGAAAGCTACCAGATCGCCCCCCGCTGTCAAAAAAATTTTAAGCTTTTTGAAGGGTGTCTAAGTTGTTGAAGCTGTGTTTGTTGTAATTTTCATACACAATCCCTCCAGCAATCTTGGTTCATTCGCGCGGATCTGCCGCGATGGCTCTGGCTTTGCCCGAATGGCGCACGGTTGACCCGGATCGACCCCATCTGCCGGTGAGGCGCCGCGATTCCGTTGGTGCTGAGCCGGCGGCGGCAGGGATCGGGCCAAGGATCGGCAGTACGGCTTGGTGCACACTCTGCCCGCGCCGATCTCAATTCCAACGTCCTCGGCGTCAACGATGGCGAGCCGCAACCAAGAGATCGGTCGAGCGATCCGCGCCAGCGTCGCTGGCTCGGGCCGGGGGGCGCTGGGGGCGCGGAGGCGGGACGCCTCCGGCACGGACATCGGCGGGACGCCGATGCCACGTCGGGGGAACACCCTGCCCGCGCCGGTCATCTCGCCAACACCTTCAGCGTCAACGGATGCAAGTCGCGGCCCGGAGCTTGGCGAGCGCCCGGAGTCAGCGCCCCGGGATCACCAATTCGGCGCCGCGTTCCGGCAGTGTGCCGGTGGGCGCAGGAGGCCGGAGATCGGCTGCGCTTCCCCCAGCGGCGAGATCGCGATAGCGCTCGATGTGTTCTTTGATCTTGGCGATCCGGTTTTTCGGGCTGGGGTGGGTGCTGAGGAACTCTGGGGGCGAGGCGCCGCCGCTGGCCTGCTCCAAAATCTCCATGACGGTGATGAGCTTATTCGGGTCGTAGCCGGCACGGTACATCAGCTGCACCCCCCACTCGTCGGACTCCAGCTCGTCGTCGCGACCGTATTTCGTGTTGAGCAGCTGGCCGACCATCGCGCCCATCTGCCCCGATTGACCCCCGCCCGCCGCGGTGGCGAGCGCCGCGCCGATGCCGCTGAAGAGCTTCGATTTGGCCATCTGTTGGGCGGAATGGCGCTGCACGACATGGCCGATCTCGTGGCCGAGCACGCCGGCCAGCTCATCCTCGGTCTGGAACCGGTTGTAGAGGGCGGCGGTGATAAAGATCTGCCCGCCGGGGAGCGCGAACGCGTTCACGGTCCGGTCGTCACGGAGGAGGTGGAAGTCGAAGTGAAACCCGGCGTTGGCGATGCGCGGGTCGCTCCGCAGCAGCCTGCCGCCGACCTGATCAACGCGCCGGCCGGCCGCGACATCGGGATGTTCCCCTCCGTGCTGGTTGGCCATCTGCGGCGCCGACTGCAGCCCCAGCTGGACGCCCTGTTCGATCGAGAACCCGACCCGCTGCATCTCGCCGGTGACGGGGTTCTCCTCTTTCTTGGTGCCCATGAAGTAGCTGCCGAGGGCGAACAGCACGATGACGAGCCCGATCATGAGACGCGGGCCCATGGCGCCGAGCGGCGAGCGCCCGCGCGGGTGGGTTTGGCGGCGGAATGGCATGGTGGTCGAGGGGGAACGCTGCCGCGGGCAGCTGGGTGGGGAGTATCGGGCACAAACCGGCCGCTGTCGATGCGGCGCTTGGCGGTCAGAAGCCGATCGCAGCCAGCGGCGGAACGATCCGATGCTCGGCGCCCCCAGCCCGGATCGATCACCACCTCCGCAGGCGAGGCAGAACGCGCGCCGCGAGGCGTCTCCGGCCGGCCTTAATAGTCCATGTCGAGGAAGTGCGACCGCAGCTCGTCGGCGCGGTGGAGCATGGTCTCGCTGTCGTGGCGGATGCGCTTGCACAGCGTCTTCGCCAACAGTCGGACGACCGCCAGCCCGGCTGTCGTCCCGCCCTCGACGAAACGCTCGAAGGACTCACCATCGATGATCCAGAGGCGCGCACCCGCCGATGCCACGCGGACGTTGGCGCTGGCCGGGTGCGGGTCGATGATGCTCATCTCGCCGACCAGGTCGCCCGCTTTCAGCGTCGCCAAGGGCACGGTGTCCCCGTGGGCGTGCGCGGTGACGGTCACCTCGCCGTCGAGGATGGCGGCGAGAGCGTGATGGTGCTGGCCTTGGACGGCGAGGTATTCGCCCTGGGATGCGAGGACAAACCGGCCGGCGCCGATGAAGGCCTCGAGCACGGGCGGTGGGAGCTTGCCGAGGATGCAGGCGCTTGGCAGTTCGCGCGGGCCGTCCGGGTCGTCGGTCATCGGTGGTGGTGGTGGTGGTGGTGGGAGCTGTTGGGTGGGGATGATCGCTTGGGGACTGAACCCTACGGCGCCCCCGCTGTCGAGGCCCCCGCATCCTCGCGGTTGTGGTCGCCGCCCTCATCGCGGGGCGCGGCGCCCCGACCCTCGTCGTCATCTTCGTCGTCGAGGAACTCCTCGACGAGGTCTTCACGGCGTTCGGCGACGCGGCGGTCGAAGGCGGCGATGACGTCGATCGCCTTGTCGCGCGAAGTGACGAGGCCGATGATCATGTATTGGGCGATGGCGAGGGCGAAACAGACCCATCCCACCGTCGCCGCCGTCGTCCCCGGCTCGCCGCCGAAGATGGCCGCCATGATCGCGAACACCGGCGACGAGCGGTTGAGGTGCTGGCAAATGAGGCCGCGGGCGATGTCCCGCCGCGCGTCCCAGGCGCGACCGAAGAAACCGCGCCCGAACTTCAACTTCGGCGGGCCGGGGTGGATGATCGCGAACAGCTGTTGGTCGGGCATGCCCTCGATGACGCTGATCGCCAACATGACGCGCAGCAGCATGACGATCCAGCCGTCCTGCCCGTGCAGGTTCGGCGGCACCCAACCGAACAGGGTATGCTCCATGTTCGCCGAGGCGACAAAGAGCAGCAGCGAACACCGGAACCACTGTTCGAGGTCCCGTTCGAGCTCGCGGTCGAGCCGCTCCATGCGCATGCCCTTGCGCAGGAACAGCCGGAAGATGGGGATCGCGATCAAGCCCACGAACAACCGCGTGATCGGCTTCAGCAGCGGCTTGAGCAGCGCGAAGTTGAGGACGCCAGGGAGCATTCGGCAACGGACGCGTTAACCGCGAACGGCATGCGGCGCAAACCGCGGCTCGCCGCGGCCGGCTGGGGATGCCGGTGCGGGGCCGCCTGGGTCCAGCCCCCCGACGCGGATTGCCGCGCGGCGCGGAGGCCTACGCGATGTTCGTGTAGACCGCCTGCACGTCCTCGTCGTCCTCGAGCTTGTCGATCAGGGCCTCCGCCTGCTCGATGTCCTCCTCGGAGAACTCCATCGGCGTGTTGGGGATGCGCTTGAGGTTGGCGCGGACGTTGTCGATGCCCATGCCCTCGACTGCGGCGACCAGGGAACCGAAGGCGGTGAAGTCGCCCGTGACGTAGGCCTCGCCCTCGTTGACCTCCAGCTCCTCCAGCCCGTGGTCCATCAGCTCGAGCTCGATCTCCTCCATGTCCATCGCCTCGGTGACGGGGAACTGGAGCACCGCCTTGCGGGTGAACATGAAGTCGAGCGAACCCGCCTGCAGGCGCTCGCCGCCGTTCTTGTTGAGGATGACGTTGAGGTTGGCGACCGTGCGGTTGGTGTTGTCGGTGGCGGTCTCGATGAAGAACAGCACCCCGCCGGGGCCTTTGGCCTCGAAGTTCGCCTCGGCGTAGGTGGCCGCGTCCTTGCCCTCGATGCGCTTGAGCGCCTTGTCGATGTTGTCCTTGGGCATGTTCTCCGCCTTCGCGTTGGCGATGGCGGTGCGCAGCGCGGAGTTCGACTCGGGGTCGGTGCCGCCGGACTTGGCGGCGACGGTGATGGCGCGGGCGAGCTTGGGGAAGGTCTTGGACATCTTGTCCCAGCGCTTCTCTTTGGCGGCTCGGCGGTATTCAAAGGCGCGTCCCATGGTGTTTTGGAATCGGGGTGGTTCGGTCGGGTCTTCCGGGTATCGGCGGGTGCCCATTGTGGGCGAAAACCGCCCTTCCGCAAGGCCCGTCCGGAGCTCAGGGCATGGTGACGACGAGCCGTGAAAACTGCCGGAGGCCGGCCGGCAGGACGGCCTCGCGCAGCTCGAGGCTGCCCTCGGTCGAGAGCACGGTCTCGGCGAGGTCGGTCCAGGTGGCGAGGTCTGGGCTGGTGCGCACCTTGTAGCTGATGTCCGCCTTCGCGGTGTCGGCGGTGTAGCGGTAGCGGAGGGTGCCGGGCGGCTCTTCGATCCACTGCGGCTCCCCGGCGGTGTCGGGTACGAGCGGGAGCCCGCCGAGGGCGTACTCGTAGAGGTTCGGGCGCCCGTCGTGATCGGCGTCCGCCGCCGGCCCCGACACGGAGAGGTCGGCCAGCTGCGCGCCCGAGAAGTGGGCCGAGGCCCAGGAGTTGTATTCGGATGCCGCGGCGGTGCCGAACAGGGTCAGGGTGAGGCCGCGCAACACGCCCTCGTCCTCCTCCTCGTAGTCGTTCACCTTCACCGTCCACTCGCCGTCGGCGCCCTCGCCCCAGTGCCGCACCGAGAGGAAGGTGAAATCGATGTCCGGGTTGGGGTCGGAGTGCTGTTGTGCCAGGATGCTGTCGGTGCCGTCCGGCGAGGTGAGCACGATCTGCAGGTCCCCGCGGTAGCTGTGCTCGATATCGACCGTCAACAGGGCGTGCTCGACGCGCAGGCCGGTGCCGCTGACGGTCAGGGCATGCGAGGCGCCGACCTCGCTGGCGTCGGGGATCGCCAGGCTCAGGGCGCCGGAATCGGCGGTGGTCGAGACCCGGGGGCCGAGGTTCTGCCAAGCTTCGGCGAGCGCCACGGCGGCCGCGGCATCGACCATGCCGGCGCCGTAGCCGTGGTGGAAATCGATGTCCGCGCCGTTGGTCTGCCAGCCGATGTGGCTGGCGTCCACCTTCTCCGCGGTGCGCAGCAAGATCTCCTGCACGTCGCGCCAGCCGAGCCCGGGGTTCGCCTCCAACATCAGGGCGGCGCAGCCCGCGACCAGCGGCGTCGCCGACGAGGTGCCGCCGAAGCTGGTGGTGTAGCTACCGAGGCTGGTGAGGGTCGTGGTGGTGATCGCGGGTTCGAAGTCGTCGGCGTCCGACGGGGCGCAGACGATGAGGTTGGCGCCGCTCTCGGAGTACCAGGCCTGCTCCCCGGTGTAGTCGATCGCGCCGACGGAGATGGTCTCCGGCGCGTTGTTGTAGCCTTCGTAGTTGGAGCGGTCGTCGAGGTCGCGCCCGTTGCCGGCGGCCCACACGTAGACGGTGCCGAGGCCGCCGCGGCCGGCCGCGACGCCGCTGGCGAAGGCGGACGCGACCAGCGGGTCGAGCGGGTAGAGGTCGTCGCCCTCGTCGCTCTCGCCCCAGCTGTTGCTGCTGATGTCGATGATGCCCTGCTCCCAGGTGAGCGCCTCGGCGTCCTCGGCCGGCGTCGTGTCGCCGGCGATGAGGCGCAGGCCGACGAGGGTCGCCCGCGGCGCGGCCCCGGTCACGCCGAGCGCGTTGTTGCCGCGCGCGGCCGCCACGCCGGCGCAGCTCGTGCCGTGCGAGTCGATGCTGTTGTCCGGCGTCGGGTCGTTCGGGGTGGCGTCGTTCCAGTCGTGGTCGATCGACGAGTTGACGTTGGCGGCGAGGTCCGGGTGGGCCACCTGCAGGCCGTCGTCGACGATGGCGATGGTGACGCCGTCGCCGAGGTAGCTGTCCCAGACGCCGGCGATGTTGACGTCGTGGCCGGCGGAGCTGCCGTTCTGGCCGGTGTTGTTCAGGTGCCACTGGTAGCGTGGGTTGGAGGCCGACCACGCGTAGCGGGGGTCGTCCGGCACCAGTTTCTTGACCTTGCGTTTCCCCAACAAGGGCCTGGCCGACACCACCCCGCCCGCGGCGCGCGCGGCGGGGAGCTTGGCGAGGCTGTCGCCGATCTCCGCGAAGCGCAGCACCGCGTGGCCGGGGGCGTAGGGGAGCTCCTCGAACCCAGCCGCGCCGAGCGCCGCCGCGACCGCCGCCGCCGGGCGCGTGCCGTCCAGCTCGACGAGCAGCCGCCGGCTGAGCGAGCGCCGCGCCCGCTCTTCACGGCCTCCGCCCTTCTCGTAGAGCAGCAGGTCAAACTCCGTCCCGCGCGCCACCGCGGCGGTCTTCGTCCAGGCGGCGAGGCCGCCGGGCGTGCCGCGGTCGCCGACCTGGACCACGTGCGGCGCGCCACCGTCGGGCCGGCACCAGAGGGATTCGCAGGCGACCACGAAGGTCTTCTCCACCCCGCCGTCGGCGACCGTGACCTCAGGGGGGATCCCCGCCGCGCCGGTGGCGGCGGCCATAGAGAGGCAGGAGCCGACGGCGAAGGCGGCGGCGGCTGAGAGCGGTCGCATCCGCTAATTTACACCACCCGTCAAATCGAAGCAGGCGAGCGTCCCGGATTGGTTGCGGACATACAGCTTGCCGCCGGCCACCGTCGGCACCGTCCAGCACTTCTTCGCCACCGCCTGCATCCGCGACAGCTCCTCGAACCCGTCCGGCGAGGCCTTCGCCGTCATCAGTTCGCCGCGCTCGTTGAGCACGATCAATACATCGCCCACCGCGGTGACGCCCCCGAAGCCGGTGCGCTCCGACCACCGGACCGACCCGTCGGCGGGATCGACGCATTTGAGCTGTGCCTTGGAGCCGTCCGAGGTGTTGCCGTCGATGCCGTAGAGGTAGCCGCCGATCAGCACCGCGGGGTTGAACTGGGTGCGGATGTCCTTGTTCTCCCACACCGTCTCCGCGCCCCCGGGCGACACTTTGATCACGCAACCGCCGCGCCCGTAGCCCGACGAGACAAAGATCCGCCCGTCGCCGAGCAGCACCGGGTCGGCGGCGTTGACGCCGTACTTCGTCTCCCACGGGTGCGTCCACGCCAGCGCGCCCGACTCGGGGTCGACCGCGTGCATGCCCTTCTCGGCGAAGATGCCGACCAACTCCTCGCCACCGACCTCGAACGGGACGGGGGTCGAGTAGCCGTTCTTGCCGCCGCCGCTCTTCCACGCCAGCTCGCCGGTCGCCTTCTTCACCGCGGTGCCGTGGGTGCCGGCGTTCAGGATCAACAGGTCGCCGTACACCAGCGGGGCGCCGGTCAGCCCCCAGGTGCTGATCTCGAAGCCCAGCTCTCCGGCGAGGTCCTTCTCCCAGACGACCTCGCCGTCGGCGACCTTCACCGCCATCAGTTCGCCGCTCTGCCCGAGCACGAAGACGGTGTCGCCATCGACGGTCGGCGTGCCGCTGGTGCCGCCGTCGTAGAACTGCGGCTTGAATTGCGAAGGCCACTCGTGGCGCCAGAGCTCCTCGCCGTTGGCCGCGTCGAGGCAGCGCAGGACCTCCGCCCCCTTCGCCTTGCGGAACAGCCCGCCGCGACCCTCCGGCGACTCCAGCCCCAGCGTGAAGACTTTGCCCCCCGAGACGGTCACCGAGCTGTAGCCGGCCCCGATCTCCGCTTCCCAGACGCGGTCGGGTTCGCCGTCCCACTCGAAGTTCAATCCCTCCTCCGAGGAGATCCCGTTGAGGTCGGGCCCGCGCCAACGCGGCCAATCTTTCGCGTGGCAAAGCGACGCCCCGACGGCGAGCGACGCGCTCAGGGCGACGGCGGGGACGAGGCGGAGTCGGGCGGCGGCGGATGGGAGCTTCATGGGGTGAAGGTAACTCCGGAGCGGCGGGAAGTCGACCGGCGACCCGTGCCCGTGCGGGCGGGCCGCCCG
>JAUIGD010000075.1 GCA_030430255.1 Verrucomicrobiia bacterium
GGCGGCGGCAGGGATCGGCGAAGCGGCTGGGTGAACACCCTGCCCGAGCCGGTCACCACGCCAACGCCCTCAGCGTCAACGAGAGCAAGCCGTAGCCCGGAGCTTGGTGATCGATCCGGGTTAACGGCGGCGGGTTAACGGCGGCGGGATTGCGGGGCGCTGTGGCGGCACGCGGGGGCGCCTGCCTTCCGGAATAGTCACGGCGGACACGGAGGTCCGCCCTCCGGGGCGCTCGATCTTTTCCGGCTTCCTGCACGGCGCGCAGGCTACGATAGTGGGAGGCGATGCCCGTCGATCTGAACTGGGGCACGAACAAACCCACCAACAAGCCCGACCGCCATGCCCGAGAAGCTCGACCGCCGCGCCTTCCTCACCGCCTCCGCCGGCTCGCTCGCCGCCGCCGGCACCGCTTCCGCGCAGGACGCCGAAACCGAAGCCGAAGTCCCCGAGGGCGCCTTCACCGCCGGCTCGGACGACGGCCCCGCGTTCGCAGGCCCGCCCGCGGTGTCCGGCCCGTCGCCGGAGTCGATGGTCGTGCTGCAGCCCGTCAGCCGCTTCGCCACCGGCTACCTCGAATACTCGGTCGACGGCGGCGCGTTCCGACGTGCTGAGGCCGCACCCGCCGGGCTGCGCCCCTTCGAGGAACACGTGTTGAAGTTTGAACTGCCGCCGCTGCCGCCGGGCAAAGAGATCGCCTACCGCACCGTCGCGCACAGCGTCGGCTGGACCCGAGTGCGCCAGTTCTACCATGGGCAGGTCGCGGCGGGCGCGCCGCAGACGAGCGAGACGCGCACCTTCCGCACGCTCGACCCGGGCGCCGCGGCGACGCGTTTCGCGGTGTGGAACGACACCCACGAGAACGCCGAGACGCTGGCGGCGCTGCACGCGCGCACCGCCGAACTGTCGCCCGACTTCCTGCTCTGGAACGGCGACCAGACCAACGACCTGCACTTCGAGGGCGACATGGCGGCGCAGCTGGTGGCGCCCGCCGGGCTGTCGCTGGCCGGGTGGCCGCTCGCCTACGTGCGCGGCAACCACGACGTCCGCGGGCCCGCCGCGAAGCACCTGCCGCGCTTCACCGGCACGCCCGGCGACCGCTTCCACTACGCCTTCCGCAGCGGCCCGGTCGCCGCTTTGGTCATGGACACCGGCGAGGACAAACCCGACGACAGCGTCTATTTCGGCGGCATGGCGGCGTTCCAGCCCATGCAACGCCGACAGGCCGAGTGGCTGCGGCAGGTCGCGCGCGAGCCCTGGTTCCGCAGCGCGCCCTTCAAAGTGATGTTCTGCCACATCCCGCTCTATTCGCGCCGCGACATCTTCCCGCAGCACCGGCGCTGGGAACACCACACCTTCTGCCGCGAGCAGTGGGAGGCGGCGCTGCTCGACGCCGGCGTAAAGCTGATCGTCTCCGGCCACACCCACGCGCAGGAGTGGCGCCCGGCCGGCGACGGGCAGCCCATCGCCCAGCTCATCGGCGGCGCGCCGCAGCCGCGCTGGGCGACTTTTATCAAAGGCGTGGCGACAAACGACAAGCTCGAGGTGCAGATGTCGCGCCTCGACGGCGAGGTGCTCGCCACCGCCGAGATCGCCGCCGGGTGAGGGTCCTCCTACCACATGCCGCCCGCGCGCAGCACCGTCTCCTGCACCGCGAGGTCGTGCGCGGAGGGGTAGGCCGATTCGCGCTCGCCGCGGATGATCGCGGCGAAGTCCGCGGCGTCGCCGACGTAGCGCCGGTACGGCGGGTCGAACAGGATCTCCTGCACGCCCTTCGCGTAGGCGCCGCCGGCGTCGTGCGAGAGCGAGAGCGTCACCCGCGGCCGGTCGAGCGGCTGGATATGGAACGTGCCGCGGGTGCCGCAGACGGTGAGGTGCCGGCGGGCGAACCCCTCGACCTCCAACGCGCTCGACTTCACCGTCGCCACCGCCCCCGGGTAATCGAGGACGGCGAGCATGTTGTCGGCCAGGCCGTCGTCGCCGTGGCTGCGGTGGTGCCCGGTGACGCGCTGCGGCTTGCCCAGCACCGAGACCACCAGGTCGATGATGTGGCAGCCGAGCTCGAACATGATGCCGCCCGCGAAGGCCGCGAGCCCCTCCCGCGCCGCGGCCGGGACGACCTTGCTCATCACCGCGTGGACTTCGAACACTTCGCCGAGCCAGCCCTCGCGCAGGAACTGGCCGAGCAGCTGCACCGCCGGGTTGAAACGGTACATGTAGCCCATCTGCACGGTCAGGCCCTTGGCGTCGGCGGCCGCCATCAGCGCGCGGTAGGCGTCGAAGTCCGCGCCCGCCGGTTTGTCGAGATGCACGTGCAAGCCCGCATCGACCGCGCGGCGGGCATGGGTCAACAGGTCGCCCACCCCGGTCTCGACCGCCACCGCCTGCAGGCCGGGCTGGGCGAGCAGCTCGTCGACCCCGAACCGCGGCAGGTCGCGATAGGCGGCGTCCCGCGCCGGCGCGTCGGGCGCGCCGTCCGGCTCCGACAGGCCCACCACCTCGAACGCCTCGCTCTCGCGATAGACCGCCATCTTGCCCGCGGCGTGCGCATGCCCGGTGCCGATCTGCCCGATGCGGATCGGCGTCGCGCCCGCGGCGGCGCCGCGGAGGTGTTGGGTCAGCGCCAGGGTCGAGGCGGCAGAGAGGAAGTGGCGTCGTCGCATGGCGGCAGGGTAGGCCGAGCCGCGCAGCGGGCAAGCTAGCCCTGATCGATCACCACATCCGCAGGCGAGGCGCCGCCGATCGTTGACGCTGAGTAGGCGGCGGCAGGGATCGGCGAAGCGGCAGGGTGGACACCCTGCCCGAGCCGGTCACCACGCCAACACCCTCAGCGTCAACGAGGGCGAGCCACAGCCCGGAGCTTGGTGATCGATCCGGGCTAGGCGGGGCTAGGGCTGAGGCGCCCGAACCTCTCCCCGATCGACCACCCACCCCCTCCATGACCCCACATGGAGAAGGCCGACGACCTCCCGGAAGTCTCACTCTATGCCTAATAATTTACAAAATTTAACCATCAAGAATGCGAAATTTGATTATATTGAGGGATGAGAGTTCCCAGATCTTCCCGTTTGTCCTTCGCCGCGCTCGCCGGGCTGCTCGTCGCCATCGCACCGAGCCTGCTGCCGACGACGAGTTCCGCCCAACGGCTCTTCGACGGCCCAGCGCTGTCGTTCTCCAATCTCGAACTCGGGTATGAGCGCCGCTTCTTTGATGAAGATTGGCTCGACGATGCCAACGGCGTCCACCTCGGATTTTCGATCGCCCCGATCCCGGTGCTCTACCTCGCCGGCGATTTCCGCTACGCCAATGCCGAGGAGTTCCTGACCAGTGAAGAGGACGTCGACTTCCTCGATGCCCGCGTCGGCGTCGGCGCCCGCGCCACGATCGCCGGGACGGTCGCCATCTACCTGGAGGGGGGTGCCGCCTATGGCAAGTTCGACCCGCCCGGATCCGAAACCGGCTACGACGGTGCGGGCTTCTACGTCGAGCCGGGGGTCAAACTCGGCCTCTTCGGGCGCGTCGAGGCGAGCGTCGCGGGCGAGCTGACCACGCTCGAAGACGAGACCTTCCTCGGCGCCAAAGCGGGCCTCATGTTCAGCATCACCGACAACCTCGGCCTCACCTTCGACGCCGGCGTCTCCGAGCACAGCGACTTCGTCGGGGTCGGCTTGCGCATCGATTGGTAGAAGGCCAACACCTCCATCGCGGAACGGTCGGCCCTCCGTTTCATGACGGGGTCGCCACGGCTCGGGACGAGCGTCTATCCCCTCGGGACGAGCCTCTATTCCCCTATCGAAATCCCCCCCCTATCGATCGGCGGCCGCGGCCGCCTCGGTCGACTCAGCCCCGGGCAGCGGCACCGGTTCCAGCGGGGTCAGCGTCGCCGGCGCTTCCGCCGACACGCCGGTCGGTGCGGGAGCCGCCTCGATCGCCGTCCCCCCCGCGTCCGCCACGCCGCCGCTTCGCTCCATGGCGATCAGTTGGCTCACCGTCACGAAACGGAGCCCCTTCGACAGCAGCCCGTCGAGCGTCGCCGGCATCGCGGCGATCGTCGACGCGTGGATATCGTGAGCGAGCACGATGTCACCCGGGTCGGTATCGCGCAGGATGCGTTGGGTCACGATGGAGGAGTTCCGGTCTTTCCAGTCCTGTGGGTCGACCGCCCACATGATCGTGCTGTAGCCGAAGTCGTCCTTCAGCCAGATCTTCTCCTTGGCGCTGATGTAGCCGCCGGGCGGCCGGAACAGGCGCGGCTTCACCCCGCAGGCATCGATGATCGCACGCTCGCAATTCGCCACCTCCTCGCGCGCCGTCGCCTCGGCGATCTTCGACACGTACACGTGGTTGACCGTGTGGTTGGCCACCTCATGCCCCTCCGCGACCATGCGCTTGATGATGTTCGGGTAGCGCCGCGCATTGGTGCCGACGACGAAGAAAGTGGCGCGGATATTGCGCTGGCGGAGCATGTCGAGCAGCCGCGGCGTGTGCGCCGGATGCGGCCCATCATCGAAGGTCATGGCGATGAACGGCCCGCCGACCGGCACCTTGGAATACGTCAGGGCGCGCGCCCGCGCTGGATCGATCGGGACGTGGACGTCCGGGTTGCGCCGCGGTGCGGATGCCGGGTCGAACGTGGGTAAGCGCTCGCGGGCACCATCGATCGTGCGCCCCGCATCGGCGCCCCAGCTGCGGTCGCCGAGCCCACCACCGGCCGCGACCCGGCCGACCTCCCGCTCGGCCCGCTGACGCTCGAGCTCCGCCGCGTGCTCGGCGAGCTTCTCCTTCTTGCGGCGACCGAAGATCCCGCCACCTCCGGATGCCGCCGACTCGCCTGAACCGCCGGAGCCCTTGCAGCCGACGAACAACATGGCGGCCAACAGAACCGCCCCAGCTTGATGGAGGAGAGAAAGCATAATTGTAAAGAACACCGTAGCACCTGCCGCCACTCCGCGCGAGGCGGAATCGCGCTTCCACTGGGTGTGGAACCGGCGCCCTGCTGTGGCGGATCCCCACGAGATCTTCCCCTGTTTCGGCAAGCGCATTGAATAGCGCGAAAGCGCGCCCGTCCAAACCATCAGACGCGACCCCAGCGCAGCGGGATCGCCACCACCCTAGACCACCCACCCGAACGAACCCATGAAAAGCACATCCCGAAAAACCGCCCTCGCCACCGCCGTCATCGCCGCCGCCGCGGCGCTCGCCGCCGCCCCTGTCGCCCAAGCCGACGACTGCTACCGCGGGGGCCGCGGCGGCTTCAGCATCCAGATCGGCGGCGGCCACCATGGGGGCTACCACGGCGGCTACTACCAAAACAGTTATCGGGGCGGCTCCTACGCACGCTACCGCGAGCGCTGCCGCATCATCGACCGCCAATACTTCAGCCGTGGCTGCACGCGCTACTGCCGGATCACCTATCTCCACGAGCGCGTCGACCACTGCGGGCGCGTGGTGAGCTGCTGGCGGACCTGCCGCACCGTCCGCGTCTGAAGCACGACCAGCGCGAGGGCGAACGCCACTCTGCCGGTTGAAGGCAAATGCACAGGGCGCCGGGTTCGAACCCGGCGCCCTTTCGATATTCAGAGCGAGGTCCGTTGGGAATCGCCACCTGCAAACGATCAGATCCGCGCCCCCAAACCTCTCAATTTTGCGAGAAAACTCAGCCGTGCAAATCATCGCTGCGTGTGCAATGTTTGAGTTTCCATTGTGCAGAGCAAGCGTCTCCACCTCCACCGAACTGGTGTCCGCCCTTGGGTCGCGGCCATCTCCCTCGTGCCCCTCCTGTTCTTCTATCCAGGCTGCCGACAACACCCTGCGATGGAAGCCGCGCGAGATCCGGCTGCCTACGGCGTCCCGCAGCATCATTTCGAATACTGCGAACTCGACACCGTCGCCGCGGAGAGCGACCCGACCGGCGCCTTGGCGGCACTCACCGCGGTCATGAATTATTGGGATCTGGAGGCGACGGAGCAGGAACTCGCCAACCGCCACCCCGCCACCAGTGCCCACCGCAACGTGCGCCGCCTGCGACGCATCGCGATCGACGAGGGCCTGACCGCCTTCGCCCTGGCCATGGGGGACAACGGGCTCGCACAGCTCGGCGAGCACCTGCAGAATGGGCGCCCGGTGATCGTGCCGCTCGACACCGCCGACGCCAACGCGCCCGCCGACGCTCCCGAAGCCAATCGCTTCGTCGTCGTGTTCGGACAGAGCGAATCGGAGTTCCTGCTCATGGATCCCGCTGAAGCCTCCGTGGTGCGCATCCCCAAACAAGATTTCGAAAGCCTCTGGGCGGCCAAAAAACACGCCGCACTCATCTGTTCGGCCTCTTAGGACGTGTTTGAAACGAACCGTCTGTGCCACAGCGAGAGGTTCTTGCCGCTGGCAAGGCGGCGCGAGGCAGCGGGTGAACACCCGCGGCCGTGCGACAACGCTGCGTGCGGTGAAATGATCTGCTGAGCGGCGACCCGATCCCGGCGCAGCCGCCACTTTCTCCTCCCTCAAAAATGGTGCCGCGAGGCGCATTCAAACACGCCCTCATCCGGATCGATCACCCCTCCCGCAGGCAAGGCGCCGCCAATCGTCGGCGCAGGGGCCGGGTGGACGCCCCACGCGGGCGCGCCAACCTCAGCATCCATTGAAGGCAACCGGAGTTCGGTGACCGATGCAGGCCAAGTCTGAATGGCTCCCCGTTCGCCCAGAGCGGCAGAGCCGGAGGAATCGCTTGATGCTTGAATTATATGTTTTATAATCAACGTGGTGAGTCCAGTGTTGCCCGGATGTTTCAGATCCACTTCTCCCGCGGTTGATACTCAAGCTCGACAAACCTTGAGAAAATTGATAACTTGCCCATGGGGCGGTATGCGGCTCCGACCTTTTTGCAAACCCGCGATCGAAGTGAGATTGCGGCAGCCCTTTCCCTCAACTCAACAGCCATGAACATCCCTCTTTCACGAACCTCAGCGCTTCTCCCGCTCGCGTTGCTCGCCACCGCTGCGCCCCTCGGCGCCGCCGAAGTCGGTCTGACCAAGGTGGCTGACACCACCGATGCCGCTGCGGGGACGGCCGGGAACTTCGGCAACTTCCTCGACGGGTTCATCAGCGACAGCGGTTACGTACTGATCGAAGCCGAAGCATCCGGGAACGTCGGCCTCTGGACCGGTCAGGTGGGCGCCCCCCTCGATCTTTTTTATCTGGAGGGCGACACCATCCCCGGCGGCGGCGACAGCTTCGACGCCGTCAACCTCCCCGTCCACCTCTCCGACACCGGCAAAGTCTCCGCGCAAAACCGCCTCGCTTCCGCCTCGACAGGCATCTTCAACCGCCCGCTCGGCGGTCCGACCGGACGGGTCGCGGTGGTCGGCGACGCCGCCCCCGGAACCGCCGAAACCTTCACCGACTTCCAGAACCCCGGCCAAGCGCTCAACGACAACGGCGACCTCGTCTTCTGGGGTGGCCTGACCGGAGCCGTCACCGCCGACACGGGGCTCTGGGACGATGCCGGCAACCTCCTGATCCGCGAGGGTGACGCCAGCACGATCCCCGGTGTCGATATCGGCGACATCTACGCCGAGGTCGCCAACAACGACGGCGGCCAGATCATGTTCGCCTCGTTCCTCACCGGGGCGATCACCGGCGCCACGAACGAAGCGATGTTCGCCGGCCCGCCCGCCGCACCGGTGCTCGTTGTCCGCGAGGGCGACGACGCCTCCGCCGCGGCCGCGAGCCTGCCCCCCATGACCGAGTTCTTCCGCCCGAGCGGGACGTCGCTCAACGACGCCGGCCAGTGCGCCTTCCGCTGCACGCTGCGCGGGCCGGGCATCCAAGCCGGCAACACCATCCGCTTCGGCGGGCTCTATTCGAACGACATCACCATCTGGACCAACGCCGGCGGGAGCTTGGAGCTGATCGCCCAAGAGGGGCAGGCCGCCCCCGGCTTTGCCGCCGCCCCGAACAACCCCGTGTTCACCGAGTTTTCCCAACCGGTGATGTGCGATAACGGCGACATCGTCTTCCACGCCACCATCGTCGGTGTCCCGGGCAGCACCCCGCCCACCAACAACCACAGCAACGAGGCGATCTACCGCTACACTCCGGGGAGCGGCCTCACGCTGATCGCCCGCGAGGGCGGCGCCGCGCCGGGGACCGCCGGGGCGATCTTCGCCAATTCGCTCAGCGTCTACGCCGTCGGCGACAGCGGCCGGGTCGCGTTCCGCGCCAACCTGACCGGTGGCGATGCCACCGCATCGCTGAACCACGGTCTCTGGATCGACGAGGATGACGGCATGGGCGCGATGTTGGTCCTGCGCGAGAGCGACACCTACAAGCCGACCTTGGCCACCACCGAAACCATCACCGATGTGACGATCAGCGTCCGCAACGACGGCGGTGCCGGCGGCCGCCCCAGTTCGCTCCCCGCCTCCAACGTGCTGATGAAGATCGCCCACTCGAGCGGCAACGGCATGTTCATCTTCGGCCCGCCGCCCTTCGAGATCATCGCCGTCTCCGGCCAGCCCGCACCCGGCACCGCCACCGTCTTCGACACCATCCGCCCGGTCGCCACCATGGCCGCCGACGGCCGCGTGATCTTCCGCGCCCACCTGCCGATCTCGGATTACCAAGGCATCTGGTACGAGGAGCCCGGCGCCCTGCCCACCGATCCCTTCGTCCTCACCAAGATGGTGCAGCAGGGGGATCCCGTCCCCGGCCTCGGCGGCCCGGTCCACCAGAACATGACCCGCCTCCCCGCCTGGAACGACGCCGGCGACGCGGCCTACTTCTCCAGCATCCGCTACGACGCCGGCCTCGGCATCGACAAGTGGAACACCTTCGGCGTGTGGTCCGACCCCGACGGCAGCGCCGGCGCTTCCCTGCTCATCCGCGGCGGCGATTCCGGGATCATCGGCATCGACCCCGCCGCCGAGGTCTATGAAGTTTCGCGCCGCGCACCGCCGATCAACTCCGCCGGCCAGGTGCCGTATACCGTCCTGTTCCGCGAACAGGTGCCGCCGGTCAGCCCGCCGCCCGCCCCCGGGGAGATCCACACCAACAACAACTCCGCCATCGGCGTCTTCGACGGCGCCCAGAACCGCATCGTCGCTTGGGAGGGCGAGACCGATGCGCTCAGCCCCGTCAACCCCGGCGCCGTCTTCGACTACCTCCTCAACAACTCGGAGCTGTTCATCAGCGACACGGGCATCCTCCTCTTCGAAGGCTTGCTCCGCGAAGGCACCGGCGGCCCGGCGGTCACCCCGCTCACCGAAACGGGTCTCTGGGTCGCCGACGCCAACACCGGCACCCTGTTCCCGCCGATCGCCCAAGGCGGCATGGCCGCGCCCGGCACCGGCGGCGACTACCTCCGCCCGGTGCAGGCCGCACTGTCCCGGAAAGCCGTCCTCGGCGGCACCCCCGTCGTCTTCCGCAGCACCCTCACCGGCGGCGCCATCACCGGCGCCAACGACACGGCGATCTTCTACTCCGCCGACGCCGGCTTCGCCGCCCCCTCGCTCATCGCCCAGGAAGGCGACGCCGCCCCGAGCACCGCCACCACCTTCCTCGACTTCACCCCGCCGATGATGAACGACGACGGCGACTACATCCTCCGCGCCTACCTCAACGGCGGCGGCGAGGGGATCTGGAGCACGCTCGTCACCGGACTCCCGACCTCCATCGACGCCGAGGTGTTGAGCGGCGACGCCGCCCCCGGCATCGCCGGCGCGAGCTTCGACAGCTTCGACCCGCCGATCGCGGGCGACGGTGGCCACGTCGCCTTCGTCGGCTACGTCTCCGGCGGCGGGGTCGCGCCGACCAACGACAGCGGCATCTGGGTCCGCAACCCGGGCGGCGGCCTCTCCCTCCTCATCCGCGAAGGGCTCACCCTCGAGGTCCTGCCCGGCGTCATGCGCACCATCGCCAGCTTCCAAGTCGGTGGCTACAACAACGGCGACCGCCCCCAGCAGATGGTCAGCATCAACGGCGCCGGCCGGATGGTCTTCTGGGTCGAGTTCACCAACGGTGACAGCGCCGTCATCCGCACCCAGCTGTAGCGACGACGGGCGCCGCGCCCCCCGGCAACACTCCGCAACCGGGCCGCCCAGGAGACTGGCGCGGCCCGGTTCCGTTTCCCTCCATGCCCTCCACCTACGTCTGGACCAAACGCACCCCCGCAGGGTCGGCGGACGTTTGGGAGGAGCGCCTCCGCGACCGCCCGGGCGCGGTGTTCAACATCCCCCCCTCGGGCAAATCGATGCGCATCGAGGTCTATTGCGACACCGCCGAAGAGGCCGGGGCCATCGCCGCCGAATGGGGCGGCAAGGTGCGCCGGCTCGAACCGCAGAACTGGGCGGCGCTCGCCCCCCCGCCGGCGGCGCCCATCAAGATCCGCGACGCGCTCCTGGTCACCCCCGATGAAGACCCCCGACAGATCGAAGC
Source organism: Verrucomicrobiia bacterium (assembly GCA_030430255.1). Lineage (GTDB taxonomy): Bacteria > Verrucomicrobiota > Verrucomicrobiia > Verrucomicrobiales > DEV007 > JAUIGD01. The sequence continues at coordinate 10,426 of JAUIGD010000075.1, forward strand.
GCTGCGCGCCGAACACCCGGGACGATCGGTGATCTGCATCCCCCCGGAGCTCGCCTTCGGCACCGGCGATCACGCCACCACCGCCACCTGCCTGCGCCTCACCGCCGACGCCGCACGCGGCTTCCGACGCGCCGGCCATGGATGGTCGATGCTCGACATCGGCACCGGCACCGGCCTGCTCGCCATCGCCGCCCTGAAGCTCGGCGCCACCCGGGCCGAGGGCTTCGACTTCGACCCCGCCGCCATCCGCGTCGCAGAGCGCAACGCGGAGCGCAACGGCCTCGCCGGGGACCGCCGCCTGAAGCTCTCCCGCGCCGACCTGTTCGACTGGCGGCCCGGGCGCCGCCGCTGGGACCTGGTCGCCGCCAACGTGTTCGCCGACATCCTCTGCGCCCACCTCGACAAGATCCGCGACGCACTGGCCCCCGGTGGCGTCTGGATGCTGAGCGGCATCCTCCGCGCCCACGAAGCCGCCGTCCGTGAAGCCGCCGACGAGGCGGGTCTGCCCGAGCCCTGCGCCGTGCGCGTCGGCAAGTGGGTGACCCTGCACGGCACCGCCCCGCGACCGCGGCTTGGCTGACCGCCCTAGCCCGGATCGACCACCAAGCTCCGGGCTGTGGCTCGCCCTCGTTGACGCTGAGGGTGTTGGCGTGGTGACCGGCTCGGGCAGGGTGTCCACCCAGCCGCAGCGCCGATCCCTGCCGCCGCCTACTCAGCATCAACGAATGGCGGCGCCTCGCCTGCGGATGTGGTGATCGATCCGGGCTAGCCCGAACGGCCCCCGGTGAAGGTGGGGCATCGACGGGAAGGCGTCTCCTTGCCCGCCCGCTCCGCACCCGGCAGACGGTCCAGGACGTCCCGGTGGCCCGGAACGCGGGTTTTCAGGGTGGGGTCCTTCCGGAGCTGCGCTTGTCAGGATGACATGGCGACTTCCCCGCGGGAGCCGAAACCCGCCACACGCCCACCATTCCACTCCCGCAATGTCACCCTGAGCAACGCGAAGGGCCTCTCACCGCGGTCCGCGTCTCCGCAGCCATTCGTGTTGAACGATCCCACCGCCTCCCCGGTTGGGAACTCGACTCCGAGGGGCTGTTCCACGCACGGCTAACCCGGATCGATCACCAAGCTCCGGGCTGCGGCTTGCCCTCGTTGATGCTGAGGGTGTTGGCGTGGTGACCGGCTCGGGCAGGGTGTTCACCCAGCCGCTTCACCGATCCCTGCCGCCGCCTACTCAGCATCAACGAATGGCGGCACCTCGCCTGCGGATGGGGTGATCGATTCGGGCTTAAACGGCGGAACCCACGAGGATCTCCCGCAGCGAGCATCGGTTCCGTCCTCGGCCCAAACCGCCGAGCGCCCGGCTCAACCGAGCGCCATTCGGGCTAGCGTGGGCCAGCCTCCCCGCCGGGAGCACCGGCCGCAGGATTGACCGGCGGCGCGTCGTCACCTACTGCATTCCCCGACCTCCTCGCCGCCCCCACAACCAGCTCTCCCATGATCGACCAAGTCGGACTCGAAGAACGCGCCGCCACCTTCACCAAACGCAGCATCAAGGGCGCGAGCAAACTCGCCGGGCTGAAACTGGCGGTGTCGATGATGGACCTCACCACGCTCGAGGGCGCGGACACCCGGGGCAAGGTCGCCCACCTCTGCGCCAAAGCGCGGCAGCCCATGCCCGACCGCTTCAACTGCCCGCCTTGCGCCGCCGTCTGCGTCTACCCGAACCTCGTCGCCGAGACCAAACGCCAGCTCGCCGGCAGCGGCATCAAGGTCGCCTCCGTCGCCACCGCGTTCCCGGCGGGCCAGGTGCCGCTGCCGATCAAACTCGACGACGTCCGCTTCGCCGTCGACCAGGGCGCCGACGAGATCGACATGGTCATCCCGCGCGGCGCCTTCCTCGCCGGCGACTTCCGCACCGTCGCGCGCGAGATCCGGCAGACGCTCTCCGCCTGCGGCGACGCCCACCTGAAGGTCATCCTCGAAGTCGGCGAGATCGGAGCCTACGACCAGGTCCGCCGCGCCAGCGAGATCGCCATGGGCGAGGGCGCCCACTTCATCAAGACCTCCACCGGCAAGATCCCCAAGGCCGCCACCTTGCCCGTGACCCTGGCGATGCTCGAAGCGATCCGCGACCATTTCTACGACACCGGGATCCGGGTCGGCATGAAGCCCGCCGGCGGCATCCGCACCGCCAAGGAATCGCTGCACTATTTGGTCATGGTCAAAGAGACCCTCGGCGACGCGTGGCTCTCGGCCGAACGGTTCCGGTTCGGCGCCAGCTCGCTGTTGACCGACGTGACCCTGCAGATCGCCAAGGCGACCGACGGCGGCTACCAGAGCGCCGACCACTTCTCCCTGTCTTAGCCCGAATGGCGCTAGCCCGAATCGCTCACCAAGCTCCGGGCTGCGGCTCGCCCTCGTTGACGCTGAGGGCGTTGGCGTGGTGACCGGCTCGGGCAGGGTGTTCACCCAGCCGCTTCACCGGTCCCTGCCGCCGCCTGCTCAGCCTCAACGAATGGCGGCGCCTCGCCTGCGGAGGTGGTGATCGATCCGGGCTAGTTTGAGTCCAATCTCCGACGGATTGAGTCCGAAAATGGAGAATGGGGATCGATGCTCGCTCCAGGAGACCCTGGCTGCTCCCGCTGCAAGCGCGTACGGATGTGCCCCGCCGAATCGGGTTCGCAAGCGAGCCCACGGGGCGCTGGGGTCATGGGACAGCAGGGGGCTCCGGAGACGCGGATCGCAGTGAGAGGCCCTTCGCGTTGATCAGGGTGACCGCTCCGCGGATTTGAGAGCAGTCAGGGCGGAGTGTGGGGATCGCCACCAGCCCTGCCATGGGAGTGCGGTGTCATCCTGACAAGCGTAGCGACGGAAGGACCCCGCGCTGAAACCGGCGCGCCGGACCACCGGGGCGTCCCCGATCGACTGCCGGGTGCGAAGCGGGCGGACAAGGTGACGCCCTCAGCGTCAGCGAGGGCAAGCCGCAGCCTGGAGCTTGGTGGTCGATTCGGGCGAACACCGCCCGACACGAGGCGCCTGATCGCCCCCAACCATCGCGCCCCGACCGTGGATCGAGGCCGATCGGCCCCCGCCCAACCGGCCTTCTCAGCGCCGCACCGCAAACTTGGCACGCACTCTGCTTAATAGGGTTCGCCGCTCTCGCGGAGCCCCTACACACCGCGGTCCCCCTCGGGGCTGCCAACTCAAACGTCAAACACTCCAACCTCCGGAAACCTACGCCTATGAACCCATTCTCTTTTTCTTCGAAACTCACCCACCGCCTCGGCACGCTCGTGGCGGCCTTCGTGCTCATGTTCGGCGCGGCGGCAAAGGCTGAACTCATCGACCCTACCGCCGACGAGTTCGCCGTGACCGCCGCTGCGCTCGACCCCGAAGCCGAGGGCTACAGCGAGGGGACGGTCGATGCGATCGGTGCGTCCATCTACAAGTACATGCAGCTCGGCGGCGACACATCCGTCCTCACCGCCGAACAGAAGTCGGCGGCGGAGGGCTATTACGACCGCTATGAGAGCGCACCCTTCTTCGGCCTGAGCAACCTCTGGGTGCTGATCTGCGCCTTCCTCGTGTTCCTCATGCACCTCGGCTTCTCGACGCTGGAATCGGGCCTCACCCAACAGAAGAACACCGTGAACATCCTGTTCAAGAACGTGTTCATCATCAGCGCCGGCCTGATCCTCTACGCCCTGTGGGGCTTCAACGCGATGTATCCGCTCGGCAACTGGTCGGTCTCGGACATCTTCGCCATCGGCAAGCCGATCACCATGGCTGGGAACGAGGGCAACGACCTGACCTACGGCGGCACCGCGCTCTGCCAGACCGGCTGGACCGACTTCCTCTTCCAGGCCATGTTCGCCGCGACCGCCGCGACCATCGTCTCCGGCGCCGTCGCCGAGCGGATCAAACTCCCCTCGTTCATGATCTTCGCCGTCCTGCTCGTCGGCATCGCCTACCCGATCACCGGCAGCTGGAAGTGGGGTGAAGGCTGGCTCGACGACATGGGCTTCTACGACTTCGCCGGCTCGTCGGTGGTGCACGGCTTCGGCGGCTTCGCCGCGCTCGCCTGCGTCCTCGTGCTCGGCCCGCGCCGTGGCAAATACACGAAGGACGGCATCAAGCCCATCCTCGGCCACTCCATGCCCCTCGCCGCGATCGGCGTGTTCCTCCTCTGGCTCGGCTGGTTCGGGTTCAACGGCGGCTCGGTCCTCAGCGCCGACCCGGGAGCGATCTCCTACGTCTGCATGACCACCGCGCTCGCCGCCTCGACCGGCGCCATCGCCGCCATCGCCGCCTCCTGGGCCTTCCTGAAGAAACCCGATCTGTCGATGGCCCTCAACGGGATCCTCGCCGGCCTCGTCGGCATCACCGCCGGTGCCGACAGCGTCACCATCCCCGCCTCGATGATCATCGGCCTGGCGGCCGGAGCCTTGGTGGTGTTCTCCATCCTGACCATCGACCGCCTCAAGATCGACGACCCGGTCGGCGCCATCTCCGTGCACGGTGTGTGCGGCATCTGGGGGACGCTCGCTGTGGGCCTCCCGTTCTTCCAGCTCGAATCGGCTGAAGCGAGCTTCGGAATCCAGCTCCTCGGCACCTTGGCCATCGGCTTCTCCTTCGTCTGCTTCACGATCATCAAGATGGTCATGGGGGTGCGCGTCGATGAGGAGATCGAAGAGCGCGGCCTCGACGTCGAGGAACACGGCGCCCCCGCCTACGCGCAGGGGGTCGTCGCCGAAGGCTACTAACTCCTATCTGTCCATCGGTAGGCTTGCTCTGAACCCAGTAGGGGGTTCGGCAGAGACAGGGCGGCGGGGCGCGAAAGCGCCCCGCCGTTCCTCTTTTTTGGGGCGGACCAAACCCTTGAGCGGCGCCCGATCCTGCGCGAGGATAGAGTGCCGTGAGACGATCCGCTAGGCTGCTTTTGCACCGCCCGCTGCCGCTGGGCGCCCTCGTCGCCTTCGCCATGACCGCCGCCACCAGCGCCCCCGCCGGCGAGGATGCCGCTGACGCCGGTGCCCCGGCTCGCGAACTTTGGGAGTCGTTCGACGGCGCCCAGTTCCCCCTGAGCAAATGGCTGCCCGACGCCGCGCCGGAGGCCGCGGTCATCTGCGTCCACGGCCTCAGCGGCGCCGCCGCCGATTACTCCCAGCTCGGCGAGCGCCTCTCCTCCGCAGGCCACGCCGTCTACGCCTACGAGCTGCGCGGCCAGGGCAACGACCCCGACCGGGACCGCCTCGGGGACATCAAAGCGCGCGAACACTGGTTCGCCGACCTCGACACTTTCGTCTCCCTCGTCCGTGCCCGGCATCCCGACCGCCCGGTCTTCCTCTATGGCGAGAGCCTCGGCTCGCTGATCCTGATGCACGGGTTCGAGGCCATGGCAGCCGAAAACCGCGCCGCCGTCCGCGGCTTGGTCTACGGCTCCCCGGTCGTCGCGCTGCCCGGCGAACTGCCGCCGGTGAAAAACTTTCTCGTCCACGCGCTGATCAAGATCTGCCCTGGCGTGAAGGTCTCCGTCGTGCGCCTCGCCGGCGACGCGCCCGCGCAGGTCACCGGCGACGCCGACAAGGACCACTGGGACCAGATGCGCGAGACCCCCCACTTCGTCGAGCACCTCACCTTCCGCATGCTCGGCACCATGGAGAAGATGGTCAAAAGTTGCGCCGCCGCAGCCGCAGCGATCGACCGGCCCGTGCTCGTCGTCCACCCCGGCAAGGACGTCTTCACCACGCCCAACGAAGTCGCCGACTTCTTCAGCTCCCTCGAGGCGGAAGACAAGACCCGCCACCTCTTCGAAGAGAGCCATCACCTGCTCTTCTACGACAAGGAGCGCGAACAGCTGTTCGACCTCGTCGAACGCTGGGTCGAGGAGCGCACCTAGCCCGAATGGCGCTCGTTTTAGGATAGGCATCGACGGGCGGCAGCGTCCCGGTGCCCGCTCGCTTAGGGCCGTCAAGGCATCCGGGGCGCCCCGTTGGCTCAGCCGCTGGTTTCATGGCGGGGTCCTTCCGGCGCCGCGCTTGTCAGGATGACACGCCGCCTTCCCCGCGGGGGTAGAAACCCGCATCACACCCACCATTCCACTCCCGCACTGTCACCCTGAGCAACGCGAAGGGCCTCTCACCGCGGCCCGCGTCTCCGGAGCCATTCGTGTTGAACGATCCCACCGCCTCCCCGGTTGGGAACTCGACTCCGAGGGGCTGTTCCGCGCACGGCCAACCCGAATCGATCACCAGGCTCCGGGCTACGGCTTGCCCTCGTTGATGCTGAGGGTGTTGCCGTTGGGAACGGTTCGGGCAGGGTGTCTACCCAGCCGCTTCGCCGATCCCTGCCGCGCCTACTCAGCATCAACGATCGGCAGCGCCTCGCCTGCGGATGTGGTGATCGATCCGGGCGAGGGGACACGCAGCCGACGGCGTTTCCGTGGCATCGGCGTCCCGCCGATGTCCGTCCCGGGGGCGTCCCGCCTCCGGGGGTGTCCGCCCCGCCCCGGCCGATCGGTGCAGGGATGCTCATGCCCGCCGGAAGAGCGCGCGCACTCGCTCCGCGTCGATGCACACCTCCGACGCCGGCTCGGAGATCACGCACCGGTATAGACGGACCAGTTCGCGCCCGTAGCGGGGGAGCGAGAACCGAGCCGAGATCGCCCTCCGGTTCGCGGCCAGTTCGGCCGCGCCGTCGCGACCGAGCACCCGAGCGAGCCATTCCCCGAGCGAGCGCACCCCTTGTCCCGACTCGACGGCGACCGCCCCGGCCCGGGGCGGATCGTCTTGGATGGTCGCGATGGCCGCCCTTTGCTCCGCGTCGTCGAGTTCGGCGAATTCGCGCCCATCGGGCATGCGCAGCGCCGTGTAGAGCCCACCGAATTGCAAGCCCTCCGCACGCAGGTCCGCCGTCACATCCGGGATGTCGCGCCCGAGCAGCGGGCGCCCGCGCGCGGCGGCCTCCAGATACGCCATGCCGAATCCCTCCTTGGTGCTGGTCGTGACCGCATGCGTCGCCGCGGCGTACCAGCCGTCGAAGGAGCGGTCGCGGAGATCGGCGCCCGGCGGTGCGGCATTGCCCACGGCCCCGAACAGGACCGGCAGCGCCCGTTCGTCGGCAAAGGCCACCCAGCGCGCGTAGTGCGCGAGATAGTCCGGGTTGTCCGGCGCCGCCGCGATCGCGAACCGCACCCCCGGCGGCGCGGCGGCGGCGAGCAGCAGCAGCTCGCCGAGGTTCTTGCGCGGGATGGCCCGCACGGGGTAGAACACCAGCGGATCCCCCCCCGGGGACGGCGGCGGCGCGGGGTCGAGCGCGACCGCGTTCGGCAGGACGTGCGCGAACTCCGGCGGCAGCCCGGCGGCGACGAGGCGGTCGCGGTCGCGGCGGGTCAGCGCCGCGTAGTGCGCGGCGGGGTACGGGGTGCGGGCGCGGCGCAGGACGGCGAGGTTCGCCGGCCGGCCGTCCTCTGCGAAGTCGTGCACCTGCAGCAGAAGGGGCGTCGAGCGGCCGAGCTGGGCAAGCGCGTCGGGCAGGTGGATGTGCTTGCCCAGCGTCGGGTTGTGGGCGTGCCAGAGCTCCGCGTCGGGGGCCGCGGCGCCCATGGCGGCGGCGAGCGCCTCCGGGCCACCGTCGCCGCCGCGCGCCTCACTTTGATAACAAAGTGTTGGAACCACCAAAACCGGCGACGGGAAGGGCGCCGCGGGCGCCTCGCCCGAAACGGCGCACAGCTCGACCGACCCGACGCCCGCGAGCGCTTCTGCTCCAGCGGCCATCACGGTCGTGACCCCCCCGGGGCGCAAGTGGTAGTGGCATGCTGCGACCCTCATCGCCCCGTCTCTGAGCCCGCCATCCGGCCGAGGTGCGCCCCGAGGTGTCCCGCCGTAGCGCCCAGCATCTCCGCGCGCGAATCGCCGTTCACGATCCGGGTGCCGGATCGCTCCGCCAGGCGGGTCAGGTGCCTCTGGATCGCGCAGGCACCCCGGGCGTCCCCTCGGCGAAGCCCCTCGTTCTCCGCCGTCTCCGCGCCCTGCTCGAACTCTGCCCTGAACCGATATCGCTTCACGAGGAGCTCTTCGTCGATGGTGAGGACCAGCTGCAGGCGGTTGCGCATCGGCGCCAGCAAGCCCGGCACAGCGTGGACCCCCTGCACCAACACGAACGGGTGCCGATACTTCGGGAACTCGACACTCTCATAGTAGCTGACCTCCCGCTCCACCTCAGCGCTCAACAGGCCCACCTGTTGGGAGAGGAGCGCGCCGGGATCTTCGGCGCGGTAGGTGGGCGAGAAGAGCACCCGCTTCTCGGCCGGCATCGACCCGACGGCCCCGTATTCCTGCAACAGCTGGCGGCGGACCGAGTCGCGCGCCGAGTCGGTCGAGACGGAGCGGTCGATCCCGATCAGGTAGGCCAGGTCGGCGGCGAGAGAATCCTTCCCGACGCCCGAGGCTCCGCCGACGACGATCACGCACGGTCTGTCGACTGCCCCGCCGGCCACCGCGTTGCGGAAGGCCAGCAGACCCCGGACCCCATCGGCGACCTCAGCCAGCCCGTCTTCCATCAGCGACCGGCAGACCAAGTCCGTCAAGGCGTCCGGGCCGCAGGTCAGGTCCAGCTGCTGGATCCTCCGCGCGCGCGCCTCAGCCTCGCCCGCGCCCAGGCCGAAGAGCATCAGCGGACGGGAGATCTGCCAATCTTCGAGAGGCAAGGATACGGAGCCTGAGGTCAGATTCATGCGCTGCAGTGGAGTTCCCTAGGGGCCGTC